>NZ_JBGEVE010000001.1:253091-503673 GCF_048514265.1 Actinomyces sp. SKVG-SVH-4(1) | reverse complement strand
TCGACTTGCATGTGTTAAGCACGCCGCCAGCGTTCGTCCTGAGCCAGGATCAAACTCTCCAAACAAAACCAACAAAATTCAAGCCCCAACCAACCACAAACAGCCAGCCAGAACCCAAAGTCAGTACAACAGTCCAGAAAACCAGACCAGGCCCAACCCAACCCCAAAACAAGGGCCAGGCAAACCAAAACAAAACAAAACCCCAACAACCACACACAACCAAAATCATGCGCAGCCCCCAGGGCCATGGCATAAAAAACATGACACACTATCGAGTTCTCAAACAACACACCCACCGAGAACTTATCGTAAGGCATTTTGCCTTTCGCTTCGCTCTCAGAAGCGCCTGAGAAACTTTAGCGAGCCGGATTCTCTGAGTCAAACGAATGGGCGGTGACCCTCGTCTCTCTTCGGCTCTCTTCAGTTCTCAGTCCCCGGCCGGTCTGAGGAAATTCATCCTCCCCGTTTCGGGCCGGAGAGAACATTACGCACCGACCACCAACCCGTCAAACTGATGAGCGGTGACGGTGCCCACAAGGCATCGTCACCGCTCAACAACCGTGTTCGCAAGGTAAGGCTTTCCCTTGACGGTGGAGCCTAAACCGCACGTCCGACGGCCAGGTTCCGCCGTCCCTTGCGCACCAGCACCACTCCCCCGGCGAGCAGGTGCTCGGGACCGATGACCGCGGTCTCGTCGGCCACCTTGACGTTGTTGATGTAGGCCCCGCCTCCGGCAATGGTCTTGCGGGCCGCATTGCGCCCGCGCTCCAGCCCCGTACCCACGAGCAAGTCCACGATCGTGGTCTGTCCGACTGCCACGTCACCGGAGGCGAGATCAGCCGTGGCCGCCAGGATCGTCGCCTCATCGATGTCGGCGAGGTCGCCGCGGCCCCACAGTGCGGAGGTCGCCGCTTTGGCCTGGGCAGTCGCGTCGGCTCCGTGAACCCACGTGCAGACTTCGTGCGCCAGAACCCGCTGCGCCTCACGTGCCTTCGGGTTCTCGGCCGTCACCGCCTCCAGGCGCTCAATCTCCTCGCGTTCCAGGAAAGTGAAGACCTTGAGGAAGCGCACGACGTCGGCGTCGTCGACCTGGAGCCAGAACTGGTAGAAGGCGTAGGGGCTGAGCATCTCGGGGTTGAGCCAGATCGCCCCGCCCTCGGACTTACCGAACTTGGTGCCGTCGGCCTTGGTGATGAGCGGGTTGGTCATGACGTGGACCGAGGCGCCCTCGACCTTGTGGATGAGGTCCATCCCGCCCACGAGATTGCCCCACTGGTCGTTGCCTCCGACCTCCAGGGTGCAGCCATAGCGTCGGTAGAGCTCGAGGTAGTCGTTGGCCTGGAGGACCTGGTAGCTGAACTCGGTGTAGGAGATGCCCTCCTCGCTGGCCAGGCGCCGGGCGACGATGTCCTTGGAGAGCATGGTGCCCATGCGGAAGTGCTTGCCCAGGTCCCGCAGGAAGTCGATGGCGCTCATCGCCTGGGTCCAGTCCAGGTTGTTGACGATCTGCGCCGGGTTGTCCCCGCTGAAGTCGAGAAGGTTCTCGAGCTGTTCCTGCAGGCTGGCCGCCCAGCCTGCGACAACATCCTTGGTGTTGAGGCTGCGCTCCCCCTTGGCGCGCGGGTCGCCGATGAGGCCGGTCGCCCCACCCACGAGTGCCAGCGGACGGTGCCCGGCGAGCTGAAGATGGCGCATGACCTTGACGGCTACGAGGTGCCCGTGGTGAAGGCTCGGCGCCGTGGGGTCGAACCCGCAATAGAAGGTGACGGCCCCGTCGCTGAGCGCCGCTCGCAGCGCGTCAATGTCGGTGTGCTGGGCGATGAGCCCGCGCCACTGCAGTTCGTCCAGGATGTCCGTCACTGTCCAGTCGCCTTCCGTGGGTTGTCGTGCTTGCCGCACGCATGATCCCGGCGCGTCACGCTCGGGTCCGGCTGATACCTCCGGCGCAGATAGTCTGCCATGCTCCGGCTCGGCTTCCACGAAGAGGCCGGGCCACGGAGCCGTGAGCCGGATACGGGGAGCCTTCACGAGCCCTCAGTCGGGCGATCCCATATGAGGGTGTATCGGTAGTAGAAGCGCCGTCGCGTCCTGGCCCCGGGAAGCAGCCGGACTGCCGCCCTACGAATCTCGGCCAGGGACTCTCGTGGAACACGAGTGACCACACCGATGTCTGAGCTCTCCCGTCGCAGGGCACCGACCACGTGCAGAGGCAGGACGGCCAGTGCGGACAGCGTCCAGTCCCACAGGCTCTTGTTGGCGGCCAAGCCGACGACGATCAGACGCCCACCGGGTGCCACCAGCTGACTCAGCCTCACCAGGGCGGGTTCCAGTGGGAGGTGGTGCAGCGTGGCCACGCAGGTGACCGTCTCAAAGGTGCCGATGCGCTGAGGAAGGTCCAGATCCATGACGTCGTCGAGCAGCACTTCGGCCTGCGGAGTCCGTTCGAGACGTCTGCGCGCTCGAGCCACTGCCTGCTCGTCGGTTTCAAGTCCGACGGCGCACCGGCACACCGCCGCCAGACGTGCGAGCAGGAGCCCGTCACCGCATCCGACATCGAGCGCGCTTCCACCGCGCAGCGCCGCGTCCCGCACGATGCGCCGGTGAAAGGCGACGTTGTGGTTCCAGTAGTCACTGGCCACTGCGGGAGCCTGGTGGAGCAGCCGCCGTGGTCGGACCGGCTGTGTCGCTCGAGGTCTTGGGGCTCTCAGCCCGGTCGGTAGACGCAGCGGTTTCCGCGTTGGGCTGCGTCGCTGATCCGCGCGCTACGACGCCGGCTTCACGCAGCAGTGCCTCGCGCAGGTGGGGCACGGCAGCGAAGTACGCCTCATCGGCGTCCTCCACCAAACGCGTTGCCCGGGCCCCGACATCTCTCCCTGCCGCTGTCATGGTCACGATCCGGGCACGGGCGTCCTTGGGATCCGGCTGCCGCGACACCAGACCGGCCCGCTCCAGCCGGCGCAGCACCTGGCTGGTGGTCTTCACGTCCATTCCCGCCTGGGTCGCGACCATCACCTGGCTGGCCCCGTCCCCGTGCTCCTCGAGCCACTGCGTGCAGGCCAGGAGGACGAACTGGGAGTGTGTCAGTCCAACTGGCTCCAGGGCGGCAGCGATGTCTCGCTGCCAGGCCAGCGCGGCCCTCCACATGAGGAAGCCGGGGCTCGCCTCAGGACCCTGGAACCTTGTCTTCACATATCGACCCTAGCAGCCTCAACGAGCGAGTCGATGGCCTGCGGAAAGTCCTCGGCGATTCCCGGACCGATCGTCGGGCCTACATCGTCGGCACCGGGGCCGTCGATGTCGAGGCGGGTGGTCACAACGCTCTTCCCTTGTGTCTGCGCGGGTATGAAGGAGTGGGTGAAGGTCAGCTCCACTCCCCCGTAGGAGACCCGGTCCGCCTGGACATGAGGGGGTTCCCAGCGGATCACCGTGATCTCGATACTGTCCTGGCCCTCCGGAGTCATCGTGATCGAGGCGCCGGGTCCCACGGGCTCGCGCGGCTCGTAGCGATCTCCCTGGGGGAGCTCGATGTCACCGGAGAGAACCTTGATCCAGGTCTCCCACAGGACCTCCGCCGGGAGATCCACTGTCCGTTGGCACTCAGTCGACCACATGGCCGTCCCCTTCCTCGTCCTCCGCGCTCGGCGGTTCCGCACCACAAATAGTCTTTGCGACGATAATCTGTGTACCCATTATTAGCGGACAGGAGTGGCGTGGGCAAGTGGAGACCCATCGGAGTCGAGCTCGGCGAGGTTCAGCCCTGTGAGCGTCGCCTGGTGACGGCCGGCCGGTATGGCGAGACGGTGGGCTCTCCGTCCAGCCAGAAGCGCCACGGGAAGGCTTCTCCGTCTCCCCCGGGGCCGGCCACCCCGGTGCGCGGTCCGCGGCGAATGCGTCCGGCATCCGGTGCCTGCTGCGGCAGCGTCAGGCAGATGCGTGATCCCGGCCCGCCCAGCAGCGCGCCGTCGTCGGAGCGGTCCAGTCCCAGTGCGGCGCACAGTCTGGCCGGGCCACGGGCCAGGTCGCGGTCAGTGCGGGCTGCGGGGCGGCGTCCCCTGGCCTGCTCGAGCCCTTCGACGACCTCTCCCCCGCGCAGCAGCACCGCGCGTGAGACCCCGGCAGGTCCGGTGACGATGTTGAGGCAATGGTGCATGCCGTAGGTGAAGTAAACGTAGATGCACCCGCCGGCCTCGAACATGGAGGCGTTGCGCGCCGTGCGTCCCCGGAAGGCGTGGGAGCCCGGGTCCTTCTCGCCGCGGTAGGCCTCCACCTCGGTCAGGCGGATCGCGACACGCCCGGCCGAGTCGGCAACGGTGATGACGGCGCCCAGCAGCGCCGGGGCCGCCTCCAGACTGTCACATCTGAGCAGTGAGGCGACCTCGGCGCTCAGCTCGGTCGCCGTCTCTCTCACGCCATCACCCGGCATCGTCCTGCCGCCCCGGCTCAGTCCTGGTCCTCCTCGCCCCACCCCTCATCGGTCTCACTGGGCTCGGGCCACTGGGGACCGGCGGGGCCGTCCAGCAGGGAGCCCTCCCAGGCGAAGACTCGCAGCTCGGCGCTGCGGGCGATGGCACGGGCGAGTTGCTCCACCACACGCACCGGGGCGGTGCCGCCGTGCCCGGTACGGGCCGCCACCGAGCCCTCGGCTGAGAGGACCTCCCGCACCCCCGGGGTGAGCCTCTCATCAATGGCGGCGAAGTCGGCATCTGTCAGGTCCCACAGCTCAATGCCGCGCTTCTCGCACTCGCGCACGCAGGCACCGGAGATCTCGTGGGCGCTGCGGAATGGCACACCGTTCTTAACCAGCCACTCCGCGATATCAGTAGCCAGGGAGAACCCCTGAGGGGCGAGCTCCGCCATGCGCTCGTAGTGGAGGGTCATCGTGCTCACCATGCCGCTGACGGCCGGCAGGAGGACGGCCAGAGTGTCGACAGCATCGAAGACCGGCTCCTTGTCCTCCTGCAGGTCCCGGTTGTAGGCCAGGGGCAGGGCCTTGAGGGTGGCGAGCAGCCCGGTCAGGTCGCCGATGAGGCGCCCGGCCTTGCCGCGGGCGAGCTCAGCCACGTCCGGGTTCTTCTTCTGCGGCATGATGGACGAGCCCGTGGAGTAGGAGTCGTCCAAGGTGACGAAGTTGAACTCCTTGGTGTTCCAGACGATGACCTCCTCGCTCAGGCGCGAGACGTCCACCGCGACCATCGCGAGGACGAAGCTCAGTTCGGCGACGACGTCGCGAGCGGCGGTACCGTCGATGGAGTTCTCCACGGCCGCCTCGAAGCCGAGGTCGGCGGCCACGGCATCGGGGTCCATGCCGAGCGTGTTGCCCGCCAGCGCGCCGGAGCCGTAGGGGCTCACGGCGGCACGGGAGTCCCAGTCCTCCAGGCGCTCGACGTCACGCATGAGCGGCCAGGCGTGAGCCAGCAGCTGGTGGGCAACGAGCACCGGCTGGGCGTGCTGCATGTGGGTGCGTCCGGGCATGATGGCGTCGGAGGCCTGGGCGGCCTGGTCGATGAGGGCATCGACGACGTCGAGGATGAGTCCGGCAACGTGGCGGGCCTGGTCGCGCAGGTACATGCGGATGAGGGTGGCGATCTGGTCGTTGCGGCTGCGCCCGGCACGCAGACGGCCCCCCAGGTCGTCGCCGGCGCGCTCGATGAGGCCGCGCTCCAGGGCGGTGTGGACGTCCTCGTCGGTGGCCTCCGGGGCGAAGATGCCGGCGACGACGTCGGCCTCGAGACGCTCCAGGGCCTCCAGCATGCCGGACAGCTGGCCCGTATCCAGCAGACCGGCCTGTGCCAGGGCGCGGGCGTGGGCCCGGGAGCCGGCGATGTCGTAGCGGGCCAGGCGCCAGTCGAAGTGGGTGCTCACCGACAGGGCCGCCAGCGCGTCGGCGGGTCCTCCTGAGAAGCGTCCGCCCCACAGGCTGACGCCGGCGGGGGTCGCGTCCTGCTGAGCTTCTGAGGCGACGGTTTGGGCAGCGGATGGCTGAGCGGACTGGCTGGAGAACTGACTCATGGCTCCATCATGGCCCATCTGCCCGCACAGGTTCCTCAACGATCAGTCTGGACAGGCCCTGTCGTGGCTCGTAGACAAAACGACCCACGCAATCTTGAGGAAGATACGGAAGCGGGACCAGGACCAGCAACCCCGACCAACGGGAAGGAAGAAAGGCCTGTATCTCGGTTGGCACGCAATGCCATGATGAGCCAATGCCCGCCGAACAAGACGCACTTTTCCCAGGCAAGCAGTTCATCTCCACCGTGCTCGAGGCCCTCGAGACCAAGACCCGGATGACCGGGGTGATCGCCCACCGCTATCTCATGCGCGCGGCCATGGCCGGCATGATCGTGGCGGTCTTCTATATCGTGAACTACGCCATCGTCGGCGTCTTCGACGGCCTGCGCGTCGGAAACACCTCGCTGGCGGGGATCGGGAAGATGCTCGGGGCTCTGTCCTTCGGCCCCGCTCTCGTTTTCATCTACTACACGAAGTCCGAGCTGCTCACCAGCAACATGATGGTGGTGGCCATCGGCCACTACTACAAGCGGATCTCGACGTGGCGGGCCCTGAGGGTGCTGGTCATGTGCCTGGCCGGCAACTTCGCCGGAGGGCTGGTCTTCGCGGCCATGTACCGCTTCTCCACCCTCGTGGGGGCGGCAACCGGCGAGCAGGCCGTGCACTCCGTGGCCGCCAAGCTCCACTACCTGTCGTCGGCCTCGGGGATCGGGGACCTCTTCGTGCGGGCGGTCCTGTGCAACTTCATGATTAACCTGGCGATGCTCCTCATCTACAACGGCTTCATCCACGAGGACTGGTCCAAGATCTTCGCGATGCTCATCTCCGTGTTCGTCTTCGCCTTCCTCGGCCTGGAGCACTCCGTGGCCAACACGGTCCTGTTCACCGTCGTCGGCCTGACGCACGGGATCGATGTCCTGCCGGCGCTGGGGAACGTGGCTGTGGCCCTGCTGGGCAACTTCGTGGGCGGAGGGCTGCTGATCGGCGGCTACTACGCCTACGCCAATGACGACTCCCGCTGGCTGCGCCGCCAGCCCCACCACAACGAGGCGCAAGCGGCCACGTAGCCGAGTGCTTCGAGGTGGTGGGACCGGCGGTGCGGCTCAGTCAGAATCCCCGATCGTTGCCGGCGCGCACGTCGCGGGCGGCGGCGAGCTTGGACTGCATCCCGTAGATCTCGATGAATCCCCGCGAGGAGGACTGGTCGAAGGTGTCTCCGCTCTCGTAGGTGGCCAGGTTGAAGTCGTACAGGCCCGTCTCGGAGCGGCGCCCGTTGACGGTCGCCCGACCGCCGTGCAGGACCATGCGAATATCACCGTTGACGTAGCGCTGCGTATCCTCGATGAAGGCGTCCATGGAGCGCTTGAGCGGGGAGTACCACTGGGCCTCGTAGACGAGATCGGCCCAGGTCTGCTCCATGCTCCGCTTGTAGCGGTGCTGCATGCGCTCCAGGGTGACGGCCTCGAGCGCCCGGTGCGCCTCGATCAGGGCCACGGCGCCGGGGGCCTCGTAGATCTCGCGGGACTTGATCCCCACGAGCCGGTCCTCGACCATGTCGATACGCCCCACGCCCTGGGCGCCGGCCCTGCGGTTGAGCTCCTGAATCGCCTCCAGGGGGCTGACGTCGCGCCCGTCGATCGCTACGGGGATGCCCTCCTTGAAGGTCAGGATCACCTCGTCGGGCAGGGGCGGGTAGGCGGGGTCATCGGTGTAGACGTAGACGTCCTTGGTGGGGGCGTTCCACAGATCCTCGAGGTACCCGGTCTCAATGGCGCGGCCCCAGACGTTCTGGTCGATGGAGAAGGGGTTGTGCTTGGTGGTCTCGATCGGCAGGTTGTGCTTCTCGGCGTAGTCGATGGCTACGTCACGGGTCAGCGCCAGGTCGCGTACTGGGGAGATGCAGTCCATGTCGGGGGCCATGGAGGTGATGGAGACCTCGAAGCGGACCTGGTCGTTGCCCTTGCCGGTGCAGCCGTGCGCCACGGTGTGCGCGCCGAACTCGCGGGCGGCCTTGACCAGGTGACGGGCGATGACGGGGCGGGACAGGGCCGAGACGAGCGGGTAGGTCCCCTCATAGAGGGCGTTGGCCTTGAGCGCCGGCATGCAGTAGTCGTTGGCGAACTCGTCGCGGGCGTCGGCGACATAGGCCTCGACGGCGCCGCAGTCGAGGGCTCGCTGACGGATCACCTCAAGGTCCTCGCCGCCCTGGCCGACGTCGACGGCGACGGCCACAACCTCACGACCGGTGGCCTCGCCGATCCAGCCGATGGCGACGGACGTGTCCAGGCCTCCGGAGTAGGCCAGGACGACACGGTCCTTGTGGATGCTCAATGGGATCACTCTTCTCTTCGTGATGACGCCGCCGCAGCGGCGCCGAGGTGACTGGGGGATGTCAAGGGTGGTGGGGAGAGGTCAGGCTCGGGCCGAGGGGTCGGCCAGGGCGAGCAGGTGTCTGGCCACGTCGGCCGCGACCTGGGCGCCGCGGGTGATGACCAGGACGGTGTCGTCGCCGGCGATGCACCCCATGACGCCGGGCATCATGGCGTCGTCGACGGCCCCGGCGAGCAGCTGGGCGGCGCCGGCGGGAGTTCGCAGGACCACTTGGGGACCGGCCCACTCGGCGGTGACCAGCAGCTCGGCGCACCACCGGGACAGGCGGGCGGTGGTGTGGGCGCGCAGGGAGTCCTCGGTCTCCTCCGTCTCTAAGAGGGCACCAGTAGGGACCTGGCCGGGGGCACCGGCCTCGGGCATGGAGTAGATGAGTTCTCCGCCCGGGGCGCGGATCTTCGTGGCCCGCAGCTCCACCAAGTCCCGTGAGAGCGTGGCCTGAGTGGTGCTGATACCGCGCTGTGCCAGGGCCTTGCGCAACTCGGCCTGCGAGCGGATGCGTTCGCGCGACAGGATCTGGACGATGCTGGCGTGCCTGGCGGTCTTGGTCCCGGGCACCAGGGGGGCCGTTGCCTCCAGATCACGCTGAGAGGCCTCGATGGCGGCGCTCATGAACCGGCTTTCTCTGACTGTGCCCGAGCAAGAACCTCGGACAACGTGGTGGTGAACGCCCTGGCGTCATCGTCGGAGAGGATGAAGGGGGGAGCCAGGCGGATCGTGTCGGGGCGCGGCGCGTTGACGATGAAGCCGCGGGCCGCCAGGGCAGCGGCGATCTCAGCAGCGGGTGGGAGCCCGTCCTCCAGCCCGACGCCGAGCAGCAGGCCGCGGCCGCGCACCTGATCGACTCCGTCAACGGCTGCCAGCTGCCTAGACCAGGCCGAGCCGAGCTGCTGAACCCGCTCCAGCAGGGCCTGGCTGCGGATGGTACCGATGACGGCGAGGGCTGCTGCACAGGCCACCGGGTTGCCGCCGAAGGTGGTGCCGTGCTGCCCCGGCTCGAGAAGAGCGGCGGCCTGCCCAGTGGCGACGACTGCGCCGATGGGGATTCCTCCGCCCAGTCCCTTGGCCAGGGTGACGACGTCGGGGACGACGCCCGGGGCCAGCAGGTGGTGGGCCATCCAGGCGCCGGTGCGTCCCATTCCGGTCTGGACCTCATCGATGATGAGCAACGCGCCGGCGGCCTCGGTCAGCTCGCGGGCCGCCTCCAGGTATCCGGCGGGCAGCTCACGCACCCCGGCCTCGCCCTGAATGGGTTCGACGATGAGTGCCGCCACATCCGGCCCCAGCGCGGTGCGCAGGGCCTCGATGTCGCCGGCGGGGATGAACTCGACTCCTCCGGGCAGCGGCTCGAAGGGCTCGCGGTAGGCGGCCTTGTGGGTCAGGGCCAGCGCGCCCATGGTCCTGCCGTGGAAGGCGTCCTGGAGGGCCAGGACGCGGGGGCGCCGGCTCCCGCCGTGGCGGCGGGCGATCTTGAAGGCGGCCTCATTGGCCTCGGTGCCGGAGTTGGCCAGGAAGACGCGGGAGTCGTGAGCGGGACGGTTGGGGAAGGTGAGCCGGACGAGCTCCTCGGCGAGGCCGACCTGGGCGGGGGTGGTGAAGAAGTTCGACACGTGCCCCAGCTCGGAGAGCTGCTCGGTGACGGCCCGGACGATCGCGGGGTGCGCATGGCCCAGGCAGTTGACGGCGATGCCTGCCAGCAGGTCGATGTACTCCTGACCGTCGGCGTCCCAGACGTGGGCGCCCCTCCCCCGGACCAGGACCCGGCCCGGGGTGCCGAAGGTGTTCATGACGGCGTCGGTGTAGCGCGCCAGCCAGCCGGCGTTGCCGGTGCCGGGTCCCTTCGCCTCCGCGGTGGGTGCCGGTGCTTGCGAGGAGTGGGTCATAGGCTCTTGCCTCCGTTCAGTGGTGGGACCGGAGCGTCTCCGGGGTGGATGACGGTGCCGACTCCCTGGTCGGTGACGATCTCGAGCAGCATGCTGTGGGCCTGGCGTCCGTCGACGACGTGCGCCTGCGCGACTCCCCCGTAGACGGCCCGCAGGCAGGCCTCCATCTTGGGGATCATCCCGGCCTCGAGCGTGGGCAGGAGCTCCTCCAGCGCGGCGGTACTGATGAAGGGCACCAGTGTGCTGCGGTCTGGCCATGCGGAGTAGAGCCCCTCAACGTCGGTGAGCATGAGCAGGGTGCGGGCCTTGAGGGCCACGGCGATCGCGGCGGCGGCCGTGTCGGCGTTGACGTTGAGGACGGTCTCGGAGTCCGTCGTCAGCGGGGCGACCGAGGAGATGACCGGGATGCGGCCCTGGTCGAGCAGGTCGATGATGGGCTGAGGACTGACGTCGACGACGTCGCCGACCAGGCCGACGTCGACCTTGTTCCCGTCCACCGTGGCCAGCCGCTGCCGGGCTCGCAGGAGACCACCGTCCTCACCGCTGATGCCGACGGCGGCGGAGCCGTCGGTGTTGAGCAGGGAGACGAGCTCGCGCTGCACGGAACCGGTGAGCACCATGCGGACCACGTCCATGACCTCGGGAGTGGTGACGCGCAGTCCTCCGCGGAACTCCGAGGTGATGCCCAGCCGCTTGAGCATCGCGTTGATCTGGGGTCCGCCACCGTGAACGACGACGGGGCGCACCCCGACCTGGTGCAGGAAGAGGATGTCCTGGGCGAAGGCGCGTTTGAGCTCATCGTTGACCATGGCGTTGCCGCCGTACTTGATGACCATGGTGGCGCCCTTGTAGGTGCGCAGCCACGGCACGGCCTCCAGCAGGACGGATGCCTTGGTCTGTGGGTCGAGGGGGGTACGTTTCATGTCGTGTAGTCCGCGTTGATGGTGACGTATCCGTGAGTGAGGTCGTTGGTCCACACGGTGGCCTGGGCCGGGCCCGCAGACAGCTCGATGTCGATGCGGGTCTCGCGTGGGCTCATGTCCACCGCGTCCCGGTTGGGTTGGGGAGCGCCGTGGCTGAAGATCGTGATGCCGTTGATGGCGACGTCGACCTCGTCGGGGTTGAAGGGGCACACGTCCTCGGGCACGGTCCCCAGCTGGGAGAGGATGCGCCCCCAGTTGGGGTCGGCCCCGGCGACGGCGCACTTGAGGAGGTTGGAGGAGCTGACGGTGCGGGCTGCGGCCTCGGCGGCCTCCTCGCTGACGGCTCCGGAGACGGTGATGGCGATGTCGTGGGTGGCACCCTCGGCGTCGGTCACCAGGCGCCGGCCGAGCCGGCTCATCACCTCGGTGAGCGCCTCGTCGAGCTCGTCTTGGGAGGGCGTGGTACCGGAGGCTCCGGAGGCCAGCAGGAGAACCGTGTCGTTGGTGGACATGCACCCGTCGGAGTTGATCCGGTTGACGGTGCGCATCGTGGCGGAGGCCAGGGCGTCCTGCGCCTGCTCAGGGGTGAGGACGGCGTCGGTGGTGATGACGGCGAGCATGGTGGCCAACCCTGGGGCCAGCATGCCCACGCCCTTAATCATGCCGCCGATGGTCCAGCTCTGCTCGCCGGTACCGACCGTGAGGGCGTCCTCCTTGGAGACGGTGTCGGTGGTCATGATGGCGGTGGCGGCATCGGTACCGGCCTGAGGCGTATCGGCCAGGGCGAGGGCCGCGACGTCGACGCCCTCCAGGAGGACGGGCATGTCGATGCGCTCCCCGATGACGCCCGTGGAGCAGACCAGGACCTGGTCCGGTTCGGCGCCCAGCAGGCCGGCGGCACGGACAGCGGTGGCCTCGGTGTCCTCCAGGCCCTGGGCGCCGGTGCAGGCGTTGGCGCTGCCGGAGTTGAGGACGATGGCGCGGGCGTGGCCCGCCTGCCCGTCTTCCTGGCCGGCCAGGAGCCGGCGTGACCAGACCACGGGGGCGGCAACGACGCGGTTGGTGGTGAACACCCCGGCCGCGGTGTCCAGCGGCCCGTCATTGACGACGAGGGCGAGGTCGGGCTTGCCGGAGGCCTTGAGGCCTGCGCGCACGCCGGCGGCGCGGAAACCCTGTGCTGCGGTCACGCTCACGGTGCGACTCCTTGGGTGGTGATGGCGGTGGTCTCCTCCAGCCCGAGGGCGAGGTTGAGGGACTGAACGGCGGCGCTGGCGGTGCCCTTGCCGAGGTTGTCGATGGCGCACATGGCCACGACGGCCTCCGCACCACGGTCGATGGTGACCTGAACGGTGGCGGTTCCGCTCCCCAGGACGGTGCCGGTGGTGGGCCAGGTCCCCTCGGGCAGCAGCTGGATGAGGCTCTCGCCACTACCGGTGGCCCCGTAGGCGTTATCCCAGGCGGCTCGCAGGGCGACGTCGGGGTCAGGGGCCTCGCGCAGGGCGGCAGTCATGGGGGCGGTGACGGTGGCCAGGATGCCGCGGCTCATGGGGACCAGGACCGGAGTGAAGGACAGACGTGCTGCTCCGGCGGCGGCTCCGGCCACCTCCAGGTTCTGGACGATCTCGGGAATGTGCCGGTGAGTACCGCCGACGGCGTAGGGCTGCGCCGTCCCCAGCGCCTCGGCGGCGGTCAGGTGCGGCTTGAGCGC
Organism: Actinomyces sp. SKVG-SVH-4(1); assembly: GCF_048514265.1. Lineage (NCBI taxonomy): Bacteria > Bacillati > Actinomycetota > Actinomycetes > Actinomycetales > Actinomycetaceae > Actinomyces > Actinomyces sp. SKVG-SVH-4(1). The sequence continues at coordinate 490,762 of NZ_JBGEVE010000001.1, read as the reverse complement.
CTTGCCGGCACCGGAGTATCCGACGGCCAGCACCGCGGTCAGCCGTGAGGGGTCGAGGAGTCCGGCGGCGATGCCAGGCTGGACCGCCAGGGTGACGGCGGTGACGTTGCAGCCGGGGACGGCGATGCGCCTGGAGGCCGCCAGCTCCTCGCGCTGGGCGCGGGCTCGCGTCTCGCCGTGGTGCAGGAGCTCGGGCATGCCGTAGGTCCAGGCACCGGCGTAGTCCGAGCCGTAGAAGGCCTCCCACGCCTGCTGACTGGTCAGGCGGTGGTCCGCGCCGCAGTCGATGAGTAGCGGCGCGTTGCTGCCGCCCGAGGCGAGCTCCTCAAGGGCCGCCGTGATGGCTCCGGAGGCCCCGTGCGGCAGGGCCAGGACGACGACGTCGTGCCCGGCGAGGATCTCCGCCTCGGTGGGCTGGACGATGCGGTCCGCCAGGGACAGCAGGTGCGGATGGTGCTCACCGAGCCGACTGCCGGCGGACGAGGCCGCGGTGAGTGCGCCGACCTCCACCTTCGGGTGGGCCGTAAGCAGGCGCAGAACCTCACCACCGGCGTACCCAGTGGCTCCAGCAACAGCAACTGACCAAGTCATGCAGCAACCATACATCCGCATGCATAGAAATGCATTCATCGTCTGTTGCTGTGACTCATCTCCCCTCCGCCCTCAGGGCCGGGGACGCCAGGGACGCCGGGGGCTAGGAGCGGTCGCGGCGACTGGTGAGCGTGTCGTCATAGAGGGAGGTGGCGATGGCGTCGGCCCACTCGCGCACCTCGTCCCAGTTGCGGTAGTCACCCTCACTCGCTCCCCCGAGCTTGGCGATGGAGCGCTCGCGCAGGCTGAGCTTGGAGGGGTCGAAGCGGCCCGCGAAGGTCATGTGGTCCTCCGGGTCGATGGCCAGCAGCACCGGGCCGATGCGCATGGGGTCGGAGACCTTGCCCTTGGGCAGGCCGGAGAGCCCCACGGAGAAGGCCCACACGGGTCTGGCCCTGAGGACGTCACGGAAGCGCTCGGTGAAGTCGACGGCCTGCGGCGTCCACTTGGTCATGTAGACCGCGCTGCCCAGGACGAAGGCGTCATACTCCTCGACGCTGTCGACATCCTCGGGGCGCTTGGTCTCCACATCGATCTGGGCGGCCCGGAGCCGCTCAGCAATCACCGCGGCCACCTCATCGGTGGACCCGTGCTTGGAGGAAGAGGTCAGCAGGATCTTCATGCCGCCTAGTATTACCGAGACCACACCCGCTGTCCGAGATCCTCTGCTCGACAAAAGCCCTGAAGCAGCACTGACGGCCATGATGTGCATCACATCATGGCCGTCAGTGCTGCTAGAACAGCTGGCGGGACCTGCGTGGTTCAGCTGCGCAGCTCGGCTCCCAGGAGCTTGGCGGCGCGCTTGACCACGCGCTTGCGCACGCCGGCAGTCTCCTCGGCGGTCAGCGTGCGGTCAGGGGCCCGCAGCACCAGGGAGAACGCCAGCGACTTCTTGCCCTCACCGAGCTGGGGACCGCGGAAGACGTCGAAGAGGCGAACCTCTTCGGCCAGGTCCCCGGCGGCCTGCCTGACCAGGGCCTCGACCTCAGCGGCGGTGGTGGTCTCGTCGACAACCAGGGCGATGTCCTCCTTGGCCGCAGGGAAGGTGGAGACGGCCTTGACCTGGAGCGCCCCGGCATCGCGGGCGGTCTCCAGCAGCGGGCCGAGGTCGATCTCGACGGCGCAGGCCCGCTCGGGGAGTCCGAGCGCGCGGACGACCCGCGGGTGGAGCTCGCCGGCGTGGGCGACGAGCCTGCCGGGCTCGATCTCCTTGCCCCGACGTCGGCCAGGCAGGCGGATCTCCGCGGTGCGGCCGGGGTGCCAGGGGGCGTAGGGGTACTCGGGGGCGCGGACCTCGATCTTGACCCCGAGCGCGGCGGCCACGGTGCGGACCACCTCGACGGCGTCGGCCCAGTCCCAGGGCCGGCCGGCCCCGAGCACCCCGGAGCGCTCGTGCTCACCGGTCATGACGGCGCCGACGTGGGTGGGCTGGGCGGGAATGCCCGCCTCGAGGGCTGCCTCCTCGGACTGGCTGGGGCGCCCGGAGACTCCGGGGATCGGGGCGGGAACGGTACCGGCCGGGTGGGTGACGGAGCCGACCTCGAAGACGGCAACGTCAGTCAGGCCGCGCGAGACGTTGCGCCGGGCGACGTCGACCAGGGAGTCGAGCACGCTGGTGCGCAGGTAGGGGGCGTCCTCGGCCAGGGGGTTGGCCAGACGGACCGTCTGTCGGCGAGCGTCGTCGGCGGGAATCTCGAGCAGGTCGTGGATGTCCCCGATGAAGGGGTAGGACAGGACCTGGGTGAGTCCGGCGTCGGCCAGGGCGCGCACGATGTCGCGGCGGGCCCTCTGGTCGGCGCTCAGCCCCGTGCCGGCGGGGGCCGTGGGCACGATGACTGGGATGGCATCGTATCCGTCGAGGCGGGCGATCTCCTCGGCCAGGTGGGCAGGCCCCACCAGGTCCGGGCGCCAGGTCGGCGGGGTGACGGTCAGCAGGACGGTGCCGTCGTCGGCGGAGCCACCGCGCTCCACGGTGCATCCGATGGTGGTGAGCAGCTTGGCGACGCGCTCGGTTCCGTAGGCGACGCCGGTGAGGCGCTCGGCGGCGTCGGCGCGCATGGTGATGGGCTCGGGGGCCCGGGTGCGGTTGATGTCGGTGGCCACGGGCTCGGCGGTGCCGCCGCCGTACTCCACGAGCAGGTCAACGGCGCGCTGGGCGGCAATGGGGGCCAGCTCGGTGTCCACGCCGCGCTCGTTGCGCTTGGAGGACTCAGTGGGCAGCTTGTGGCGTCGCGAGGAGCGGGCCACGCTGACCGGGTCGAAGTGGGCGGCCTCGATGAGGACGTCACGGGTGTCGGCGTCGACCTCGCTGAGGGCCCCGCCGAAGACACCAGCCAGGACCAGGGCCCGTGAGCCCTCACCGTCCGGGGAGTCGGCGATGACCAGGTCCTCGGGGTCGAGGCTGCGGGTGACCTCGTCGAGGAACGCGAGGCGCTCGCCGTCCTTCGCCCGACGAACGACGATGGGGGCGGTGAGCTTGCCGGCGTCGAAGGCGTGCAGCGGCTGGCCCAGGTCGAGCATGACGTAGTTGGTGACGTCCACGGCCAGGGAGATGGGTCGCATGCCTGCGGCGGTGAGGCGGTCCTGCATCCAGGTCGGCGACGGTGCGCTCGGGTCGATGCCGCGCACGAGGCGGGCGACGTAGCGGTCGCATCCGGGGCGTCCGTGGATGGGTTGGGGATCCTCGGGGACGACGACGTCGTAGCCGCCCTGCCCGGCGCCGGCCACGCCGTTGGGGTACAGCCCCGTGTTGGTGGCGTCGGCGGGGTCGGTGAAGCGGGCGCCGGTGGAGTGGGAGTACTCGCGGGCCACACCGCGCATGGAGAAGCAGTAGCCGCGGTCCGGGGTCACGTTGATCTCCAGGACCTCCTCCCCCAGGCCGAGGATGCCGATGGCGTCGGTCCCGGGTGCGGGCGGCTCCTCGCCCTCGTGGCCGTGCTCGGCCAGCCACTGCTGGAGCACGATGATGCCGGAGTGGTCCTCCCCGATGCCGAGCTCGCGGGCCGAGCAGATCATGCCGTCGGAGACGTGCCCGTAGGTCTTACGCGCGGCGATGCGGAAGTCGCCGGGCAGGACGGCGCCGGGCAGGCAGACGACGACGTAGTCACCGACGTCGAAGTTGTGGGCGCCGCAGACGATGCCGCGGCTGGGCAGGTCGGAGGGCTCCTTGCCGGTGCCGGGGGCGTCGTTGTGCTCGGGGCCGACGTCGACGCGGCAGTAGTTGATGACCTTGCCGTTGGACTGCTCCTTGGCCTCGCGGGTGAGGACCTTGCCGACGACGAGGGGGCCGGTGACGGCCGGAGGAACGATGCGCTCCTCCTCCAGGCCCACGCGCACGAGGTCGGCGGCGAGCTGCTCGGCGCTCAGGCCGGTGGGGACGTCGACGTGCTCGCGCAGCCATTCAATGGGGACGTAGGGCATGTCAGTTTCCCTTTCCGGTGGTGCCGAACTGCTGGGAGAAGCGGATGTCGCCCTCGACGATGTCATGCATGTCGGCGATTCCGTGGCGCAGCATGAGGGTGCGCTCCAGGCCCATGCCGAAGGCGAAGCCCGTGTAGACCTCGGGGTCGATGCCGCAGGCGGTGAGCACGTTGGGGTTGACCATGCCGCAGCCTCCCCACTCGATCCAGCCTGCGCCGCCCTTCTTCTGGGGGAACCACAGGTCCATCTCGGCGCTGGGCTCGGTGAAGGGGAAGAAGGAGGGGCGCAGGCGGGTGCGTGCCTCGGGGCCGAACATGGCCTTGGCGAAGTGGTCCAGGACGCCCTTGAGGTGCGCCATCGTCAGGCCCTTGTCCACGGCCAGGCCCTCGACCTGGTGGAAGACGGGGGTGTGGGTGGCGTCGAGCTCGTCGGAGCGGAAGACCTTGCCGGGGCAGGCCACGTAGAGCGGGGGCTGCTGATCGAGCATGACGCGGGCCTGGACCGGGGAGGTGTGGGTGCGCAGCACGAGGTTGGCAGCCTGCCCCTCTCCGGCCCCGACGCTGGCGCCGTCGATGTAGAAGGTGTCCTGCATCTGGCGGGCGGGGTGGTCGGCGTCGAAGTTGAGGGCGTCGAAGTCGAACCACTCGTGCTCGACCTCCGGCCCCTCGGCGATGGACCAGCCCATGGAGGTGAAGAAGTCGCAGACCTCGTCGATGAGGACGTCGAGGGGGTGACGGGCACCGGCCTGCGTACGCGAGGTGGGGATGGTGACGTCGACCGCCTCGGTGCGCAGCATCTCCTCCTCGGCGGCGGCCTCGAGGGTCTCCTGCCTGGCGGTCAGAGCCTTGGCGATGCGCCCACGAGCGCCGCCCAGGAGCTTGCCGGCGGTGGGCTTGTCCGCCTTGTCCAGGGTGCCGATGAGCCGGTTGGCCAGGGTCAGGGGCGAGGCGTCGCCGGTGTGGGCCAGGCGGGCCTCCTTGAGCTCGGCGAGGGTGCCGGCTGCGGCGAAGGCGGCCAGGGCCTCCTCGACGGCGGCGTTGATGCCGTCCTCGTCCAGGGGCGAGAGCGCGCCGGGAGCGTCAGTCATATTGCGGTGCCTTCCACCAGGTGTCTCAGGAGTTGTCCGCCCTTAAGGGTAGTCCGCGCCGTCGCGTGGGTGTGAATCGTCCCGTCACCGGGGTGGCGCGGTGACCGCTGCCCAACTCGGTCGTGGGTTGGGCATGGGTTGGTTCTGGGCTTCGACGAGGTTGCCGCTACGTGGGACTTGACGGTGACGTGACGTCACCTGCTGTCATGGATTCATGCACGTCAAGGAGCTTGCCCGGATCGCCGGAACCACGCCGAGGGCGGTGCGCTACTACCACCACCTGGGCCTGTTGGAGATTCCGCCCACGGTGCGCGGGCGACGCGAGTACGGCGTCGAGCACGTGGCGCGCCTGTTGCGTATCCGGTGGTTGGCCGACGGCGGGCTGTCGCTGACCCAGGTGGCGGAGATGCTCGCCTCGGACACGATCGGCACCGATCAGGACTCCCGTCGTGAGGCGGTGCTGCGCGATCTGCGGGCCACGCGGGGCACGATCGAGGCGCATCAGCGCAGCCTGGCCGAGCAGGCCTCCCGGGTCGATGAGCTCATCGCCCGGGTGGAGCGCGGTGAGGGCCTGTCCCCCGCTCCCAGCGCCCTGACCCGTTTCTATGACGACATCGAGGCCCGGATCACCCGGCTGGGCGGCAATGTGCGCGGCCTGCGGGCTGAGCGCCAGATGATGGTGGTGCTCGCCTCTCTGGGCATGGTGCCCGACAGTGCAATCCCCTTCATCGAGGTGCTCGATGAGGCTGATCGCGAGCTGTCCGCCCAGCAGGTCGCGGACTTCGCCCGTCTGGCCACGCTCAGCGAGGCCGAGGGGCGCGCTGAGGCGCACCGGCTCGCACAGAACAGCTGGAGGCTGGCGTGCCGCCACAAGGAGCACGCCCTGGCCGTCCTGAACGACCTTCCCTCGGGCGCTCTGGGGCGCGCCATGTGGCGACTGACCCATGTGCTGACCACTTCCAGCTACCCCCATCCTGCTCAGCAGGCCTTCGTGGCTGAGCTCATCGAGCTCATGCTCACCGATCCGGACTTCGCCGCAACGATCCGCCGCTCGGCGGGAGAGGAGCCAGTGCTGTGAGAGTCAAGAGCGCCAGGGCGCAGAAGGCAACGAGTATGTCAGCAGCGATGTCCCGCTCGGGTACGGATGAGCCCACCACGGACTCCGCTCCGGCCGCCGTCCGCGACCTGGGCGCCGGCGGCGAGCCGCCGGTGCGTGTGTGCGGCTTGGTCAAGCGCTTCGGGCGCTTCAGGGCGCTCGACGGCCTGAACCTGACGGTGGAGGCGGGCAGCGTCCACGGCTTCCTCGGCCCCAACGGGGCGGGGAAATCCACCACGATCCGCGTCCTGCTGGGGCTCTACCGGCCCGATGGTGGAAGCGTGAGCGTGCTGGGCAGCGAGCCGTGGCGGCAGGCCGCGCTCATCAACCGGCAGGTCTCCTATGTTCCCGGTGACGTGGCGCTGTGGCCGGCCCTGACCGGTGGCCAGGTGCTCGACGCCCTGGCCGGGCTGCGCGGCTCTCGCGACGCCGAGCTGGAGGCCGAGCTCATTGAGCGCTTCGACTTGGATCCGAGCAAACGGGTACGGACCTATTCCAAGGGGAACCGGCAGAAGGTGGCGCTGGTGGCCGCCCTGGCCGCGCCCACGAGCCTGCTGGTGCTCGATGAGCCCACCAGCGGCCTGGATCCGCTCATGGAGCGGGTCTTCACCGAGGAGGTTGCCAGAGCCGCTGCCGAGGGCCGCACGGTTCTGCTCTCCAGTCACATCCTGGCCGAGGTCCAACACCTGTGCAGTGCGGTGACGATCATCAAGGACGGCCGGGTCGTCGAGCAGGGCGACCTCGGGACCCTGCGGCGGTTGTCGCGCACCCGCATCGAGCTGGGGGCCGCAAGCGACAAGCTCGGCACCGTCAGGCAGGCGGTGGAGGCCCTGGGGCTCGACGTCGTCGAGGACGGTGGCCGCCTGAGCCTTGAGGTGGCGGCGGAGCAGGTGCCGACGGTGCTGAGCCTTGCCGGTGAGCATCGGATCCAGGACGTCACCTGCGAGCCAGCCAGCCTGGAGGATCTCTTCCTGCGTCACTACGAGGAGGCATGATGAGCGCCGCATTGAGCACAGCAGCAGGCAAGACGGCACCGAACATCAGCTCCGGCGCGCACGGCACCCTGGCCGGCTGGGACGCCTACCTGTGGATTCTGCTCAGACGATTCCGGATTCAGATCGTGGCCTGGCTGGCGCCCCTGTGGCTGTTGGTCGGTGTCACCGCGCCGAGCTACGAGAGCGTCTACCCCTCATTGGCGACCCGGACGGTGCTCATCGAGCAGATGCGCAAGTCTCCGGGAACGCGCCTCCTCTACGGCTATGTCCCATTGCCCGGCCGGCTCGGTCAGCTCCTGCAGTGGGAGACGGGGACCTTCCTGCTCGTGTGCACCGCACTCATGGCGATTCTGCTGACCTGCCGGGTCCTGCGGGCCGATGAGGATGAGGGGTTCGTCGAGGTTCTGCGCGCCACGGGCGCGGGCAGGTCGGTTCCTTTTCTCGTACCGGTGGCCCTGGTGTGGGTGGTGGTCGGCGCCCTGTCTGCGGGGGTTGGTGGCCTTCTGACCTGGCAGACCGGGAGCATCGAGGAGCTGACGGTGAGCGGGGCCTGGGCACTGGCCGGGACGATCTGCGTGACGGGCTGGGCGTTCTCGGCTATCGCGGCAGTGGCCTGCCAGCTGGGTCGTCAGGTGGGCCAGGCCAGGGGCTTGTCCATGCTGGTGCTCGCACTCGCCTTCGCGATGCGGGTGAGCGCCGACCAGATCTCCGACGGCACCGACTCGGACTGGCTCCGGTGGCTGACTCCCCTGGGGTGGCGCGACCTCGTGCGCCCTTACACCGATGACCGGTTCGCGGTGCTCCTGGCTTGCTGCGCCATCGCCATCGCTGTGATGCTCAGCGCCGCAGTGCTCGCCGCGCGCCGTGAGTACCTGGACGGCTACCTGCCCGACCGCAGCTCGTCTCGGCGCCGGTGGCGGGTGCGGGGGCACATGGATCTGCTCGGGCGCCTGTCATGGCGGAGCCTCGTCGGCTGGGCCCTGGCCTCGACGGCTCTGGCACTCCTGTACGGCTCGGTGTCCGGCAGCATCAAGGATCTGCTGGCCCCCGGTTCTCCGACAGCTTCCTGGGTCGGCAAGATGGCCGTGGGGTCCCCGGTGGAGCAGTTCATGTCCCTCATGACGGTGGTCACGACGCTGCTTGTGGCCGTGGCGGCAGTGCGACGGGTGAACGGGTTGGCGGGCCTGGAGCGCGCGGGACTGGTGGAGGTCGAGCTGGCCGTCGGGGTGAGTCGTGGCCGAGTGCTCCTCTCCCAGGTTCTGTGCGCACTGATCGAGTCAATCGTCCTGCTGCTGGTCTCGGCGACGGTTCTGGCGGCGACGACGGCGACTCAGCTCACCGACGACCACGCCGTGGCGCGATCCTTCATGTTCACCGTGAGCCAGCTGCCCGGCATGGTGGCAGCCATCGGGATCGCGACGGCCCTGGTGGGTCTGGCGCCAAATCTGGCCGGCCTGTCCTGGGCGGCCGTCACCTGGAGCGCTTTCGCCCAGTTCTTCGGCGGACTCGTCGAGCTCAAGGACTGGGCCAAGGATCTCAGCGTGCTCGGCCACCATCTCGACGTCGTCGGAACCCCGGACTGGAAGCCCTTATCCGTCCAGGCCCTGGTTGGCCTCATCGGCATCATGATCGGGCTGGTCGCCTACACCCGACGCAACCTGCCCGCCTGACGACGAGCCCGCCCTCTCTCACCTCGTCATCTCGCCTTGCTCTCAGAGCACACAGGCAGCAGCACCCAGGTGAAGAAGGGCCACGACAAGAGGGAACACAACCATTCCCGGCACGCGGTGCACGACACCGATAGCGGCGTCTCCTAACTGGGCGACCGCCGCTGCGACCAGGACAAACAAGGTCAGCGGCCGGGCAGGATCCAGCCAGACAACAACAGCGACCAGCAATCCGAACGGGATGCCTCGAGCCGCGTACATGGCCGGATAGAAACGCCCCTCTCGCCCGCCATAGCCAGACGGCGCAAGTGCCTGCGGACGGATCACCGCACCGACACCGAACCCTGCACAGACGATTCCCAGCGCCGAGTTCAGCAACGCAAGCCACCACGGCATGAGGACCACCCTCTCTATCATTCACAACTGAATCATTCTGTACTGTACCGTTATCCTCATGTCGAGAGAAGATGGCCACGCAATCCTGTCCTCAACATGCTTCCAGCTCGGCGTCACGGGCAGCCAGATCACCCAGTCCTTCTCGAGACATATCGAGCGCATCGGCCTGTCCCACAAGCAAGTGGGGCTGCTTGCCGTCGTCGACGCCGGAGTGGCGACCTCTCAACGCGAGATCGCCACGCAACTTCATGTCGCCCCAAGCCTGGTGGTCACACTGGTCGACCAGCTCACCAGCGCCAGCGCCGTGCGCAGGACACGCAGTCGGAGCGATCGTCGAGTGCAGACCATCGAGATCACCGACGAAGGGCGCACACTATTGAAGGCTGCCACCGACGTCGCCAGCAGACTCGACGCCGACCTGCGCACACACCTCACCCCAGACGATCAACAAGCCTTGGATAGGTTCCTGCCTTCCCTCCTTCACGCCGCCATGGCAACAGGTCAAGAAGAGGCGTAGCCCAGGTCCACTCACCGACCTCGACGCAAGGTCGGAGCCGTGATCCACCCAAGTTCTGGCTGGACCTCACCGACATCATGATCGGCCTGGTCGCCTACACCCGCCGCGACCTGCCCGCCTGACGACGCAGTGCAGCGCTACAGCTGCTACGGGGTGATATCCGTGCAGACGATCACGCACCGGAAACTGTGCAACAACAGCGCCGAAGATCCTCCACCGAGTTCAGCACTGCAGCTTCACTGCGTCGCTGCGATCTCTTCCCGGTGACGCACACCTCAGCGGGTACGCGACTCGATGTAGCGGGCCAGTGCCCCCAGGGACCAGTTCACGATGATGTAGAGCACGGCGATGATGACGTAGGTCTGGAAGAAGACCGACAAATGGGCATCGATCTTCGCCTGGCCGATCATGGTGGAACCGCGATACATGAGCTCGGGGTAGGCGAGCACGTATGCCAGCGTCGTCCCCTTAATGATGGTCACCATCTGCGTGATCAGGGTTGGGAGCATGAGGCGCAGGGCCTGCGGCGCCAGGATGAGGCGCATGGTGAGCGATGGACTCATCCCCAGTGCCCAAGCGGCCTCCGTCTGGCCACGGTCCAGCGCCCGGACACCGGAGCGGAAGACCTCCGCCGTCGTCGCTGAGGTGCACATGATGATGGGCAGTGCCAGCTTCCAGAAGTCCGAGATCGTGGCGAAGCGGGGAACCACCAAGAGGAAGAAGTAGACGAGCAGCAGCATCGGCACCGCTCGCATGGCATCGATCCACAGGCCTACCAGCCACTTGATGGGGCGGTTGTCCAGCAAGCGGAGCCAGCCCAAGGCGATTCCCAGAGGGAAGGTGAGCACCGCGGCAACACCCCCCAGGGTCAACGTGGTCCCGGCCGCGTCCAGGAGCTGGCTGACGACCGACTGCCCCAGGAAGTAGCGCCACTTGGGATAGTCGAGCTGTCCCGCGAGGTCCAGCCGGTAGAGGACCGCGGCCGCCAGCGCCGCAATTCCAATGACGGCGACGACTGATCCGATGGCGATCAGGATGCGCCCCCGTGGCCCGGGCTCATCGAAGAGCAGTGCCGCATCCGTCGCCCCGGAGCGATGACTCCGCTGACGCCGTGGACGGGGCTCTGTCATCGGCATGATGTCTGAACTCATGCTCGTCCCCTCCCCATGAACTCCAGGCGCCTCTCAAGGAGCCCGCCGAGCTTCGTGGCGGCGAAGGCGATGGCCAGGTAAGTAAGGCCGGAGGTGAGGAAGGTGAGGACTCCCGCGGCTCGTTCCTGGTTGATTCTCTGCGTCACGGCCGTCAGCTCGACGACGCCGATCGCCGCGGCGAGCGAGGAACCGATGAGGCAGGCGATGAAGATGTTGACCAGTGGCTGGATCGTGCGGGCCAGCGCCTGGGGCAGAACGATGCCGCGAATGATGAGCCCGAAAGGCATGCCCAGTGCACGGGCGGCCTCGATCTGCCCCTTGGGAACCGAGTTGATCCCGCTACGGACCGTCTCACACACGAATCCTGATGAGGAGAAGATCAGCGCCACGATCACCGACCAGAAAAGTGGGATGGTGATACCGACATGAGGCAGCGCCAGCCCGATGAGCACCATGAGGCACAGATTGGGGATATTGCAGGCCACTGTCACCCACGCCGCGCCCAGTGCACGCAGCGGAGGGATGGGACCGACCCGGAAGATGGCCATGAGCGATCCCAGGAGCAGCCCGCCCAGGTAGGACAGGAGGGAGATCACCAGCGTGACCAGCAGCCCCCAACCGATAGCAGGGAGATTGTCGGTAATGGCACTCACAGTCGCCTCCTTAAAAGATGCCGGTCGTCACCATGACAGGAATGCTGTCGGCCGCCGCGCCGTCGGCCCCCAAGTGAGTCCGCTCGGGCCGAGGACGCGGCAAGCCTGACAGGCGGTGAGGTCGTTCAGGAGCTCTGCGCGGTCGCGTCGCTGCCGGCCGAGGACCCGGGCACCGAGCCGAGGGCCGGGGGCTGAGGGGCGGTGCCGCCGAGGGACTTGCCGATCGTCGCCTCCCAGATCCTCTTCCAGGTGCCGTCGTCCTCGATCGTCTTGAGGAAGGTGTTGACGAAGGCCTGCGCCCCGGAGTCCTTGGGGAGTCCGATGCCGTAGGGGTCCTCGGCGAAGGTCTCGCCGACGATCTTGACCTTGTCATTGGACAGGACCTCGCTCTTGAGCAGGGACTGGTCCACAACGTAGGCCTTGACCTGCCCGCTCTCGACGGCGGCGACGCACTTGGCCTGGGTGTCGAAGGGCTTGGCGGTGGCCTTGGGGGCGTACTTCTTCAGCGCAGCGGCCGAGGAGGAGTTGGACTGGACCGCGACGTCCCCGGTGAGGGTGTCGACGCCGGTGATGTCCTTGTTATCGGCCTTAACCAGGATGGCCTGGCTGGAGGCGTAGTAGGGGCCTGCGAAGTCAATCTTCTTGGCCCGCTCCGGGGTGATCGTGTAGGTGGCGATGACGGCCTTGACCGTGCCGTTGGTCAGGACGGTCTCGCGCGTCTCGGAGGTGACCTGCTGGACCTCGAGGAGGGAGCGGGCGTCGTCTCCACCGATGATGTAGCGGGCCAGCGCCTGGGCGATGGCCGCATCGAAGCCGGAGATCTTCTTCGTCTTGGCATCCTCCCAGGAGAAGACCTCCGAGGTCTTGGTCCCGCCGGTGACGAGCTTTTTCGCCTGCTTCACGGAGGCGGCCCAGGGCGATGCGGCCACGACGTCGGCGGCGGCCACCGGACCGGAGTTGATGGCCTTGTCGTAGTCGGCGTCGGAGGCCGACGACGAGGCGACGGCCTTACCGTCGGCGCCCGTGTCGGCGCAGGCGGCCAGGACGCCTGCCAGGGAGAGGGCACCGGTCGTGGCCAGGAGTCCGCGGCGGGAGAGGGTGGTCATGGTGTTCCTTTCGTTCGGACGGGGAGGGGCCGTCCCAGGCGCTGGGCCTGCGGTGGTCGCCGCACTCGGGAGAGGATGCGGTTCGGGGCTCAGTGGCTGAGCACCTTGGAGAGGAAGTCGCGGGCGCGCTCGGTGCGCGGGGAGGAGAAGAACTCGGCGGGCCGACCGGACTCAACGATCTGGCCGCCGTCCATGAAGACGACCCGGTCGGCGACCGAGCGGGCGAAGCCCATCTCGTGGGTGACGACGAGCATGGTCATACCCGAGGCCGCCAGGTCCTTGATGACGTCGAGGACCTCGTTAATCATCTCCGGGTCCAGGGCGCTGGTGGGCTCATCGAAGAGCATGAGCTTGGGGTCCATGGCCAGCGCGCGGGCGATGGCGACGCGCTGCTGCTGGCCTCCGGAGAGCTGAGAGGGACGCTTGTCGGCCTGGTCCTCCAGGCCGACTCGGGCCAGCAGCTCACGGGCACGCTCCTCAGCCCGCCCCCGGGGGATGCCGCGCACCTTGATGGGCGCCAGGGTGATGTTGTCCAGGACCGTGCGGTGCGGGAAGAGGTTGAAGGACTGGAAGACCATTCCCACCTCGGCGCGCAGCTGAGCCAGGGCCCGGCCCTCCTGAGGCAGCGGGATTCCGTCGATCTCGATCTGGCCTTCCTGGATCGGCTCGAGGCGGTTGACGGTACGGCACAGGGTCGACTTGCCCGATCCGGAGGCGCCGATGACCGCCACGACCTCGCCACGGTGGATGTCGAGGGAGACGTCGTCGAGAGCCTTGAAACGGCCGTAGTACTTGGTGACGTTGCTGATCCGCACCAGGACGTCATCGTCCCGGTCTGCGGCGGTCTGGTCAGGAGAGGGTGCGGATGCGGTCACGAGTACCTCGTCTCAACATGGGTATGGGAGCGTCATCTGTCTCATCGACAGCAACAGCAACACATCCGCATGCGCACTGCATTCCTCCTTGGCTCGTGTCGGACTGCACACATGAGAGTTCCGACCTCTCGTCAGGAAGAGTAGCACCGTCTCCAACCGGAGCGTCAACCGTCTCACAACGCCCCGGAACCTGGGACGATGCTCACACGCCATGCAGAGCGCCTAACCGCGTATGCCGACCGCGCGGCCGTAGTCTCATCTGCATGAGTCCCGCGAATACCACCGATCCGCGCCGCCGCCTCCAGCCCGAGCAGCGTCGGGAGGAGCTGGTGAGAGTCGGCGTCGAGCTGTTCGCGGAGGGGACGCTCGACCGCACTCACGTCAACGAGATCATCAAGCGGGCCGGCGTCTCACGCACGCTCTTCTATCACTACTTCCCCTCCAAGATGGCCTTCGCCCGCGCCATCGTGGAGTACGAGATCCTTCACCTTCACAGCCTGGTCGAGCAGCAGACGGCACTGACCCTGGAAGGAGCGATCTCTACTTTCGCGGGCTACGTGAAGGCCAGGCCAGACAGCCTTCGAGCGCTTCACACCGGAGGCCTTGACCAGGACCCTGAGATCGCGGCCGCGCTGGCCACCAGCTTCGAGCGTTACGAACGCCTCGTCCTCATGCTCATGGGCATCCCCGAGCCTGACGCGCGCGCCATGTTCGCCGCCCAGGTGTGGATCAGCACCATGATCTCCCTGTGCCTGGCCTGGCTGGATCACCCCGAGATCAGCCAGGAGACCATCACGAACATGTCCGCCCAGACACTGCGGAGCCTGGTGTCCCAGGCTCGCCAGGGCGCCGAGCACACCTCCGAGCCGGCCACGACGCCGGCCACCGCCCACGAGCCGGTGAACGACCACTGAGGGCGAGCACTAAAGGCGAACCGGGCCGCATCGAGACTCAGGCCTCCCCCGGGGCTGCTCACACTTTCTTCCAGTATTTCGAACCTGTCGTAAAAAAGGCGTTCGCGTAGGCGCGAACGTGCTACTCTCTCCCCCGGTTGTACAAGACGTACAATAGAACAACGATGAGGGCTCACCCGCACTGTGGCACCCCTCGCTCTCAGAAGGAGAGCCGATCATGCCTCAAGGCACCACTGGAGATGTGGTGGCTGTACGCCGCAGGACGTCGCGCGTCCTCTTCGCTCCGGAGACGTTCAACTTCGCCGAGGTGACCCGTGCGATCGAGGTGGCCCGCCGGATGCCTTCGCACGTTGAGTGCGTCTTCGCCGGTTTCTCGCCACGTAACACTGAGTACATCAGGGCCGCGGGCTTCGAGTTCCGTCTGCTGACCCCCTACCTCAGTGAGGAGGAGGGAAGGCTGGCGCTGGACTTCGACCAGGGCCGCAGCCTGCGTCACCCGTTCACGGAGAAGATGCTCGCCCAGCGGGTGACGAGTGAGCGCGTGCTGCTGCGTTCCTTGCGTCCGGACGCTGTTGTCATCGGAGTAACTCCCAGCCAGTTTATTTCTGCGCGGGCGGAGTGCGTGCCGCTGGTTTTCGTACGACCCTTCGCCTACTCCCTGGCGCATCTGGAAGCAGCGCGCACCACCGGCGCCACCGGCTTCCTGCCCCGTACTTCCCCGGAGGAGTGCCTGGTCGACAAGGTGGCCGCTCACGCGCTCCATGCGCTCGGGACGCGGCTCCCCCTGCCTCGTTCCTTCCATTCTGTGGCCAGGGCCAATGGCGTCTCGCTGCCCCAGGGAGTGCTCAACGGGCTCACTGCCGACCTCAACCTCATCGCCACTGCCCCGCACCTGCTGCCCGGGTGGCTGAGGATGCCTCAGGGGCACCGGGTGGTGGGGCCGGTCTATGCCCGCCTGCCCGGGGAGCTCCCCGAGTTCCTGGCCGACCTGGCCGCCGGCCCCCAGCCCCTGGTGTACTTCGCCATGGGCTCATCGGGGAACCGTGACCTCATCCTTCATGTGCTGGCAGGCCTGGGCCGGGCGGACTGCCAGGTGCTGGCTCCGGTGCGTTCCCACCTTCGCCAGGAGGACCTGGAGACTCTTCCACGCAATGTCCACGTCACTGACTGGCTTCCGGCCCACCAGCTGGGCGACGCCGTCGACCTGGCCATCACTCACGGCGGGGAGGGAACGGTGCAGACCAGCTGCGTCCAGGGGTGGCCCTTCATCGGGATCCCGTTGCAGTTCGAGCAGCGTTTCAACGTGCAGCGTTGTGTGGCCTTCGGCTCGGCCAGGCTCGTGTCGCAGCGGGAGGCTCGCAGGACCGACTGGGCGGAGCTGGTGCGCCAGGCCCTGGCCGACGACGGCATGCGTTCACGCGCCAGGCGGATGGCCGGGCTCATGGAGGGACTGGACGGACCGGGCCGGGCCGCTGAGGCGATCTGCGAGCTGCTGTGAGTCAGCTGCGGCCAGAGTTCTGGGCCTGTGCCCGGGCGCTGGCGTAGAGGCAGACGGCTGCGGCCGCGGCGACGTTGAGGGACTCCGCCTTGCCGTAGATGGGGATGGAGACGACGGCGTCGGCTCGGCTCAGCGCCTCTGAGGGCAGTCCGTGGGCCTCATTGCCGAGCAGCCAGGCGCTGGGGGCCTCCAAGAGGGACTCGGCCTCGAAGAGGTCGAAGTCTCCGCGTCCGTCGGCGGCCAGGACGGTGAGTCCGGCGTTGTGGAGTGCAGTGACGGCGTCGTCGAGGGCCACGCCGGTGACCACGGGCAGGTGGAAGAGGCTTCCGGCGGTGGAGCGCACGACCTTCGGTGCGGTGGGGTCCACGCTGCCGCGTACGAGGACGACGGCGTCGGCGCCGGCGGCGTCGGCGGCCCGGATGATGGTACCGGCGTTGCCGGGGTCCTGGGCCTGGGTGAGGACGGCGACGAGCCTGGCCCCCTCCAGGGCGGCGGCCAGCGCCTCGGAGCCGGTGGTCTCCTCGGTGGCCACGACGGCGAGGAGGCCCTGGGCGTCGGGGCTCATGGCGTCCATGACCTGCTGGGTGGTGACGTGCACGTAGAGCCCGCCGGCCACGGCCTCGTCCCAGATCTCGCTGTGGCGCTCGAGGGCCGCTTCGGTGAGGTAGACGTCGAGCACGCGGCCGGGTGCGTGCCGGACGGCCTCGCGCACGCCCTGGGGTCCTTCGACGAGGAAGCGTCGGTGCTTGGCCCGCGCGTTGCGGCGCGACAGGCCCGCCACTCGGGAGATGCGGGCCGATGCCGGATTGCTCAGCACCTCGTGGCCGGCGGCCGGCCCCTCACTGAGGGTGCGCCGCCGCGGCCCGCGGGCCTGAGAACGCTCGGCAACGTCATCTAGAAGTTCGTCAGGGGCCGGCATGAAGGTGGAGCTCATGGCATGAGCCTACGGGCAATAGAAGCGAAACGTCACTGTCGCAGACTGCAGCTCTCACCCTCCGGAACCAGGTGCCAAATGAAGTCATTGCGAAGTGAATCGCCCTGGGTTTGATGGAGGTAGTGATGACGTGGAGGGATCACTGTCATGGGACAGAAGAAGTATCCCGATGGGCTGCGCGAGTGAGCTATGAGGATGGCGTTGGAGGCACTGGCTGACCCGGCTTGGGCCAGGGGTGCGATCCGCAGGATCGGTGACGAGCTGGGTGTCCACCTTGAGGCTGTGCGCACCTGGGTCAAGAAGGCCCAGGTCGACCAGGGCACCCGGCCTGGCACCACCACCGACGAGGCGCAGCGGATCAAGGAGCTTGAGAAAGAGGTCTGAGAGCTGCGAAGAGCCAACGCGATCCTGAAGAGCACAGTCGGTTTGTCTGTCGCGGCGGAGTGTGAGCGCCCGTCCCGTTGATCTGCCAGTACATCGAGACCAAGAAGGAGGAGTTCGGGGCCTGGCCGGTCTGCAAGGTGCTCACTGGCGCCGGAGTCAAGATCGCCCCGAAGCACGTGACTCACGCCCGCCGTAGCCGGCCTCCTAGCGCCAGGGGCCTGCGCGATGAGATCCTCAAGGCGGAGATGTCCAGGGTCCACAAGAACCAGCTACCCCGGTGCTGGGGACCCGCAAGATGCACGCGATACGGGGCCGACCCGAGGCCGCCGAGCGTCACGGTGCCGGTCACGTGGCCCGCTGTACCGTCGAACGCCTCATGGCAGACCTGGGCTTACGCGGCGTCAGACGCGCCAGGTCCCCGCGCACCACGCGCAGCGCACCGCGAGAGCAATGCCCGGCCGACCTGGTCAAAAGGCATTTCAACGCGTTCAGGCCGAACGAGCTGTAGGTCGCCGACATTTCCCCGCAAGGGGGAGGTACCCCCTCCTACGTGCATACGTTCTCCGGGTGGGTCTACGTCGCCTTCGTCACCGATGTCTTCTCGCGGCGAATCATCGGCTGGCAGACCACCTACCGGCCAGTGTTCACAGACCTTGCCCTGGACGCCCTTCAGATGGCCGCCTGGCAGCGGAAACGAGCCGGTGCTGACCTGACGGGCCTGGTGCACCACTTGCGACCGTGGGGTGCAGTACCGGTCCATTCGCTACGGGTAGGCCCTGTCCGAGGCCGAGGCAGTCGCCTCTGTAGGCTCTAAGGGGGACTCCTTTCGGCTTTGCTCTGGCCGAGGCGCTCAACTCGCTGTACAAGGCCGAGCTGATCCGCAACCAGGGCCCTTGGGAGGACATCGACGCCGCCCGTGCTCGCCACCGCCGAGTGGGTCCACTGGTTCAACACCATTCGCCCTCACTCCGCCATCGGTATGCGAACCCCCGCCGAGCACGAAGCCGCCTGGGCGCCCGACACCCACCGCCAGGAACAATCACAACCGGCAACCACCGGCAACAGATAAACCAGCCTCCACAAAACCCGGGGCTTGACAAGGTCTGCAGGGGCGAGGTCTTGGAGCAGCCGCCAGATCGTGGACTTAAGATGGAAGAGGCTGATTCTCCCCAGCACCACAGAGCGCAGGTCGGCACCGGTCAGGTCTGTGGGGTGCTCCCATATCGTTGTTGGGCTCCGGTAGCCGGCCAGCACCCGGGTGACGGCCGGGGACAGCACCGTGGGCAGGTCGTGGCGCATACCGCGGCGGTCCCTGGGATCAGCCATCCTCCTGAACGGCCCGGACCAGAGGCTGGCGTGGTAGGGCAGTCGTGGTGGAAGTTGACATCAGCGCGGGTTCCTGGGGCGAGGGATTGATTTGACACCACTCATCGTCCCTACGGGACTCGTGTCCTCGTCTCAGCGACGCGCCAGGCCCTGCCACAACCCCGTCAAGCAGGCTCAGCCACCTCCTGCCTGAGAACTCACCTCACACTCATCAGTAAAGATTTGGGAAGCCGGGGTACCCCGTTATCCTTCTCTCATGGTTCAGTTGGATTCAGCGCACGATGACACCTTCCGTGACAAGGCAACTTGGATGCATTGCGGAGTACCAACCTGGGCTTGGGAATTCCCCGAGCTCCATCTACTCAAGAATGACGTAGCACCATCCCCAGAGGCGGGTGGGCCTGGGTATCGTGAGCTTTTTCGAACTGCGTGCTCACTTAGGTGTCTCGAGTACCTGTGGGCGGGATCAGAGGAGGACTACACCGCGTTCGTCAGGGGGCAACCGTCAAGGAGAACCACTCTGACGAAAGAGCGTTTTCGTTCGCTTCATCACTGGGTGAAAAATATCCTCGTAGACGACAGTGGCCTCATGGGCATGCGTTACCTGATGCTGGTGCATGACGCTGGAAAGTGCGCGGCGGTGGTAAAGATGACACAAGACGCAGGTCTCGACTGGACCGATCACGACGACTTGCTGCGCTGTGTCATGAAGACTCCGCGGCTTCAGACAGCGCTTTTGCCAAACCTCGGAGTGCTGGACGAGGGGAAGAGCGTCCTGGTGCGGGACGTGCTCGGGCTAGAATGTAACCTGGGTCAGGTGATGCAGGGCGAGGCTCCTGCCGGCGTGCTGTTGGGCTGGGATGGTGTCGGTTCACATGTGCGTGACTGGTACCTCGTTCACCTGCTGCTCGATCTAGCCGGTGTCAAAGCCAGCGATGGCAGAGTTGGGGCGACAGCATTGACCTTGCCGGTCGTCGATGAGTTTACCGACCTGGCTGAGGCGATGGGAAGTGGGGAGACGGCTGCAGGAATGGATCGGTATGGCTGCTATCTGAGTCTCCGTGCAACGGTGCTTGGACTGAGCGAACGGGTCGCTGACGCTGATCTAGTAGCTGTCACGCGTCTGGCTCTAATGCTTCAGGTGATGGATGCAGCGGGAGCTGAGTCGGTCTGCGCCTCCTGGGAGGGCGCCGATCCCGAGACTCGGGCTGTACTGCGTCGCGAGTTGGGCCGTGATGGCGTCAACGTTCACGCCTTCCTGCCGTACTACGGTCCGGCATTTATGCGGGTCACGGCACAGAAGGCTGGCATCCGGGCCGCCATGGATGGACTCGCGGCCCGTCTCGGACGTGCCAGAGCCGCCATGGGGGAGCCAGAGCCGGGCATCACCAACCTTGACTTTAGGCAGGAGGCGCTGGGTGTGCGTTCCTGACTCAGGAATCGGGTGTCGTGTGTCCGGTAAACTCAGCCAGCCACGTGGAGAACAGGACGGTTGGGTAACGCCTTCCGGTATGGCGGGGAACGACGGCCTTCTCGACCTGCGGGTTGGACGTCGCCGCCGTTGAGAGCCGATCTGCGAGATCGGTGGAGAGAGCCGTGGCAGGCACTTCTCGGAGCATCTTGACAACTTCTCGTGTGGTGTTGAAGTTTGGGCTGTTCTCGAGCGTCTGTACGAGGCTCTCGAGCAGTCTGTGTCTCAGGAGCTCTTCAGTTCCTGCCCACGAGATGATCTTCTCGGCGACAGTTGAGGGGGCATCATTCTCGAACGCTAGTCCTTGGACCCTTCCAGCAAGGCCATATGGAACGGTCTGCTCGCGAAATAGGGACAGGATGGGGCGATGTCGGCCGAGTGCCCAACCGACCTCTTGATCGCACCACTCGCTCTCACGAAATCCCGTTTCGACGAAGGCGACCAGGCCGTCGCACTGGTCGAGACCGTTAGCGAGAAATGCCAGCCAATCGCGACTGGGGCGAATGTCCTGGTGTGCGATAAGGACCTCGATGCTGAGATCCTCGAGGACTGCGCTGACTGACTCGACGAACTCGTGTGACCGGCTGAGATGGGAAAAGAACAGACGGAGTCCTTGCCCGTGGAAAGGGAGTTCTTCGTCGAGCAGGAGTGTCCTGGGGCGCCTGAGAAAATTTGCCAGGCTGAGCAGAGTCCGCGTATCGGCGGCGCGAAGCACCGGTATGAGACGCTCGTGCGGGATGTAATCGACAGCCGGTGTCACCGTGTCCAGCCCGTACTCCGCGAGGACGGTCTGAACGACCGTCGCGTCGAGCTCCTCGAGGCGACACGCACACTCGAGGATTGCGGCAACCCGATCTGCTCGCCTCCGGTCACTCGATGCCACGTGAGTCCCCTCTCGAATCTTGCGGCGAATTGTTCGCCAGGCGGTTCATTCCGCGAAGGATGAGGCCTGCTATCATGCTCGGGTGGTGGGACATGGCAAGGTCGGCCTGTTCCGCGTTGGTCAGTCCAGTGTCGATATACCGCCAGTTTTCCTTGATGAAGTTCAGCATGTCTACCGCCTCCGGGGTTATATCCGGGATGGTAACGGTGTAGTCATCAGGAGTCGGTAGGCCGACGGCGTCGGCCACGACCGCCCCGATTCCACCGAAACCGCCACAGATGTAGACGGGGCGGTGGGCTCTGAGTTGGAGATATACCTCCTGGAGTGTGCCGGGGACTCGTGCGTAGGTGGAACGTTCGAGGCTTCCGCCGATGAGAACGCGGGCGTACGTCGTGGATGCGGCGAGTTGCCTCATGTCCGTAAGGGACTTCATTTTGTCCGAATCATCGCAGCGGTTTGAGGCAACACGCTGTTGTGCTGCTTCGGCGAGCGAGAGCTTTTGGTCCCTGAAGACAATTTGTAAGGAGCCGACGTTTGCGATCCGGTCCTCGAACGCGCGGAGGTCCTGTTCCGTAGCAGTGAGATATACGCACCACGGCTGGAGGTTCTCAAAGGAATTAGGGGTATCGGCGTATCTCTCGGCCTGCTCTGCCATGAACGTTGTCATGTCGTGAGCGTCCTGATTGATCCTGCCTCCGTAGACGAGGGTGCCTCCATGAAGGAAGGTGAGTTGGGCTAGCTCAGCAACCGCATAGTCGAGATGAGAGTCTGAAAGACCGAGGCGTTTCAGGTCCTCCGAGGGAGAAACGGAGATACCGAGACGGCGGCCGTTCAGGCTGCGCTCTCCAGCCTCAATCAAAGGGTCCTGCCCGGGGAGGAGGGCACCTCCCCGTGAAAGGAACTCGCGTGGGGTCACGATGGTGAGGCTGGCGTCATTCCTCTTGAACCCAGCGAGTTCACACATGTCTCGAATGAGGTTTTTCTCGTGGGAGGTGAGTGGGGGGTCTGGGTGAATGATCCACAAGTGGCGGTCATCGCGTGGATGATTCTTTAGCCAGGTGGTGACTGTTGTCGGCTCGGGAGCGTGGACAGGTTTCCAGTCGAATCCTGTATCACTCGTATACAAGGCCTGGAGCTCCCATAGGGTCCGTTTGAGCGCTTCATCGACCAGGCGGCACAGCGCGCGAGCGACGCTGCTGTCGGTATCCGCCGAGGAAAACGCGACAGTCGGTACATGGTCCATGAGGAAGGACCCACGCTCCTCTCCGCGAGCGAGTGCGGACAGCGTGACGACGGGAACGTCGTGCTCCTTCGCTAGTAGCACCTCCTTCTGAGTCCAGAGTCTGCTCGCGTAGAGGTCAGTTCGGATCATGAGAAGTGCGCAGTTGCTGGCATTTTCCTGCAGTGCCTCCTTCCACTTGTCACCGGTCTGGATTGAGCGCTCATCGAGGAAGCTGTCGAGATGAGTGGTGTCGATGATTCTCTTGACGATGTCGGTGACGTCTTCCTCTCCTGAAGTCTCCTTCTTTGTGTGGCTGATGAAGACTTTGAGGGGGTGATCAATGCTCCAATCGGGGGATATGTGCTGGACGATTGCCTGGCTGATTTCGCGCTCAAGAAAAAGATGGTCGATCCAGGTGGTTGTTTCGTCTTTTTTGTCAATCGAGGTCGAGTGGTTGGGGATGGCCAGGTGGGCAGCGGAGACGTGTATGCCTTGAGTGTTGTTGAGAAGGTCGGCTAGGGGGCCGTGCGTGGGAAAGGCAGGATTGATGATGACGGGAATGACAAGTCTGCGTGAGGTGTCGTTGTCGTATGTCTTGAGTGCGTCATTGAGGTACAAAGACCAGGGAGTGCCGACAGTGGTTGTCGCGCGGATGAGGCTTGTGTCGATGACGGGTATGACGACTGTGATCTGGGCTGCTAGAGGGTGCGAGTCAGCGGCTGGCACAGGGCGGGGCGCCGATTGAGGGTCGGTAGAAGACCATGGGATGCTGCGGTGGTAAACTTCAACACTGCCTCCGACGAGTCCGGCGAATGCTGGTGAGTGGTAGTGGTCGCGAAGTCGGACGAATACCTGATTGCCGTGTAAACTTTCCGGATGATGGATGACGATGATGTCGAGTAGTGGTCGTGTCGTTGCCGGTCTCGATTGGGGCTGTGCCATGTCTACTAGCGTAGGTGAAGATGCTGTGTCTGGTGAATCCGGCTCTTCGTGTTTGAGGGTGTGGTAGCTGGAGCCTATTGAAGTGTATAGGTGGGGTGGGTGCGTCGTTACGCCGGGTAGGGGTCGAGGTCCCCTGATGATGGGAGCTGCTACACACGCCACCTGAGAAACCTCGATGTGCCTGAGACTACCTTCACCGGCCCTGATCTGAGGACCTTCCTGGGGCTGGATGCCCTTCAGATGGCCGCCTGGCAGCGGAAACGAGCCGGTGCTGACCTGACGGGCCTGGTGCACCACTTGCGACCGTGGGGTGCAGTACCGGTCCATCCGCTACGGGCAGGCTCTGGCCGACTGCGAGGCAGTCGCCTCTGTAGGCTCTAAGGGGGACTCCTTTCGGCCTTGCTCTGGCCGAGGCGCTCAAGCTCCTTGTACAAGGCCGAGCTGATCCGCAACCAGGGCCCTTGGGAGGACATCGACGCCGCCCGTACTCGCCACCGCCGAGTGGGTCCACTGGTACGGGCACCACCCGGCCACACTCCGCCATCGGTATGCGAACCCCCGCCGAGCACGAAGCCACCTGGGCACCCGACACCCAACGCCAGGACAATCACAACCAGCAACCACCGGCACCAGATAAACCAGCCACCACAAAACCCGGGGCTTGAAACTACACTCCGACCCCGTCTCCCAGGCCTACTACCAGCGCAAACGCGACCAAGGCAAACCGCCTTACGCTAGGCCGCCCTCGCCCTGGCCCACCGCCACATCCTGCCCCTGCACGCCATGATCCGCGACCGCGCCCTCAACAACCGCCAACCAGCCACGAAACTACCCACAGCCGCTTGACACACCACATAGGGGCACCCCCCTCTACGACCCACAGCCATCGACGCAGCTAGCCACCACCACCTGACACACCACATGTGAGCACCGTGAGACACCCCAGATAAGATAACCTCAGTGAACATAACTCGAGCAAGCAAAACCTGACTTCGGTTTATCCATCTCCGTCACTCGATACCAATCGTCCGACGAAATCGATCGGCGCACGATCTTACAATTGTCATCATACCAGGAATCCGGATTAAGATCTACTTTCAATGTAACCTCCTTACCTGTCGAACTGTCAAAATAGTTTAGATATAACGAAGAACCTGATGGACTAAATTGAACCGCGGCCGCTGAATATGGCATGCCAGGCAACGGAATCGTTCCAATTTTAGTTCCCGCGGCCAACGAATACACTGACACCGAATTCAGTGAATCCACATAGGCAAGATACTCTCCGCTATCTGAAATATCAGTAGCCGACGACGTTTGCCGATACGATCTTTGCTCAGTCGCACCATACCTCGTGTTCGCAACAAAAGTTCCGTTTCTCGACGTAGTGACACTCGAGCCATCGTTACCTAACCAAACATAACGATCATAACTCTCGACTTTTCCGTCATTGTATATCACCTTAAACACCCGAGAGTTCGCGCTTTCATCATTATCTTCCGCGACCACAATTCCATGAGAACTCATTTCAACTACGCGACCTTCGGGTGACGTTCGATCGAACTGACGCGTTTTGTAGTTGAAAGACCAGACACTTGATCCGTTCGAAAACTTTAGGGAACTTCCGTCCCATACCCCTTTTATGCGCCCTGGATTAGATAAAATATCCCCGGAACTAGCGTCATTATTGGGCCAATGAGGTATTTTCCAGCATTGCTCAGAAGCACCATCTACCGCACGATAAAGACATGTTTTCCCGTTACTGATAGCAAAATAGTCTTCGTCAGTTCGCCAGGCAAGGAAATCACCCTTTTCAACCACACTCTCCGTTCCGTCGTCAGAATTAAGAACAAACGTAACGTCACCGGCTGGGCCATTCCAGTACTGAGCCAGATACTTTCCTGACTGAGATGGGGCAATTCTGGCAACCGCACAATCATCGCACATAGGTGCCGCGGTATTTTTATATCTCCTAATTATCTTTGATGGAGTGTCTGTTCTCCAGTATGAGACACTTGAGCCCACCGCAGTAAGAACCACATGTTTAGTTGGCACAGATAATGAGGAAAGCTCATTACCAACAGGCAAAGTATTGGCTTTCCATTCGTTCGGTTGATCGTCCTCTACATCATACACTGCAAGCCCATCCGCATTAATGACTGCAGCGGTCACGCCATCTGAAGAAAGCGCTGGCAATGGCCATCTTGTATAGGCATGCTTCACCCATTTAAGCTCCCCGTTCAATGGTGTCAGCTTCTCATTCTCACCGGCGTTCTGTTGTGTTGAAACTACTCCACCATCGCCAAAAGCATATGCTCCATTCTCAGAAAGAACAGGAGACTCATCATCCGGCCCCATTATCCGATGATGAATCCTAAAATTTAGACTATTCTCATCAAGGGAGTATGTATCTATTCTGGTGTAACTTTGGATGACGATCGACTCATCGTCAGGGAGCGCTATTGCGTCATTCTCGTTCGTGGAAAATCGTGTCCCTACATCAATGTCCAACCATCCACAGTCCTGCAGTCCGCCGCGCAACACCTTTACAATTCCAGATTCTTGAGGGGGCAATGCAACTGTATTTCCTGACGGCGATACGGTGGCTCCACCATAACGATCCAACACGCTGACGCATTGTTCTTCACCAGTTTCCCAAATTTTTACCTCGGCTTCATAATGTCCTGAATACACATCAGGCCATCCTGTTGCTACAACAACATCTCCTGCCTGACTCGTAGATATCCTTTTAACTGGATAACGTACTTTTCCAATTTGCTTCAGAACATTTGTCTTAATTTCCCATTGTTCCACCAAGCCGTCCTCATGACCGATAAATACTGCGGCAGCATCAGAACTCGCAGTCAGTGCTGTAACGCCACTGGGTGTAACTCTATTGGCGACCAGCATACTAGATTCTACTACAGACTTAAATAGAGCTGCTCGAGTGATTTCGTCTTTGTGAAGATCCCAGGCTTGAGCGGATAATACTCGCGAATCAGCTGCATCGCTCTCAGACAACTCGTTGGCACGTGCCGCAAATGCTCTTGCGGTCGCGACGTTCAGGTTCGATAAGGCTTCATTCCGTGCAGATACCGCAAACCAGGAAATTGCCACCGAGATCGTGAGAAGGATGGCGAGTATTGAGAAAGACAGCCGCCGAAATCTCACAAGGCGATTCTGACGCTTGTTCTCGCGATCTAAAAGAGCTTCTTTCGAAGTATTCTGAACCCGCGACGATATACTAAGAACCGCGTCGAGAAATTCCGGATGATTTTCTAAGGATTCCTGCGACTCGCCCCTTCCTCTCAGATCTATCCATAGAGGCTCATCATTAATTTTATTTAGGATCTCTCTCGGAATATTTGTCGTTGTTTTGGAAAAACTCTTCGCTTCTCGATCCCAAAAGATGAGGCCTTCATCCACTATGAGTATAAGTTTTTCAACACCATTGTGTTCAATGTACCACTTAA
Source organism: Actinomyces sp. SKVG-SVH-4(1) (assembly GCF_048514265.1). Lineage (NCBI taxonomy): Bacteria > Bacillati > Actinomycetota > Actinomycetes > Actinomycetales > Actinomycetaceae > Actinomyces > Actinomyces sp. SKVG-SVH-4(1). The sequence continues at coordinate 464,161 of NZ_JBGEVE010000001.1, read as the reverse complement.
GCTCTTTAGTGACCGGGTCTGATTTAGCGGCGTTCTCAGAGCAAATATACACAAGCCACTCGGACCGCTTGACGATACTTTCAAGCTCCTTTTCTAGCCTCATTGTTGGTCCGAGTGAGCTTCGATCTAAGAATACGTTTAGAGCCCGGAAACTGTACCAGTTTCGACTGAGCTTCTCTAAGCTGTCGTGCAACGCAAACGCGAGCGTTCTAGATGGGTCGTGACTGTAGGAAATGAACACGTCAAAGTTGCCTACTCGCCGATGCTTCCATCGCATCCATTGAACTTTAAAAATAGACGTCAGTTTATCGGCAAGGTCTCGCTTCATTGAGAGCTCCTTATTTGGTTGACACTTACGCACTGGCTGTTCGTCATCGAGATCCAGAGCGGAAGTTGCAGTTCAATCGAACCGGAATTTTGCTTATGTTACCACGTAGACACGATGGTGGTGCCGTCACCCTGGTCAGGGTGACGGCACCACCATCGTCAAGTTATGTTCAGCAGGCCATCGGCCCGCTGACGTATGTCAGGCCTTGGGGGCGTTGACGTCCTCGGGGAGGGCCTTGCGGGCCACCTCAACGAGGGCCTTGAAGCCCGCGGGCTCGTTGACGGCCAGCTCGGCGAGCATGCGGCGGTCGATCTCCACGCCGGCCAGGCCAAGCCCCTGGATGAAGCGGTTGTAGGTCAGGCCCTCGGCGCGGGCGGCAGCGTTGATGCGCTGGATCCACAGGCGACGGAAGTCGCCCTTGCGGGCGCGACGGTCGCGGAACGCGTAGACGCCGGAGTGGGTGACCTGCTCCTTGGCCTTGCGGTAGAGGCGCGAGCGCTGGCCGCGGTAGCCCGAGGCCTTCTCGAGAACGGAACGACGCTTCTTCTGGGCGTTAACAGCCCGCTTCACACGTGCCATGGTGAGACTCCTTGGTGGGTTGGGCGGTCAGCGACCGAGCAGCTTCTTGACCTGGCGGACGTCGGCCGGGGCGACCGGCTGGTCCTGGGACAGCTTGCGCTTGCGGCGGGAGGACTTGACCTCCAGCAGGTGGCGCTTGTTGGCCTGCTCGCGCATGAGCTTGCCGCTGCCGGTGACCCGGAAGCGCTTCTTGGCACCGGAGTGCGTCTTGTTCTTCGGCATGGGTAATTTCCTCTTCTCGGTCCCTGGGAGACCAGTGGTCGCCGGGACTGCGGACCCCGCTCACGGTGGCGAGGGGGTGGGTCGGTGGTGTCAGGTGAGTGTCGAGTGCACCCTCGGGCGCTCTCAGGCGTTCTCGCCGGCAGACTCTCCGTCCGAGGCCTTGGCGCCCTTGGGTGCCCGGCCCGCGTGCTTCTCGGCACGGCGGGCGGCGCGGGCCTCCTCGCGGCGGCGGCGCTGGTCGGACTTGACCTCGGCCTTCTTGCGGACCGGGGCCAGGACCATGACCATGTTGCGGCCGTCCTGACGGGGGTGGGACTCGATGGTGCCCAGCTCGGCCATCTCCTCGGCCAGGCCCTGCAGGAGCCTGATACCGAGCTCGGGCCGGGACTGCTCACGGCCGCGGAAGCGGACGATGCACTTGACCTTGTCCCCGCCCTTGAGGAATCGCTCGACGTGGCCGCGCTTGGTGGCGTAGTCGTGCTCATCGATCTTGGGGCGGAACTGGATCTCCTTGAGCTGGGTGTTTGCCTGGTTGCGTCGCGCGTCGCGCGCCTTCATGGCCGACTCGTACTTGAACTTGCCGTAGTCCATGAGCTTGCACACCGGAGGGCGGGCGTCGGGTGCCACCTCGACCAGGTCGAGATCGGCCTCCTCAGCCAGACGCAGGGCGTCCTCCACGCGGACAACGCCGACCTGCTCGCCGCTGGGGCCGACGAGACGCACTTCGGGAACGCGGATCCGTTCGTTGATACGGGGCTCGCTGATGTCGGTTCCTCACTCTGAGTCACGGATGGTTGCGGAACGAGGAGAGGCCCCCGTTCCTGCCGCGCAGGTCGGAGGCCTCGTGATGAGCGCGATCACCGCACGGCCGTGGCCGAGCAGGGACCGCGAAGGGCTGGTCACCCTCGCATGAACCCGATTCCCGAAAGGAACCCAGGTGGGATCACTCCGCTTGCGCACCGGGGCGAACCCCGGGTGGTCAATGAGGGACATTACCAGGACACGGGCTCGCTCTCCCACCGCTCCCTCACCCCTATTGACGTGAGTCCTCCCACGTGTGAGGCCTGCGTCGAGGCGAGGCAGGTCGTCAGGAGGCCCGGCGGTTCGTGCGGACTCCCCACATGACGACGACGGCACCGGCTGCGGCCTGGATCCCGAGGAGCATCGTCGTCGGCACCGCGATACCGCTGGCGACCAGCGCCACGGTCAGTGCTCCGACGGCGACGGCGTCGGGCCCTTGAGTCAGCATCTGCAGCACTCCCGGCGGCAGGGACCCCATGGGAGAGGCGATGAGTCCGGCGGCGAAGTCGGGCATCTCCCGGTACCCGGAGCGCAGCGCCACCCCGGCCCAGGCCCAGCCGCTCACCAGGGCCAGGGCGGCCACGATGGCCAGCCCATTCCAGGCGGCCGCAGCCCCGAGGGCCGCCATGGTCGGAGCCAGGCTCAGCAGGGACCAGGCGCTCATGAGGACGGCCGGAACGAGCAGGTGGCCTGCTCGCACCACCCAGGGCGCCACCGGCCAGGAGGCGTCAGGACCGCCGTCGAACCAGGCCTGGCGCGCCGGCTCGGCAACGGCCAGGGTCGCGATCCAGCCTCCGATGAGGTACCCGACGGCGCGCAGCGGGGCGCCGACGGCCCCGGACAGGAGCGGCAGCATCGCAATGGCCAGCCCGACCCCCATCTGAAGCAGGCGCCGGCGCTGGCGGCGCAGCAGGATCCAGTCCACCTGAGCCACTGCTATCAGCACCCCCAGGGGTCGGGGCAGTCGGCTCCCGATCCGCGCCGCCCGCAGCGGTGAAGGATCGGCGGGCCGGGTGGGATCCGGGGAGAGCAGCCGCCCCAGGGCCCTGGTGTCCAACGACAGCAGCGAGACGTGCGCGCCGAAGGAACGCGCGACGACGGCCAGGAGGGCAGCATCATGCACCTGTCCCAGGCCGCCCCTGGCCCGCCGCCATCCCAGCACAGCCAGGAAGGCCAGCACGCCAGCCAGCAGGGCGACCGCCGTGTTACCGAGCAAGGAGCGTGGGAAGGCAAGCACCACACCGGCCAGGCATGCTGCGGCCCCCGCCACGATGAGACGGCGCCGCAGCGGCTCGACATCGCGGTCAAGAATCTGGGCCTTGATGAGTTCGGTGAGGACCAGGCAAGTCCCGGCCGAAAGCAGGGCAGGCCACGCGATGGCGGCGAGCCAGCCGCCTCCGGCCGCCACCGCCGGGAGCACGCCCGCCGTGGCTCCCACGGTGGCCGCAATGAGGTACTCGACGCGGGCCACCGGCACCAGGAGACTGCCCCGGTCTCCAGGCATGGGCAGCCACCAGGCCGCCTCGTGGGGGCGCAGGAAAAGTGGGCCGAGCCGGCCGAGTGAACCGACACCGACCGCCACCAGCAGCATGAGCAGCGCCAGGAGCCCCCACCCGGGGTCGAGGCCCACCGTGGCGAAACCGCCGAGCGCACCGGCCCCAACCGCTGAACCAGGCGGGGTCGCAACCATCCGGCGCAGATACGGGGCCAGGATCGTCACGACGACGATGAGCGTCAGGAGTACGGAGTAGACGTCCCCCACGAGAGCCCAGACACCGTGGAGGTGCCGCCGAGTACGGCGCCGCACCCACCTGCGCAACGCGGCCCCATCGGGAAAGGTCATCGTTTCCAGCTCGGTGGAGAGGACCGGCGCCGTCCGGTCACCCAGCGGCGTCACCGCAGCCCCTCCTCAATGGCGCGCACGCCGTCGTCCACACTGAGCATCCGGGTGTCGCGTCCGACGAGGAGCACGTCGGTGGCCGCCTCCTCCACGATCTCCGGGTCGTGGGAGACCATGAGCACTCCCCCGCCGGCCTCACGCTCCTCAACGAGCATGTCGGCCAGAAGCAGACGGGTCACCCGGTCCAGGCGCTGCTCGGGCTCGTCGAGGACCAGCAGCCTGCGGGGCCGGACCAGGACTGACGCCAGTGCCAGTCGGCGCCGTTGCCCCGAGGAGAGCTCCTCGGGCAGGTGTCCCGCGAGTCGTCGCAGCTCCAGGTCCTCCAGCAGGTCACTGACCCGCTCATCGGCCTCGACGACGCCGTGCCCGTAGCAGACCATCCGCAGGTGCTCGGCGACGGTCAGGGTGGGGAAGAAGGACTCCTGCCCCAAATCCGTGGCGAGGGCGGTGCGCTGGGCGCCCGAACGGGGATCCGGGAGGTGTCCGAGTACGTGAACCTGCCCCGACAACGGGCGCAGTAGCCCGCAGCAGGTACGCAGGATCGTCGACTTGCCGGCCCCGTTGACCCCGACAAGGGCCAGCACCTGGCCGGGAAGCAGGTCGAAGGTCGCCGGGGCGCAGACCGGCTGGTCACCGTATCCGACACTGAGGTCGCGGGCGCTCACCAGCGGCTCACGACTCCCCGCCGGGGGCTGGGTACCGCCATTGACATCATGCCGGAAACCGGGTGTTGACGCCGGGTCTGGACGAGATGGGACTGAGGTGGTCGACTTCGTGCTCATCGGTACTATTCCAACACACGTTTTTTTCGGTGGCCTGGTCGAATCGGATGCCTTACGCTCCGCTGTCATGGATTGGAACAGCGTGAGGACCACGGACCCGAATGGCGCGTCCGACGACGATTCCGCCCTCTCCCGTGAGGCAGGGACCGACTGGAGCACCACGAGGGACCCGGGCCCCGGTCGGGTGATGGTCTCGACCCGGGATCTCGACCAGATCCGTGGGATCGCTGAGGCCTGCGCCAGGATCGCTCAGAGAGACGAACGTCCCCAGGACGGCCAGGCTCTGCGCGATGTCGTTGCACGCTTCGACCAGGTGGCCGGGCCGCTGGAGGACCACTACGGACAGGTCGAGCAGTGGGAGGCCCTCATCCTGGGCCGCTCCTGAAATCGGGTTCGAGCCGCTCGAATCAGGCGGGAAGCGGGCACAGCTCCACGGTGTCGATGAGGTCGCCCCAGGCCGGGTTGACCATGACGTGCTGGCAGCCCTCCAGGCTGCGGGCCACGCCGGCGCGACCGCCTGCGGCGTCGATACGGATGAAGACCCGCAGCTCGGCGCTCTCACCGGGTCCGAAGGCCACACCGGTGACTCCGTCGACCTCCTGGAGCTGGGCGCACACCTCGGCCTGAACCGGCTCGTTGCGCCATGAGGGCACCCACGCCTCTCCCCCGGCCAGGGCCACGACGGCGGGGCGCGGCAGACGCAGGTCCCGGCTGCCGGGGTCGAGCACCCACAGCTGGTCGGTGGACAGGCAGGCGACCTGGGCCGCCCGCTGGGGCGAGACGGGCACGGGGCGCACGTCACTGCGCCACTGGTTCATGGCCTCGGCGCTGGTGAATACCGGCAGGGCGATGTGCCCGTCGGGCAGGTCCACCGCCAGGGTCGCCGCATCCTGACAGGCGTCAGCAGTGTGCACCTCATGAGCCGGGACCTGCGGCGCACCATCGCCCGACGGACCATGCGGCAGGCCCGCGGACTGCGCCAGACTCCCCTCGAGGCGTCCGGGAAGGGCGTGAGCGGCCACGGGAACGATCAGCCGGCCGCCGACGAGGGCCGCCCACAGCTCATCGAGGTACTGATGACGCGGCAAATCCACGGCCTCCAGCGCCTTGCGCACCTCCGGACTGATGGAGCCGTCGTCGTCGGCGAAGGGGGCCGGTGCAGCCAGAAGACGCTCCAGCTTGGCCCGTGCGGCCACGGCCGCCGCCACCTGGGGGTCCTGCGGGGGCTCGGCCGTCGAGTCGCCGACCGGCGCAGGCGCTGGTGCGGGAACTGCTTGCTGATTCTGCGCTGACTGGCTCACGGCCCTCACGGTAGCGCCTTTGACGTCCCCCTGTCCTTGACGCCGGTGAGCATGCCGGCGATGCGGGAACCGGGGCGCCAGAGGCCCGGAGTAGTCAGGAACGAGCCTTTGAGGGCTGCCTCTTGTCCTCGTCACCGGCCACGGCCAGAGCCTCCTGGAGGGTGAAGTTGCCGTTGTAGAGCGCCTTGCCGACGATCGCACCCTCCAGTCCCAGCGGCACCAGGCGACGCAGCGCGACCAGGTCGTCGAGGTGCGCGATACCTCCGGAGGCGACCACCGGGGCAGGGCTGCGCTGGCAGACCTCGGTGAGCAGCTCAGTGTTGGGGCCGCTCAGCGTGCCGTCCCGGGTGACGTCGGTGACGACGTAACGCGCGCATCCTGCGGCGTTGAGACGCTCGAGGGTCTCCCACAGGTCTCCGCCCTCCTTGGTCCAGCCGCGGGCCGCCAGAGTGGAGCCGCGCACGTCGAGGCCGACCGCGATCTTCTCCCCGTGCTCGGCGATGACCCGTTCGGTCCACTCGGGGTCCTCCAGCGCCGCCGTGCCCAGGTTGACCCGGGCGGCGCCGGCTGCCAGGGCCCGGGCCAGTGAGGCGTCATCACGGATGCCCCCGGACAGCTCCACCTTGATGCCGACCTCGCCGACGATGCGTGCGAGCAGCTCATGGTTGGAGCCGCGCCCGAAGGCGGCGTCGAGGTCCACCAGGTGGATCCATTCGGCCCCGGCGCGCACCCAGTCCCGGGCGGCGTCGACGGGGCTGCCATAGTCCGTCTCTGAGCCGACCTCTCCCTGAAGGAGACGGACGGCCTTGCCATCGGCGACGTCGACGGCGGGAAGTAGAGTGAGCATGTGTTTCTCCTGCAGTGGTCGTGGGATGGCTCGGGTGGGGCTCAGAGGGTCGTCAACCAGTTGCGCAGCAGCTGGGCCCCTGCGTCACCGGACTTCTCGGGGTGGAACTGCGTGGCGCTCAGGGAGCCGTTCTCGACGGCGGCGATGAAGTCGTGGCCGTGAGTGGCCCACGTGACCTGCGGCAGGCGGGTGGGACCGGGGCCGAGCAGCTCGGCGGGGTCCTGGGTGGCCGCATAGGAGTGGACGAAGTAGAAGCGCTCCTCGGCGACACCGTCGAACAGGACGGAGCCCGAGGGAGGGCGGACCAGACTCCACCCCATGTGCGGAACGACGTCGGCTCTCAAGTGGGACACAGTGCCGGGCCACTGCCCCAGCCCCTCCTCCGCGGTCCCGTGCTCGTCGGAGCGCTCGAACATGACCTGCATGCCCACGCAGATTCCCAGGACCGGCCGTCCACCGGCCAGGCGCCGCTCGATGAGACGGGGGGCATCGACCTTCCGCAGCTGCCTCATGACCGCACCGAAGGCACCCACCCCGGGGACCACGAGCCCGTCGGCCTCGGTGACCTCGTGCGGGTCGCTGGTGAGGGTCACCTGCGCTCCGACGCGTTCCAGAGCACGCATCGCTGAGCGGACATTGCCGGATCCGTAGGACAGGAGGGTGACGCGCGGCGCTTGCATGTGACACACCCTACCGTCCCGGTAGATCGTTCTGAGTATCCTCCACACTCTGAAACGCCCTGTGACGTGCGCAGAACCAGCACCGGCCGCACAGCCGCAACAACCTTGGAGCGGCGGTTCGGGACGCGTCGCGATGATCGTGGCCTCGCGCGGGGACAGTGAGACGGCCGGGGCACATGTGCGATCCCAAATCCGGGTCGTCGGCTTCCTTTCACGAATCACCCAAGATGGGCGAGTATTCATCCGTGAGCATGCAGTTCCCCTCCGGCCAGGCCTCTGCGCCGCCTTGGCCGGCACCCCCGTCCCCACCGCATTCGCAGGCGGCCTCGCCCCACTCCCCCACCGCGGCCGGGACAGGTTCGGGCGGCTCCAGCGGATCGCGCAGCGCTGCGCCGTTCTCCATTCCCGGAGTGCGGATCACCTCAGTGCTGGGGCGCGGTGGCTTCGCGACGGTCTATGCCGGGGTTCAGGACTCGCTGGAGCGTCCGGTCGCCGTCAAGGTGGACTCCCGCCCCTTGGATGATCCTCGCAATGAGCGGCGGTTCATGCGTGAGGTGCAGGCGGCCTCGAGAATCTCGGGGCATCCTCACGTGGTCTCGCTGGTCGACACCGGCAAGCTGCCCGATCTGCGCCCCTACCTGGTCATGGAGCTGTGCGCGGGCGGCAGCCTCTATGACCTCGTCTCGCGCGGGCCGACCCCCGCCTCCGACGCCGTAGCCCTGGTGGAGGCCGCTGCCTCGGCCCTGGGGGCCGCCCATGCGGCCGGCGTCATGCACCGGGACGTCAAGCCCGCCAACATCCTTCTGGACTCCTACGGCTCTCCCCGGCTGTCGGACTTCGGTATCGCCGCTGTCCAGCGCGAGGGTCAGGACCCCACCGTGACCCTGGAGTGCCTCACCCCCGACTTCGCCGCGCCGGAGGCCTTCATGCTGGCCAGCCCCGGCCCCGAGGGGGACGTGTGGTCCATGGGCGCGGTGCTCTTCGCCCTGCTGACGGGCCGAGGCCCCCGGCGTGGTCCCGACGGCGTGCAGCGCAGCCTGCCGGAGATCGTCCGTTCCCTCGACGACCCCCTCAACCTCACCGACCCGAACGTCCCCGAGCTCCTGCTGCCGATCCTGAGCAAGGCGATGGCTCCGGATCCTAAGCACCGCTACCGCAACGGCACGGAGCTCACGGAGGCCCTGGGGCAGATCCGTGAGGCTCTGGGGACGGGAAACCTGGCCGTCCGCGGGCCGGTGACCTCGTTGCGGCTGGTTGAGGCCGGGCTGGCACCGCCTCCGCGCAGTGAAGAGGCGGGCTCACCCAGCTCCTACGCTCCCAGCGGTGCATCGCAGTGGGCGGCATCAGACTCCGTCTTCCCGGTCCGCCCGACCGGCTCCTCGGGGTCCGCCGCCTCGGCGCCCTCCATCGTCTCAGGCGGGCTGGAGCACTCCGACAAGGCGCTGCTGAACGCGCCCGTGCCGGCTCAGCGAAGTCAGTCGCTGAGACTCTCCAGCCGAGAACGTCGGCGGATCACTCTGCGCTCCGCAGCGATCGGCGCGGTTGTCGGCCTGGTCGTCGGTCTGAGCGCCGGATGGGTGGCGGGTGCCCGTCTGGCTCCTGCGGCCAGTGCCACCGGCCCGTCAGGAGCCGTGTCCCAGCCCTCATCGTCGGGTCAGGACAACGCCTCGACCCCACCGCACCCGGTGGGAACCTGCCTGGCGGGCACCACCTCGATCTCGGGCCAGACCACGGCCAGAAAGGTCAGCTGCAACGAGCCCCACTCCTGGGAGGTCTACCAGGTGGGGACCCTGGCGGAAAGCACCTCGGGTTCCAGTGATGACGACCTGGCGGCCGATCCCAACGTGCAGGCCACCTGTACCGCGCAGGCCGCCCAGCAGTACGGGGCCGCCGATCCGAGCACATCGGTACTGGGACCGGGGGAGGCCGGCTGGAACGCCGGGAAGCGGGGCTTCTCCTGCATCGCCTCCGACAAGGACGGACAGCGGACGAGCTCCTACGCCGGCTAGGAGCCGCCCGCCCCTGGTCGGCGGCGGGCAGCGCGTGTCGGTGAGGTCACTGCGGGGGACGGCGCAGGCCGCGCCCGAACCAGCGCATCGCCCGGGGCGCCTGGATCTCGGAGGACTTCACCGCTCCGGGGACGTCGTCGGCATCGATGACTCCCAGGAGGACGTCCTCGACGACCTGGTCCATGGAGGCCAGCAGGAGCCCCGCCGAGGCCTCCTCGCCGGGCTGGCCGTTGGTGAAGTGGCGGGCGGTGATCGTCCCGGACAGGCCGGACTCGATACCGACGTCGGTGGCCAGGTCAGCGGTCATGAGGACGGCGCCGGCTCGGGACAGGCGGGAGAGCTGGGCGGCCAGCTCCGCGGCCTCGGCCGGCTCGGAGTCGGAGCCGCCGAGCAGCTCGGCCACGTCCCAGTCCGAGTGGGCGGAGACGAACTGCTTGACCGCGAAGGCCCCGCTGGAGGAGGGCACCACGGTGCAGTCGAGGTCCAGCAGGGAGCACATTCCGGCCAGGCCGTCGGCCCGGTTCAGCGGAGTCATGACGACGGCGACCTTGACCGCCCGAGGAGCCTGGTCCTCGGACTGATCGGGCACGTAGGAGCTCAGGGATTCGGCCGCAGCGGCGATCTGCGCCTCCTGGGCATCGGTGAGCCGGGAGCGGTCGGAGTCCTCCGTTGTCTCGTCTCCCCCGTTCAGGGGACGGTAGGTGTTGTGGGGGACGTCGTCGGGCCTGATGTCTGCCGGTCCGCTCTCCCCCGCGGAGCCGGCCGATACGGAGCCGTCCTCCACCGGGGTCTGCCGGCCCTGTTCGCTGCCGGCCTCCTGCACAGCCCCCAGGTCCTCGGCTGAGAGGTCGTCGGGGATGTCCACGTCGCCCATGAGAGCGGCGAACTCGGCGTCCAGGTCGCGCTGGTGGTCCTGATGGTCGTCGCGGCTCTCGTCGGGTCGGGGGGTCTGGTCCATCACAGGCTTCCCTTCGTCGATGGGATGGTCTCGACACGGGGGTCGTCCTCCACGGCTGCGCGCAGGGCACGGGCCAGGGCCTTGAACTCGGCCTCGGCGATGTGGTGGGGATCGCGCCCGGACAGGACCCGCACGTGCAGGCAGATGCCGGCATGGTAGGCGATGGCCTCCAGCACGTGGCGCACCATGGAACCGGTGAAGTGCCCGCCGATGAGGTGGTGGACGAAGGCCTCGGACTCCCCTTCGTGCATCAGGTAGGGGCGTCCGGAGATGTCGACGACGGCATGAGCCAGAGCCTCATCCAGGGGAACGCTGGCCTCGCCGAAACGGCGGATGCCGCGCTTGTCCCCCAGGGCGGCGCGCAGGGCCTCACCGATGCAGATGGCGGTGTCCTCCACGGTGTGGTGCACGTCGATCTCGGTGTCACCGGTGGCGCGCACCGTCAGATCGATGAGTGAGTGGCGCCCCAGCGCGGTGAGCATGTGGTCGTAGAAGGGAACGGTGGTGGAGATGTCGGTCTGGCCCGTGCCATCGAGGTTGATCTCGACGACGACGCTCGACTCGCTCGTGGCTCGCTCAATGCGCGCGGTACGGCTCATAGGTGCTTCCTCAGCATCGGGTGTCGTGCTTTTTCTGCACAGTGGTTGATAGGTATCTCAATCGATAGCAACCCTACCGGTCCCAGGCGCCGATCGCTGCTGGCATCCCTCTCACCTGCCGATGGCTGAGGTCAGGGCAGCGCGCAGGCGTGCCATCTCCTCCGGCGTTCCGATGCTGGCCCGCAGGAAGCCCTCGGGGCCGACGACACGGATGAGGACCCCGGCGTCGAGCAGTGCCTGCCAGACGGCCTCCCGGTCGGGGAAGGGTCCGAACAGGACGAAGTTGGCATCCGATTCGTGCGCGCTCAGGCCCTGGGTGCGCAGCCAGTCCACGAAGGCATCGCGCTCATCGCGCAGGGAGGCCACCTGAGCCATGAGCTCATCGCGGTGGGACAGGGCGGCCAGGGCGGCGGCCTGGGTGACGGCGGAGAGGTGGTAGGGCAGGCGCACCACGCGCAGGGCGTCTACCAGCGCGCGGTCGGCGGCCAGGTAGCCCAGGCGCAGGCCGGCCGCTCCGAAGGCCTTGGACATGGTGCGGGTGACGGCCAGGTGCGGGTTGTCCGACCCCACCAGCTCCAGGGCGCTGGGCACGCCCGGGCGGCGGAACTCGGCGTAGGCCTCATCAATGACGACGACGCAGTCGCTGGCCCGGGCGGGCGAGCCGATCTCGGCTCCGAGCATGGGGCCGTGGCCGCGGGCGGCCTCAAGGATCCGTCTGATGTCCTCCAGCAGCAGGGCGGTTCCGGTCGGATTGTTGGGGCTGGCCAGGATGACGACGGCCGGCCGCAGCTCCTTGATCGCCTTCACTGCGCCATCCACGTCGAGGGTGAAGTCCTTGCGGCGCGGTCGGGTGGCGTAGTCGGTCAGCGTGTCGCGGGCGTACTCGGGGTACATCGAGTAAGTGGGGGTGAAGCTCAGGCAGGTGCGCCCGGGGCCGCCGAAGGCCTGGAGCACGTGGAGCATGACTTCGTTGGAGCCGTTGGCCGCCCAGATCTGCTCGGGGGCCAGGTGCGCGCCGGACTCGGCCTCGAGATAGTCCGCGAGCGCGGCCCGCAGCCGGGGGAAGTCCCGCTCCGGGTAGCGGTTGAGTCCCTGGGCGGCCTGAGCCACGGCGGTGGCGATCGACTCGATGACCGCGGCCGAGGGCGGGTAGGGGTTCTCGTTGACGTTCAGTCTCACGGGGACGTCGATCTCGGGGGCCCCGTAGGGGGCCTCGCCCTCCAGGTCCGGTCTCAGGGGCAGGTTCGCGTTCACGCCTGGAGTCTACGGCTCGGTCCGCTCCAGCGGTTGGGCCGCCATCCGGTGGTACTGCGGCGCCGAGGGCGGCGGTCGCAGTGTCCTGCTGGCGGCGTTGTCAGTGCGGATCGCTGGTGAGCATGATCTCCTGGTAGTCGAGGCGGTTCAGGGCGTGCTCCAGGGAGTCGGCCGAGTAGAGGCCCTCGTCACCGGCGTCGAGAAGGGCCTCGCGCTGGGCTCGGATCATGTCCAGGGCGCGTTCTCGCATGGGGGCGAGCTCGTCGTGGCGCCAGGTGGGGTCGGCCCAGGCCTTGGCAACGGCTGCCGGCGAGACGATGACGTCTTTGCCCTGCCTGCGTACGAGGCCGTGCTGCTCAGTGGTGGGGTTGAGGCTCTCGTTGTTCTCCGGGTCGGGGGCACTCTGTGAGACCTTGTCCAGGCCGGGAGCGCTCATGGTCGTATGTGCGTCTGAGGCGTTGGTGCCTGAGGCACCGGTGAGCGCTGTGGGGGCGGCCTGTTGGGAGGCGCCGTGAGTGTCGATAGAGGCAACGTCGCGGGCGGCGTTGACCAGCAGCGAGATGACCGCGGCTTTCTCCTCCTCGTCGGCGGGCCCGGCCATGGCGGGTCTGGCGACGCGGACCAGGGCGGGCAGCGTGAGTCCTTGGATCGTCAGTGAGCCGGCGGCCACGAGCATGGCCACCAGGAGGAGGAAGGAGTAGTGCGGCGTTGTGACCGGCAGGGTCTGGGCGGCTGCCAGGGTGATGGCGCCGCGCATGCCCGCCCAGACGATGACGGCGCCTTCGCGTCTGCCCAGGGGCTCGGCTGCGAAGTAGTCCAGGTCGGCGCCCCGGCGTCTGACTCGACTGGAGAGGCTGCGCGCGCGCCGAGCGATGCTCTCGTGGTTGGTCGCCTGGCGGAGCTTGCGCTGGACCTGTGCGAAGGGGCGCCGGTCCCAGGGGACCGGGGGCATCTCGGACTCTCCGCGCACGATGGCCGAGCAGCGGTTCTGGAACTGGTGGATGGCCTCCTCGTTCTCCTGCCAGTGAATCGCCCAGCGCGCGGTCCGGTGGCTGAGGAGCTTGAGCATGGGGGCCACCACGAGCGCCCGGATGACGACCGTCAGCGCGCCGGCGACGACAGCGACCGCGATGGCCCGGACAATACCGAGAGCTGAGGCACCGACCTTCTCCACGACGCCGAAGAACTCCAGCCCCATGACCAGGAAGATGAGTCCTTCCAAGGTGAGTTCGACGGTGTGCCAGTTGGTGCGTGAGGCCACCCGGTGGGCCGGCGGCAGCATCCGGGGACCACGGTGGCCGGTGATGAGCCCGGCGACGACGGCTGCCACGAGACCCGAGCCGTGCATGTGCTCGGCCGGGATCGCCGCGAGAAAGGGGACGGTGAAGGACACCACCGTGTCCACGGTAGGGTCGGTGATGTGGGAGCGCACCCGCAGGCTCGCCTCGCCGACGAGCCACCCCACCCCCAGGGCCACGAGGACCGCCAGGGCGAAACCGCCCAGGACGCCTCCGACACTCACTCCGCCGGAGGTGGCCGCGGAGACGGCGGAGGACAGGACCACCAGGGCGGTGGCGTCGTTGAGCAGCCCCTCCCCCTCCAGGACGGTGATGATGCGTTGGGAGACTCCCAGCCGGCGGGCGATGGAGATGGCCACGGCGTCGGTGGGGCTGAGGATCGCCCCCATGGCGATGGCCCAGGCCAGGGAGAGCCCCGGAATCAGGAGGGTGAGGACCGCGCCGATCACCGTGGCGGACAGGGGCACCAGCAGGATGGCCAGCACCGCCACCGGGGCGAGCTCGCGGCGGAAATTGATGGTGGAGATGCTCACCGCGGTGGAGAACAGCAGCGGGGGGAGGATCCCCTCCAGGACCACCTGGGGGTCCAGCTCGATCGCCGGGATGAAGGGCAGGAAGCCCACCGCCGTGCCGCCCGCCAGGAGGATCAGCGCCGGGGCGACACCGATGCGGTCGCTGAGCTGAGAGGCCGCAGCGATGGCCAAAGTGCCCAGCACGGCGATGATGAGGAGGTCCATGGGCCAAGGGTATCCAAGTGCATCGGCGGATACTGCTGGGGCCTCAGCAGTCGTGGTCGGTGAAGCCGGGGAAGTCCATGCCGACCCCAGGGACGCGCCGTGCACGACCGGTCCTGAACCTACGGTTCCCGCGCTCGGGAAAGTCCTCTCCAAGAAGCGCGTCGCCGCCTTGACGGGGACGTCCCCCTCGGCGCGGCCCACCGCTGCCCGCCCGCCCACGTCGCCCACCACAGTCCGCTGACGGGTCGGCGTCGTCCGCCTCCGGGCCGAAACCGGGGCCGTAGGCCGGAGTGAATGCGGGACCGGGGCCGAAGGGGCCGAAACCGTGCTCACGCATGCGCATCATGGCCTCGAAGCGCTCCTCGCCCATACGACGACGGGCGCCGGCGAAGCGCGGCCCGCGCTCACCGTCCTCATCCGGCCCGAGCCGAGTCTCCAGGGAGTCGATGATCTTGTCGAGAAGCCGAGCCAAGGTGGAGGCCTCCTCATCGGTCAGAGACTCGAGGTAGTCGGCTCTGGGCCCGCTCAGTGGCGTACTGCGACCGGCCTCAGTGAGGTGGACGACCATGACCCGACGGTCCTCCTGACTGGGCCTGCGCTCGATGAGGCCATCGGCCTGGAGCTTCTTGAGAAGCTCGTTGAGGGACTGCTGGCGGATATCGAGGAGAAAGGCCAGGTCACGGGTGGGGATCGGGCTCTGCATACGCAGAGCGGCCAGTACCCGGCCGCGGCCGCGCGTGATGTCAGCGAAGGGACCGTCGTGATGCGCCGTCATGCGGCTGCGGCGCATGAGGTGCTGCAAGCGTCGGAATCGTTCGTGGAGGGAGGCTCGCTGCGGGTGCTGCGCCACGGCCGCGTCGTCGGCATCCTTGGAAACGTGGGGGTGGGAGCTGTTCGTCATATCGGTCTCCGTCCCAGCGCCTTGACAGGCGCCGTGTTGAGTGTCGTGTGAGGTGGTAATCGAATCGTTGTTCCTGATGATCTCGGGATTCATGAGCTTCTCCTGACTCGTGAAGGCACCCGTGCGGATCTGCTGGCGTTCCCGTCGACACAGGTTCGCGCGGTCGTCGCGGACAGCTGCGGCACCACACTTCAGAAGGTGCCTGTCATATCTTGACGACACCAAAAGTACAGGCACCTTCCGATTATGGTCAAGGGGTTACGACTGGTACCTGTATGTTATGTGTCACTCTTCGAACGGTGTCTGGCCGCAACCAGTCCCGGAACCTGTATCGACGGCCGCAGCCGCCCAGACACGTCGATGGACGTCAGTGGAATCGGTAGCCGGCAGTGGAAGTCAGCGGACGGCGTTAGCGTTGCGGCATGTCTCAGACGACCATGGCATCGGGCTCCCCAGAGACGGGCAACCCTGTTCGCGAGCGCGCCGAGGCCGTCCTGCGCGAGCTCGTGGGCCGCAGCGACGCGCACCTGCGTGAGGACCAGTGGCGGGCGATCGAGGCGCTGGTCGTCGCTCGTCGCCGAGCCCTGGTGGTCCAGCGCACCGGGTGGGGGAAGTCGGCGGTGTACTTCGTGGCGACGGTGCTGCTGCGAGAGGGCTGGGGAGGCTGGCGGCCCGGGACCCCACCGCCATCCCCCGGTGCACGCACCGGTACCGGGGCGAGCGTCATCATCTCGCCGTTGCTGGCCCTCATGCGCGACCAGGTCGCCGCCGCCGAGCGCGCCGGGATCCGGGCCGTGACCATGAACTCGGCCAATGTCACCCAGTGGGAGGAGATTCAGGCCCAGGTGGCCGGTGGTGAGGTCGATGTCCTGCTGGTCTCCCCGGAGCGTCTCAACAACCCGGTCTTCCGTGATGAGGTCCTCCCCCACCTGGCTGCGGGCGCCGCACTGGTGGTCATCGACGAGGCCCACTGCATCTCGGACTGGGGCCACGACTTCCGCCCTGACTACCGGCGCATCGCCACCCTGCTGGCCGGTCTGCCGCCGCGCACCCCGGTCCTGGCCACGACAGCGACCGCGAACCGCCGGGTCAGCGCCGACATCGCTGAGCAGCTGGGGGCGTCCCTGGAGGCAGACGGGGCGTGCGGCGAGCAGGTCCTGGTGCTGCGGGGGACCCTGGAGCGCGGCTCCCTCCACCTGGGAGTCAGGATGCTGCCGGATGCCGCCTCACGCCTGGCCTGGCTGACCGCCTATATCCGCCGCGCTCACGGCAGCGGCATCATCTACTGCCTGACGGTCTCGGCGGCGCAGGAGGTCGCTGAGCACCTGCGTGCGGCGGGCGTGGAGGTGGCCGCCTACACGGGGCAGACCGACGCCGCCGAGCGCGAGCGCCTGGAGGAGGATCTCAAGGCCAACCGGGTCAGGGCGCTGGTGGCCACCTCCGCCCTGGGCATGGGCTTCGACAAGCCGGATCTGGCCTTCGTGGTGCACCTGGGGGCTCCTTCCTCGCCGGTGAGCTACTACCAGCAGGTGGGGCGCGCCGGCCGCGGAGTGGAGCGGGCCGAGGTGGTCCTGCTGCCCGGCCAGGAGGACCGGGCCATCTGGGAGTGGTTCGGCTCGCAGGGTTTCCCGCCCGAGGAGCAGGTTCGCGTGGTCCTCGATGCTCTGGAGGAGCGCAGGGCCGCGGGCGGTGGGGCGATGTCGACGGCGGTGCTGGAGACGGCGACCTCGTTGCGGCGCAGCCGGCTGGAGTCCATGCTCAAGGTCCTCGATGTCGACGGCGCCGTGCGCCGGGTTCGTGGCGGCTGGGAGTCCACCGGCAGGCCCTGGCGCTATGACGCGCAGCGTTATGCGCGAGTCGAGGCCGCGCGCCGGGCCGAGCAGGAGGCGATGGTCGCCTATGAGCGCCTCGGGACCGATACCGGCCCTGGGCGGACAACCGTGTCGTGCCGGATGGCCTTTCTGAGGTCGGTGCTCGATGATCCCTTGCTTGAGCAGGGATGGCGCTGCGGAGCCTGTGACCTGTGCGGGGGCCTGGACCTGCCTGACGCCCCTGACCAGGAGCAGGTCGGTGCCGCTCAAGAGGCGCTCGGGAGGGTGGGGGTCGAGCTGCGGGCACGCCGCCAGTGGCCCATCGGGATGGATCGGCTGGGCCTGGGCCGTTTCAAGGGTCGTATCGGGGCCGACCGTCAGGCGGCGACCGGGCTGGCGGTGGGCAGGCTGGATGGGTTGGGGACCTCGGTGGTGCTGCGCGAGCTGGTGGCCTGCGCCTTCGACGGCGAGGTCCCGGTGGCGCTCAGGCCACAGGTGCTTGAGGCGGTGGACCGGCTCGCTGAGATCATCCGCGACGAGCAGGAGGCCGCCGGCTCCGACGGGCCGCCGGGCGGAGAGCCGGCCGTCGTCGTCGTGGACTCCCGTACCCGCCCCCGCATGGTCCGCCGGCTGGGGCACGCCGTGGCCGCGCGGCTGGGCGCACGGGCCTTGGGCGTCGTGGGCCTGTCCGGTCAGGAACCACCGCAGCACGATGTGGGCTCTGCATTTCGCCTGGCGCAGGTGGCCCGCAGCCTGACGCTCCAGGGCTGGTCGGCCCGGGCCCTTGACGAGCTGCGCGAGCGCACTGTGGTCCTCGTGGACGACTGGAGCGACTCCGGCTGGACGCTCACGACGGCCGCCTTCCTCCTGCGCGAGGCGGGGGCGGCGGCGGTCCACCCCTTCGTGCTGGCGCAGAGGTAGGTGCCGGTGGGCACTGCCTGAGCAGGCAGCGCCCACCGGCACCGGCGTCCTAGAAACCCGTGGAGACGGCGGCCAGTGCGGGAGCCACCTGGCCTCCGGGGGTTCCGACCTGATCCTCGAGGTAGTACCACCAGAAGGGGGCTCCCCAGGCGTCGGAGCGCCCCAGTGCCGCGCCGGTGACGTGCTCGGCGACGGCGGTGCGGGCCGCCACGGGGTCGGAGGCCGAGCCGAACCACCAGGGACCGGCGTTGAGGTCCGCTCCCCCGTACCCGAGCTCGGTCACGGCGATCCGGGAGGAGGAGAAGGCGGCCTCCAGGGTGCTGAGAACCCGGTCGGCAGCTGTTCCGAGCGGATGGAGCTGGGGGTAGACGGACAGTCCCACGACGTCGATCAGCTCCCTGATCGACGCGGGGAGCTCCCTGGCTGCATAGCTGAACAGGGAGTAGGTCGGGTCCGCCTGCCCGAGCTGGTAGTACAGGGTGAGCACCGTCGTGGCGCTGGTGCGCTCGCGCACGGCCTTGGCCGCTCGCTGGGCCTTGGCCACCGGCCCGGTGCCCAGCCAGTCCCCACCGATCTCGTTGCCGATCTCCCAGGCGTCGACGTTGGGAAGCGCCTTGATAAGGGTGTCGACCCGCGTGTCCCAGGCGGAGTCGGTCAGGGCGGCCAGGTCGTGGGAGTCGCAGATCTGGACCAGGGCCTGGCCGCCCTGCGCGTGCAGGGCCTCCACCGTGTTGCGCCAACCGGTCATTTCCTCGGCGTCATTGGGGTCGCCGATGACGAGGCGGGCTGAGACCTTCCGCTTGCCGCCCCCCGGTCCGCTGGGGGCCAGTGCGGCAGCGATCTCGGCGGAGGTGGGCACCCGGGTGAAGGTCACCCCGATCACGGCGTCCTGCGGCGCCTGAGCGGACAGCGCCCGGTCCAGGGAGAGCTGGGCCCCGGCAGCCGACTCCAGGGCGGAGTTCGCCAGGCGGCCCCGCTCCGTCCATGACTGGGCCTTGGCACAGGCATCCAGGGACTGCTGGGCGGAGGCCCGCAGCTTTTCCGCCTCGTCAGCGCCCTTGAAGCCCTTCGCAGTGGCCTGCGCGAGGCGCTCGGCCTGCCGACCGTGGAGGGTTCGGGCCGCCAGCTCCAGGAGATCGTGCTCCCCGGAGGCCGGCAGATCCGCCATGAGTGCCGAGTACCCGTGACTGGTCGGCCACGACAGGGTCAGCGTGCACTCACGCCCGGCAGGCACATCGATGCCAATGGCACCACCCTCATCCTGGTAGAGGGGGCCGACGGCGATGACCTCCAGGGTCTTGGCATCCAGCAGCGCGTCGTCATAGCCGACCTCGCCCTTGCCGTTGGACTGAATGCGTCGCAGCGCCTCGAGGTTGAGGGCACCGCCCTGCGCATCACTGACGTGAAGGCTCACATGGGTGGTCGCCCCGTCCCCCATGGCCGTCGGAGTCACGTTCGCGTGCCCGCAGGAGGACACTGACGCTCCCAGAATCCCGGTGCCCAGGAGCGCCAGCACCCTTCTGCGGTTGGTCTCGATTGTCATGGAAGCAGTATCCCAGTCTTCTGAAAGAGATTTCGACCGAACGGCCCTATTTCCGTGATTCGGCGACTGCTGAGTCTCACAGCCTGCGCCGCGGTCATCTCAGCTCCGAGGCCGGCACGAAGGTGTACCCCTCGGCCTTGATACCGGCGACGATCTTCTTCAGCTCGGCCAGCGGGTAGTAGGGGTGGAAGAAGAAGCTGGCGGTGGCGTGAGTGTTGACCAGGTTGAGCTTGGCCGCGTCGATGACCTCCTGAGCCAGGCGCGGCGGGTGCTGGTTGATCTCGTTGGGCTCGAAGTTGCCCAGGTTCTCGGGCAGGACGTGGGTCCCGTAGGGGTCGTTGACCGCGTAGGGGAAGAACTGCCCGTAGTAGTCGTGGGGACCGGCCTGGGTGTTGGTCAGGGTGCCGGCGTAGAGGAGCTCGCGCTCGTAGCGCACCGGGTAGTGCTCGCCGATGCCGTAGTAGGCCTCACGGGTGGCCGAGTAGTGCGGGGTCTCGAAGATCTCCGGAGTCGGCAGGCCGACCTCGCCGAAGATCTGGCGCCCCTGGTCCACGCGCTCGGAAGCCCACTCCTGGGAGGTACCCGGCAGGGTGCCGCCGATCTGCACGAAGGACTTGTCCTGGCAGTCGACGGGTGGGGCCTTGGTGTCGTTGGTGGCCGAGCACCACGAGCGGATGAACTCGAAGTCGTCGGCGGAGACGGCGTTGTAAGGGTTGTCCAGGGTCCCGAACTGGTGGGTGGTGCCGTGCTGAACGATCGTTCCGCCCTTGTTCACCGCGTCCTGCAGGACCTCCACCAGCTCCGGGGCGTCCTCCAGGGTGAGCTCCTTGGGCGTCCCGTTGTTCTCAGTGCCCTTGGGGTCGATGTACTTGGGCACCACCGCCATCTGGAAGGGCACGTTCTGACTGTGGAGGTAGTCGACGATCGCCTGCAGCTCCTCGGGGTCGCTGTCCGGGGTCACATCCTCCAGGCGCACAGCGGCCTGACGGAACTGCTGGGCACCGGGCTGGAGGAAGTCCAGGAGGATGTCGGCGGCTGCGATGTAGCGGTCCTGCTCGCCCAGGTAGGTCAGGGGGATCTCGCCGATGAAAGTCATTCCCGAGGAGCTGACCGCCCAGGGGAAGGAGGTGGTGCCGGACTGGGCGACGGAGGCGCAGGCGGTGGCCGCGCCGTCGGGCTTGGAGCACTCGGCGCGCCCCAGGACCTTGACGTCCTTGTCCCGGACGATGTGCGGAGCGATGATCCCGCCGGAGTTGAGCTCACTGCGCTTCAAGGAGGCGCCGTTGTAGCTGATCTTGGTGACCCGGTCAGTGGAGTCGATGTAGGAGGTGGCCGCGTCCCAGCCGTAGCGCTGGGTGAAGGCGGCGCGGTCGGCGTCGGTCTTGGCCAGCTGCCAGATGTTGAAGCCGGACCACATGACGGGGACGTTGCCGGTCAGGGCGTCATCGATGAAGGCCCGCGGCAGGGGCTCGTCGTAGGTGGAGCCGATGTAGACCACGTTGGTGAAGCGACCGGCCAGGCCGGCGACGTAGTCCTTGACCGGGAGGGTCGTCACGGTCCCGGAGTGGCTGGCCAGGGTGCCCATGCTCAGGGCGTAGTACTCCCCCAGCTTGGCGTAGTCACCGGTGGTGTCGAACAGGACCAGGGTCGATGCCGGCCCCGCCTCCTGGTTGGAGAAGCTCACCGCTCCGACAGGAACCTCGGGCGCGTTCTGCTTCAGGTCGCGGATCTTGACCTGTCCTGCGGCGGGCGCGGGCTTGTTGAGATCCACGTCGGCCTGCTTGTCGCCCTTGAGGGGGAGCTCCTTCTTGGCCGCGGCGGCCGGCTCGGGCGGAGCCGGAAGCGGGTTCTTGGCCGGGTCGGCGTCATTGGCCTGGGCCCCACCTGCGGGTTTGGCCGCGGCGGCCTGGATCGCGGCCGGCACCTGCGCGCCGGCGGCGGGTGCGGCCTGAGCGGGGCCGACTGCGGCGATGGAGCTGCCCAGGCACACCGCGATGGCGGCCAGTGCACAGCGGCGGCGTCGTGCGGTCATAAGGGTCGGGGGGATCATGAACGCTCCTTCGATGAGGTGGGAACCGGTTCAAACTCGGGAAGGGGGACACCGCGGCCGAACAGGGCTGCGGTGGCGGCCAGGATGCGCTTGCACGCGTGTCCGTCGCCGTAGGGGTTGGCGGCCTGGGCCATGGCTGTGTAGGCCGCCTCGTCGGTCAGCAGGGTGGAGACTCTCTCGACAATGCGCTCCTCGTCGGTCCCGACCAGCTCGGCGACCCCGAAGGCGACCGCCTCGGGACGCTCGGTGTTGTCCCGCATGACCAGGACGGGCTTGGACAGCGCGGGCGCCTCCTCCTGGACGCCGCCGGAGTCGGTGAGCACGACGTCGCAGCGGTCGATGAGTGCACAGAAGGCGCCGTACTCCAGCGGGTCGCACCAGATGACGTTGGCGTGGCCCTCAATCTGCGGCAGGAGGTCCTCGCGAACCTTGGGGTTACGGTGGACCGGCAGCACGAAGAGCACCTCGGGGTGCTTGTCGGCCAGGCGCGCGACGGCGCGGCCAATGGCCCGCATCGGCTCGCCCCAGGACTCACGGCGGTGGGCGGTGACGAGCACGACTCGCCGGGAGGCGTCCTTCAGTGCTGCAGCCAGCTCCTCGTCCGGTGGCGGGACCCGGCGGTCGACGGCGACCAGGAGCGCGTCGATGACCGTGTTACCCGTGACGCTGACGGTCTGCGGGTCGGTGTTCTCGCGCAGCAGGTTGTCCCGGCTGGTGGTGGTGGGACACAGGTGCAGGGCGGTCACCTGGCTGATGAGCCGCCGGTTGGCCTCCTCGGGGAAGGGTGAGGAGATGTCCCCGGTGCGCAGGCCTGCCTCGACGTGGAGGACTGGGACCTCGTGGTAAAAGGCCGCCAGCGCGGCGGCGAAGGCGGAGGTGGTGTCCCCCTGGACGACGACGGCGTCGGGCCGGTGGGCCTCAATGGCCTGCCCCACCCCTTGCAGGCAGCGGTTGGTGATCTGGGTGAGGGTCTGCCCCGGCGAGTGGATGTCGAGGTCGTCGTCGGGCACGATTCCGAAGAACTCGTGCACCTGGTCGAGCATCTCGCGGTGCTGTCCGGTGACGACGACGATCGGGTTGAAACGCTCGTCGTCGCGCATGGCGGCCACCAGAGGCGCGAGCTTGATCGCCTCCGGGCGGGTGCCGTAGACGAGCATGACCCTCAGGGGGCCGCCCGTTGGTGTGGGGTCGGTGGTCATGGGGTTCTCCTGGTCGTGTGTCGGGAGTGGGATGAGCTGGGCCTCAGTGGTGGTCGAGTCCGGCGCCGTAGAGGCGGGCATGCCTTACTGGTCCTCGATGATCGGGGTGAAGGTGACGTCGGAGTCCTCGCAGTAGGCCGCCACCTTGCCGGAGCGGTAGGGGGACTGCTTGTCGGTGACGGTTCCGAGCTCCTGCCCGTCCACGGTGATGGTGAAGGTCGCCTCTGAGGGCTTGGTCGTATCAATGGTGACGGTGACGTCGTGGCTCTTCCCGGGTGGGTAGACGGGTGTGTTGCCCGATGACAGGAATCGTTGGTACCCGGGGTATGCGGTGTCCTGCTTGGAGACCTCCCAGCCGTTGGGCTTGAGGGCCAGGGCGTAGAAGTGGTTGTTGTCGGTGTAGTTCCACAGGAGCCAGGCGACCTCCCAGGCGTTGGGATCGCCGTCCTCACGCAGCTGCCTGACAGTGGTCATCGTGGTGTGGATGGTCTGGACGCCTCCCGCCTCGATCTCGACCGAGGTGGAGGTGGCCAGACCGGCGTGAGTCGTGTCATGGGAGTCGGCCGACGTCGGCTTGAGGCGCAGCAGGCCGTCGGAGCACGAGGCCTCGCCGTAACCGTCGAAGATGATCTCCCACTGGGAGCAGTCCGGTGCGTCGGTCTCTCGGGCGTGGCAGTACACGGTGACTCCTAGAACCAGTGCCAGGACGCAGACCGTCAGGAGGGCGCGACGCAGGATCCTGCCGCGACGAGAGCCGTCGACGGCTCCTGCGTGCTGAGGTGCGTTGGCAGCTGTCATCTCATCTCCTCATTGGTCAGGCTGCTGGATGTCGGACGGGGTCGGCGCACGATCACGGCGGTGGGGTTGAGCACGGGGCGGGTCGGCACGGTCGGGGTGGCCGGAACGGTTCTGCCCGGACCCGCGGCCTGGGGGGCCGCGAGGGGGTGCACCCTCTCCGGCCCGCTGGGCGGGCGCTGCTTGCTCGGTACCGGTGAGCCCATGGCTGCCGATCCGTTGGAGCCGGCCACCGGTGCGCTAGGTGCGCTCGGCGCGCCCTGCGCTCCTTGCCCCGGTTCCGCCTCCCGCGCGGTCTTGGCCCACCCGGTGCGTCCGGTCAGCTCCCGGGCGACTGCTCGCCAGCCGTAGAGGCTGGGAAGGAGGCCGTAAAGGACGAACAGGTGCGCGTAGCCCACGGACTTGAGCAGGCTCAGGCCCTCACTGCGCTCGATGCGCCAGTAGATCCAGGCGTAGATGAGCGCCGGCCCGAAGGCGATGACATAGGCCCCCACGAGCCACGCCCATGACTGCTCCCACCTCAGGACCGCGGCCACACCGGCGGTCACCATGGTGATGAGGAAGGACAGGGTCAGCAGGGAACCGGTCAGGAGCAGGTAGGGCGTGAGGATCTGCCAGAGCGTGTCGGCCCGCCCCAGGCCGCGCTGCTCGCGGGCCACGGAGCGCAGCAGGTGCAGCGCCTGGAGGTTTCCCTGGAACCAGCGGGTGCGCTGACGCAGGAGGCGGCGCATGTTGGTCACGCCCTGCTGGTGAACGGAGGCCGCGGGCCAGAACTCGTTGGTCCAGCTGGTGGCGTTGAGCCGGATGCCCAGGTCGAAGTCCTCGGTCAGCGACCGGGTCCAGGGCCGGGGCCCCAAGGCGTCGAGTGCACTGAGGCGGACGAACTGGGCGTTGCCCCCCATGCCGACGCTGCGGACCCGGCGCCGGCCTCGCTGGAAGACCTCGGTGAAGATGACGAACTCCATGTCCTGCATGCGGGCGAGCAGGGAGCCGAAGCGGTTGTTGATGCGCACCCCCATCTGGACAGCACCGACCTCCTGCGGGGCGAAGGCCTTGCGCACCTCCCCGATGGCGTGGGGGTCGAGCCTGCCATCGGCGTCCATGACTCCTACGACGACTCGCGAGGAGGACACCGTGGTACACCGGGAGCGCACGATCGACAGCGCGTCGTTGAGGGCCTCCCCCTTGCCCAGGCGGGCATGGGGAGGACGACGGCGAACCACCTCGACGCGCTCGTCGCCGGCCTGGGCGGCCACCTGGGCGGTGTCGTCGTCGGAGCCGTCGTCGATGACCATGATGCGCAGGCCGGGGTCCGGGATGGAGGTGAGCCGCCGGACGCTGGCGCCGATGACCGCCGCCTCGTTGAGGCAGGGCATGAGGATGACGACGAGCAGCGGCGCATCCGGATGCGAGGGACCACCGTGCCGTGGGGCCCCGCGCGAGGCGATGAGCATGAAGAAGGTGTAGGCCAGGGCGACTGCGATCATCCCCAGGGCTCCCCACCAACCGATGCGGTCGAGGACTCCCAGGGGGCTCGAGGAATCGAAGCTCATGGGCAGCAACGGGGTCTGCGTCACCATCACGCCCGCAGACTCATCAGGCCGCTGCGCTGCAGTGCGTGACGCCCGGCGGAGCGCCTGGAGTGCGGGATCAGGGCGCGGGCCGCGCCATAGAGGTTGGTCAGCAGGAAGAAGGCCAGGATGGCGACGAACACCAGGCCGGCGCAGTCAATGAGGAAACGAGCGACGAGAGCGGGAAGGGAACCTGCCGGGGCGACATACCACACGACGAACAGTCCGGTTCCGGCGGCGAATGGGGAGTAGTGCATGAGGCCATCCATCTGGATCCAAGGGGTAGGGCCGGCGCCGACCGTCATCACCGCATGCGCGAGCAGGCCAGGTCGGCAACCAACGCCTCGGTGCGGCGCGCCCGGGGATGACGGGATGTGGGAACTCAGCCCGTCGGGCACGGCGCACCGTGCGTCACCACCAAATATAACAATAGAGTAACGCTTTGCAACACTGTGTTATTCGACCATGCAATAACCGCCCTCTTGGAGGTGGCTCACAAGAGCGGGAAACGGCAGGATTCCGCCAGTTGAATCGCCAACGAATCCGCGCCTCGCTCCAGCGCCGTCCCCTGACGCGGCAGAGCACGGTCACTAGAAGGTCACAGGATGATCTCAATCGGCCTGCTCAGCAGGCTTTTTCACTGCCTTCGGGCACGGGCCGCCTCCCCGTGGGCGGGCAGATCCTCGCAGCTCGCCAGGACCTCCAGCGCCGGCGTCATGGACTCCAGGGCGCTCGCGCTGTACTCGATGAGCTGGACCGGTTTAAGGAAGGCCATCACGCTCAGCCCGGCCGCGAACCGGGCGGTGCCCCCGGTGGGCAGGACGTGGTTGGAGCCGGCCAGGTAGTCCCCCAGGGGCACCGGGCTGTACGGCCCGACGAAGATGGCTCCGGCATTGCGGATCCGACGCGCGACCCCAGGGGCGTCGGAGACGTGGATCTCCAGGTGCTCGGCCGCGTAGGCGTTGGCGACCTCGATGGCCTGGGCGAGGTCACGCACCAGGACGGTTCCCGACTGCGGACCCCTCAATGCGGTCGATGCCCGCTCCCGGTGCCGGGTCGCGCTCAGTCTGCGCTCAAGAGCCGCATCGACGGCGTCCGCCAGCTGCGGGGAGTCGGTGATGAGGACGCTGCCGGCATTGGGATCGTGCTCCGCCTGGGAGAGCAGGTCGGCGGCCACGTACTCGGGGTCGGCCCCGGCGTCGGCCAGGACGGCAATCTCGGTGGGTCCTGCCTCGGCATCGATGCCGACCGTCCCCATGACAGCTCGCTTGGCGGCCGCCACGTAGACGTTGCCGGGACCGGTGATGACGTCCACGCCCCGACACAGGACCTCTCCCCCGGCGTCCGCACGGTCGGTGTCGTCCTGGGCGTCGGCGCCGTAGGCGAGCATCGCGATGGCCTGGGCGCCGCCGACGGCGTAGACCTCGGTGATCCCCAGCAGCGCGCACGCCGCCAGGATCGTGGGGTGAGGCAGACCCGCGAACTCGGCCTGAGGCGGGCTGGCCAAAGCGATCTGTTCGACGCCGGCGACCTGGGCGGCCACCGCGTTCATCACCACGCTGGAGGGGTAGACCGCCAGTCCTCCGGGAACGTAGAGCCCCACCCGCTCCACGGGGATCCAGCGCTGGGTGATGGTGCCTCCGGGGACCACCTCCGTGCTGCGCTCAGCGGGCACCTGGGCGGCGTGCCCGGCCCGGTTGTGGGCGATGGACAGCTCAAGGGCCTCGCGCACCGCGGGGTCCAGGTCGTCGAGCGCCTGGGTGATGGCAGCAACGGGCACACGCAGGTGAACGGGTCGCACGCCGTCGAATCGCTCCGCGGCGTCGCGCAGTGCGGCCGCTCCTCGACGGCGGACGTCCTCGATCAGTGGAGCCACGGCGGCCTGGGCGGCGGTGACGTCAAGGGCGGCCCGGGGCAGGGCCTGTGCCAGCTGGCGTGCGGAGAGTCGGGTACTGCGCAGATCGGTGCGGGTGAGCATGACCGTAAGCCTACCGGCCATGCACAAGGCGGCCCGGGAGAGCACGTTGTCTCCCGGGCCGCCTCAGGCGCCTGCAGTCGAGTCAGAGACTCATCAGGCCTCGCGCACGGCGCGCGCGGCACCGACCAGGCTGGTCAGGCTCGCCTCGGTCTCGGTGTAGCCGCGGGTCTTGAGACCGCAGTCGGGGTTGACCCAGACCTTCTCGGCGCCCAGGGCGTCGACGGCCCGCTGGAGCAGCTCGGTGCACTCGGCCTGGCTGGGCACGCGCGGGGAGTGGATGTCCCACACGCCCGGGCCGAGCTGACGCTCGAAGCCGTGCTCGGCCACCGCGGGCAGAATGTCCATGCGCGAGCGGGAGGCCTCGATGGAGGTCACGTCGGCGTCCAGGTGGTCGACCGCATCGATGACGACGTCGAACTCCGAGTAGCACAGGTGGGTGTGGATCTGGGTGGCAGGAGCCGCCCCTCCGGTGGCCAGGCGGAAGGAGCCGACGGACCACTCCAGGTAGGCGGGACGGTCGGCGCGCCGCAGCGGCAGGGTCTCGCGGATGGCGGGCTCGTCGACCTGGATGACGCCGATGCCGGCGGCCTCGAGGTCCGCCACCTCCGCGCGCAGGGCCAGGCCCAGCTGGTCGGCGACCTGGGCGCGCGGGATGTCGTCGCGTACGAAGGACCAGGCCATGATCGTCACCGGGCCGGTGAGCATGCCCTTGAGGGGCTTGTCGGTCAGGGACTGGGCGTAGGCCGACCAGGTCACCGTCATGGGCTCGGGGCGGGCGACGTCACCCCACAAGATGGAGGGACGGGTGCAGCGCGAGCCGTAGGACTGGACCCAGCCGTGCTCAGTGGTCACGAAGCCGTCGAGCAGCTCGGCGAAGTACTGGACCATGTCGTTGCGCTCGGCCTCACCGTGGACCAGGACGTCCAGGCCGAGGCGCTCCTGAAGGGCGACGACGCTGGCGATCTCGGCGCGCATGGCGGCGTCGTAGGCGGCGTCGTCGATCTCGCCCTTGCGCCAGGCGGCGCGGGCCTTACGGATCTCGGCGGTCTGCGGGAAGGAGCCGATGGTGGTGGTGGGAAGCTCCGGCAGGCCGAGGCGCTCGTCCTGGGCCGCCTTGCGCTCACCGTAGGGGGCGCGGGTGCGGTCGGCGTCCGTGACGGCGCCGACGGCGGCGCGGACCTCGTCGCGGTGCACGCCGGGGTGGGCGGCGCGCTGCTTGCGCAGGTCGGCGTCCTGAGACAGCTCAGCGGCGATGGCGTCACGCCCCTGCTCCAGGCCCTTGGCCAGAGTGATGACCTCCCCGACCTTCTGGTCGGCGAAGGCCAGCCAGGAGCGGATCTCCGGGTCGATGGCGGTCTCGCGCTCGACGTCGTGGGGCACGTGCTGCAAGGAGGTGGAGGTCGCCACGGTGATGGGAGTGCCCTCGGGAAGGCGCTCGCGCAGCTGCTCGAGCACGTCCATGGCCCGGTTCAGGTCGGTGCGCCAGATGTTGCGGCCCGAGACGACGCCGGCGACGACGGTCTTGCCCTCCAGGGCGGCCAGGTCTCCGGCCTCGGGCAGGGCGCCGGCCACGAGGTCCAGGCCCACGGCCTCGATCGGGGTCTGAGCGAGCACGGGCAGGGCGTCGCCCAGGGAGCCGTAGGTTCCGGCCACCAGGATCTGGGGGCGCTCCACGATGGCGCCCAGCCAGGTGTAGGCGTCACGCACGGCGTCGAGGACGCGCTGGCGCTCCACGTTCCAGGAGTCGGAGACCAGGGCGGGCTCATCGAGCTGGACCCAGGTGGCGCCGGCCTCGTGCAGGTCCATGAGGAGGTGGCCGTAGGCGTGCAGCACGTCGCTGAGGCGGTCCAGGGGGTGGAAGTCCTCGGCTGCCTCGTCGGAGGGCTTGGCCATGAGCAGGTAGCTCACCGGGCCCACGACGACGGGGCGGACCTCGGTCCCGGAGGCCTTGGCCTCGCGGACCTGGTCGGCGATGGCGGTGTCGACGTAGTCGATGGGGGTGGAGGCGTCGATCTCGGGGACCAGGTAGTGGTAGTTGGAGTCCAGCCACTTGGTCATCTCCATGGCGGGACGGGCGCCCTCACCACGGGCCAGGGTGAAGTAGCCCTCGACATCGAGGGCGCCGTCGGCGTTCAGCAGGTCGCGGAAACGGGCGGGCGCGGCGCCCAGGGTGGCGGTCACCTGAAGAACCTGGTCGTACAGGGTGAAGTCCGCCGGCACCGAGGCGGGCTGAGTCAGCCCCAGGTCCGTCAGGCGCGAGCGGGTCGCCCCGCGCAGCTCGGCAGCGGCGTGCTTGAGCTCCTCGACGCTCAGGTTCCCCTTCCAGAAGGACTCCACGGCGCGTTTGAGCTCACGGTCCCTTCCGATGCGGGGGTATCCCAGGATGGTGGCCCCCGGAAGGGGGGCGGAGGGGACCTGTGACTCGGTCACGGCGATCTCAGCCGGCGAGGCGGGGGCGACCGACTCAGGGGTGGCGCTCATGCATTCTCCTTGGTGATGGTGGTGAGGGGCTGAACGGGGTGGTGGGAAGACACTGTTGCGCGGGCAGAGCCACGGCGCAGGAAAGAAGGGCCTCGGCCGGGTGTGGCCTGGAGGTATCCGCGATCGACGGCGTCGCGCACCTCCCGATCGGGCGCGGCTCCGGCCAGGATGCCGCCCAGACGCAGGTGG
The DNA here is from genome assembly GCF_048514265.1 of Actinomyces sp. SKVG-SVH-4(1). NCBI lineage: Bacteria > Bacillati > Actinomycetota > Actinomycetes > Actinomycetales > Actinomycetaceae > Actinomyces > Actinomyces sp. SKVG-SVH-4(1). Next base: position 434,427 of record NZ_JBGEVE010000001.1, on the reverse strand, counting down.
CTGATGACGTCGAGGGCCGGTCGGGTGCGGTTGAAGGTGTACAGGTGCAGACCGGGGGCGCCGGCGCGCAGCAGCGCGGTTGCCAGGTCGAGCGTCGCGCCGATGCCGCGCTCCACGAGGGTGGCGCCGCTGGCCGATCCCAGCGAGGATCGCAGGCCGGCGGGCACGCGCACCCCGGTGAGCGCCTCAAGACGGGTGAGCCGACGCAGGTCGGTCAGTGGGATCACGCCGGGAAGGATCGGGATGCTCACCCCCGCGTAGGAGGCCGCGTTGGTCAGCGCCACATAGTCGGCCGCGTCGTAGAACACCTGGGTGATCGCCATGTCGGCCCCGGCGGCCTGCTTGGCGGCCAGGACCTCAATGGCCTCGATGTGGTCGTTGGTGGCCGGGTAGGCGGCCACGGCGATCGTGACGTGGCGCCTGCCGTCACCGAAGAAGTCGGCCTCGACCTCCCGGATGACCCGGACGAGGTCGTCGGCGTGGCGCAGTTCCCCGGCGACATCCTCGGCCCGGGTGCCGGCTGGCGGGTCGCCGCGCAGGGCGAGGAAGCGCCGTACTCCCATGCGCAGGAAGCGAGTGACGATGTCGACGGCCTCCTGCTTGCGATAGCCGATACAGGTCAGGTGAGCCATGAGGGGGATGGTGCTGGAGTCCAGCACGTGGGCGAGCACGCACTCGGAGGGGTTGGTCTGCTCCTGGACCGCGCGCACGCGGGGGGCCTCGCACGGGCCCGCCTCGGGCTCATGCGCGCTCCCCTGGCGTCCGCCGCCAGTGACCCCGCCGGCAGGGTCAGTGACGAAGGTCGGCCGGTAGGTCACCGAGACGAAGTCGGGCCCGGTGGCCAGGAGCCGGTCAATGCGGCCCCAGGTGGCCGAGGCTGCCTTACCCGGTCGAGGGGGGAACAGCTCCAGGCTGACGGTGGGCAGTCGCCGAGCGGTTCCGGTCTCGGCGCTGCTCAAGGCCTCGCCGCGACTGCCGGCCGCGGCGGTGGGCCCGGTGGGCTCGTTGTCGTGCACGTCGTCTCCATCGATCCTGGCTGAAGCACCCGCGTACCGGGTTGCTGCGGCGTCATGGAACCAGGTCTCTCGGCCGCTCTGGATGGTCGAGCGTATCAAACCACGACTGTTTCCCAGCCCCGCCGCCGTCCCACATACCGAGAACCGATGCTCAGCCGTTGGCCCACTTCTCACCCCATCGTGCCCAGCAGGCGAGCCGCTGCGGCGGGGCCCAGCTCGAGTCCCCGGTGCCGACCTCTCCAGTGGCCGCCGAGACCACCAGGGAGGCCAGGCTCGGTTCGCCTCGAGCAGCGCAGTCATGGGCGATCATGGAGAGCAACGGCCCCATATGACGTGGCAGCACGCTCCGTCCGATCGAGTCGCTGAGCTCGCCGTAGGTGATGACCTCACGGTGCTGTGCGACCTCTATCAGGACGGAGCGTGCTGCGTTGGTGGCCTCAGCCAGCCTCGGGGTGAGTCGGCGCATTCTGTCCCCCACGGGGAAGTAGTCACCGACGGTGATGGCGAGCGACTCAGTCACGGTGTGATGATCCGGGTTGTCCGGGCTCTTCACAAGCTCGTTCTCGCTGCGCCGCACCCCGAGGCCAGCAGCGATCAGCCGGCCATACGACGGCGCACCAGGATGAATCCGCCGCCCAGGGCGATGGCGGCCACCGCGAGGACGATGCCGGTCATGCTGGCACCGGTGAGCGGAAGACGGCTATCACCGGTAGCCGCTGCAGCCGCAGCGGCCTGGCCCTGACCGCCCTGAGCGTTGCCGCCGGGCTTGGCGATTCCGGAGTTCTTCTGACCGGCCCCCGCCTTGGAGTTGGAGGGGTTGGCGCCCTGTGCGTCCTTGCCGTCGGTACCGGCGGCCCCGTCGGTGACGGTCGAGCCGTTGTTGTCGGCCTTGCCACCGTTGTTGGCCTTGTCGCCGTTGTTGGCGGCCTTGTCGCCGTTGTCGGCGGCCTTGTCACCGTTATTGGCGTTGCCGCCGTTGCCGCCGTTGTTGTTGGCGGCCTTGTCGCCATTGTCGGCAGCCTTGCCACCGTTGTTGGCGTTGTCAGCGGGGGCGTCCCCGGCACCGGGAACGGCGCCGCCGCCCCAGGCGACGTTGACCAGCGCACCGCGGTCCACGGGGACGTTGGCGTTGACGCCGAGGGTCTTGGCGATGTCCTCGGGCAGGGCGTGACCGTTACCGGAGGCGGGGCTTCCCTCCTTGAGGTGGAAGTCCGAGGTCTTGTCCATCGGGTTGGCGGACTCCTTGACGAAGAACGGGTTGTTCTCCGGGGAGCCGTGCAGGTCCAGACCGTTGGACTCCTTGCCCTCGGCCTTGACGCTCGAGCTGGCCGTGAAGTCCGAGAGCTTCTCGGCGTTGACCGACTGGTTCATGCGGTCGGCGCCCCAGTTCCACAGGACCGTGGTCGACAGGGTCTGGGGGTTCTCGTGGCGGTAGTAGACGTCGTAGTCGATGCTGGAGACCATCTCATTGGCGTACACCGCGCCGGAGCCATCCTGGTTGGCCCCACCCAGGACCTGGACCATGGCCGAGTAGCGCCACGGGTCCCCGGGCATGGGGGTGGTCTGCTCGGAGGAGAAGATGTTGTTCATCACCTTGGTGTTGGTGGTGTCCCAGCTCAGTCCGTGCTCGGCGCTCCACTTCTGCACCTGGGTGCACACACCCTGGGCGTTGCGGGCGTTGCAGCCGTCGGAACGGGTGTCCTCCTGGATCCACAGGCTGGTGAGCGCATGGGAGACGGTGTTGTTCCACACGCGGGTGTCGTTGGACCCGGAGACGTGGATACCGATGCCGGCCCCGGCCACGATGTTGGAGGCGATGAGGTTGTTGGAGGAGACCTCGTTGAAGATCGCCACCGGGACGTTGACGAAGTAGTTGCCAACGATCTCGGAGTCGATCACGCCCTCGTCGAACCAGACTCCCGCGGCCCGGTTCTGGTCATAGGCCGAGGGGTCGGAGATGTCCGTGCCGGTGGCCGAGTAGTCCACGGTGTTGTTGGCGAAGCGGATGTTCTTGGAGTGGGTGATCTTGGTGTCGGCCAGGGTGCAGTAGGCGCCGCAGTCCTTCGTGATGAAGCCGGAGGTGTTGTTGTTCCTCCACATGTTGTTCTCCACCTTGGCACCGCTGGAGTCGTTGATGCCGAAGGCGTTGGAGCCGTTGTTCTCGAACAGGTTGTTCGACACGACCGCGTTGGTCGAGTCGATGACCTGCAGCGCACCGGCCGTCGAGGAGTAGCGGAAGGTGGAGTTCTCAATGCGAGGAGCGCCGTGAGCGGCCACGACCATTCCGCCACCGGAGATGGTGCCGATCTCGGGGTCCTCGTAGTCCCAGCGCTGCACCGCGGAGTACTTCTCCACCGTCAGCCCCGACAGGGTGATGTTGTCGGTGTTGAAGGACAGGGCGCGGGAGTGCTGGACCACCTCGACCTGGTGCTGGTTGGGGTCGACACCGATGACGTAGGAGGTGCCCCGGTGCGGCTTGACGTTGTAGCCGGCCTGGTTGTTCTTCGGGTTCTTCAGGGTGACCGGGTCGGGGTCGTCCACGTAGAAGGTGGACTCGGTGACCTCGGCGCGGCTGAGCACCTGGGTCAGGGGCTTACCGTCCACGAACACCTGCTCGGGGTGGGCGGCGATCCCCTCCTTGGCGGGGTCGGCATTGATGGTGCAGACCGTGCAGAAGCGGACCATGTCCTTGCCGGTGGACCACTTCCCATCACCGCCGGCACTCCAGCTCTTGGGGACCTCGGCACCGGTGAGGACCGGCTTGGCACCCTCGGCCGCCTTGATGGTCACGCCCTTGTCGACGGCGAGCTCGCCCTCACGGTAGGTGCCGTTGGCCAGCTCGATAGTGTCTCCGCCGCCGGCCTTCTTCAGGGCGGCTCCAATGGTCTGAAGGGGCTTGGCAGCGGTTCCGTCTCCCGCGTCCGAGCCTCCCTCGGCCGAGACATGAATGATGTTGCCGTCGGCGGCGGCGGCTTGTGGTGCATGAGTCACGGCCAGAACAGGCGCCGACAGCGATAGAGCGAGTATCGCCATCTGGGCGACGATTCGACGCTTCATGGTGTCTCCGTCTCCGTAGTGTTATCAGAACGCCGTTACCCTACCGTGATAAATTTTGTTTGGCATCCGTTATATCCGCATACTTCTGAGAGACGCTTCTCTCACTCGCCTCGTCGCCGACCGCTCTGCCGGGGCGCTACCTGCTCCGACGTGCGCGTCTCGTGCCCTGTCTGCGAGGATCCACCTATGACGCACGCAACATCTCAGCGCCCATCCCGGTACCCACTCATCTCAGTGTCCGGAAGCATCCGGCTCGGCCAGTTCCTCAAGCTGGCGGGCCTGGTGGAGGACGGCGCACAGGCGCGCATCGCCATCCAGTCCGGAGACGTCACTGTCAACGGCGTCGTGGAGACGCGTCGCGGGCACCACCTGGCCGGTGGAGACGTCGTCGTCGTCGATCACCCCGCAGGTCAGGTCGGCGCCGCCGTCGAGCAGCTGGGGCCCGGGCAATGAGCCCGGACCCCAGCACCAGGAGCAGTCGGCCGACTTAGCCCTCCGGCCTCCGCTCCGATCCCGTCGGTGCGTCCTCGGCGCCGTCGACGGCGCGGATGTCGGCACTCGGGTCCTGCGCAGCCTCGTCGGTGCCGTCCTGGCAGCCCTCACCGTCTGCGTCGTCTGCGTCGTCGCCGTCAGTGGTCGATGACAGGCTGGTGTGCAGCTCGATGGTCTCGACCTCATGCGGCTCGTTGGCCGTCGTGACCGCGGTGGTGACCGAGTCGACCAGGACCTGGTTGGCCAGCGAGTGCCGCAGCAGCATGGGGTCGTTGTTGAGATCCTTGTAGAGCGAGACGCACAGCAGCAGCATCACGAAGACGAAGGGCAGCGCCGAGACGATCGTGATGTCCCGCAGACCGGTGAGGACCTCACGCGGATCGTCCCCACCGGCGAGCAGCATGGCTGAGGCAACGCCGCCTGTGGACACGCCCCAGAAGACGACCGTGAAGCGGCTCGGATCGGTTGCACCGTTCTCCGAGAGCCCTCCCATGACGATGGAGGCCGAGTCGGCACCGGTGACGAAGAAGATCGCCACCAGGACGACTGCCAGCACCATGAGGACGATGAGGACCACCTTGTGCACGGGCATGGCGTTGAGCAGGTCGAACAGGACTGTGTCGAAGTTCAGGTCGGGCGTGCCATCGGCCTTGAGATGGACGAGGGCGTGCGCCGCCTGGCCGGCGCGCTCGGCGCGTTCCTGGAGCCCGATGGCGCCGCCGCCGAAGATGGCGAACCAGATGAGGGAGACGACCGAGGGGACGAGCATGACCCCGGTGACGAACTGCCGGATGGTGCGGCCGCGCGAGATGCGGGCGATGAACATTCCCACGAAGGGTGTCCAGGAGATCCACCAGGCCCAGTAGAAGATCGTCCAGGAGGACAGCCACTGGGCCATGTCCTGATTGCCCACAGCCGCCGTGCGCGAGGCCATGGCGGGCAGCTCATCGATGAAGTTGCCGATCGCCGAGGGGATGATGTTGAGGATGAACAGGGTGGGTCCGCCGATGAAGACGATGATCGCCAGCAGCACAGCCAGCACCATGTTGATGTTCGACAGCCACTGGATGCCCTTCTCAATGCCGGAGATCGCGGAGGCCACGAAGCAGGCCGTCAGGATCGCGATGATGCCGACCATCATCGCGGGGGTGGACTTGGTGACGAGGTTGGTCGACACCATGCCCCCGCCGATCTGCAGGGCCCCCAGCCCCAGGGAGCAGGCCGACCCGAACAGGGTGGCGACGATCGCCAGGATGTTGATGATGCGCCCGCCGATCCCGTCGATGGCCTGGCGCCCGAACAGGGAGGTGAACATGGCCGAGAAGAGCTGGGAGCGTCCCAGCCGGTAGGTTCCGTAGGCCATCCCGAGCCCCACCAGGGCGTACATCGCCCACGGGTAGATGGTCCAGTGGAACATGGCCGTGCCCAGGGCGGTACTGGCGGCCTGGGCGGTCTGAGGGTCGACCGTTTCCGGCGGGGGCGACATGTAGAAGTAGAGCGGCTCACCGACCCCGTAAAAAATCAGTCCGATACCCATTCCCGTGGCGAACATCATGGAGACCCAGGAGCCAGTGGAGTACTCGGGCTCCTCTCCGTCCCCACCCAGGGGGATCTTGCCGAACCGGGAGGCCGCCACGAAGACGACGAAGACGACGAACAGGGTCGAGGACAGAACGAACAGCCAACCGAAGTTGCTGATCGTTCCCCCCAGGGCCCACTTGGAGGCCCTCCCCAGACCGTGCGGAGAGATGAAGCCCCACACGACGAAGGCGATGGTCGCGGCCGCGGCGACGCCGAAGACCACCTTGTCCATTCCCTCACCGACGTCGTGGGGCTGGCGGGAGACCGATCTCCTCAGGCGGTCGAGCAGGTGACGCTGGCGGCGTTTCACGGTTGCCGGGGAGGTCTGGAAGGCCGGCGTCGCGGCCGCCGCACCCTGGAGGACCTCCCCTGCCTGCCCTTCCTGCGGGCCGGCGTCCCGCTCCTCTTGCTGCGTCAACGTTGGAGGGTTGAAATCCTCGTCACTCATCAAATTACCTCATAGACAATACAGTCACCGACTGCTTGTGGACATTACGAGAGTATCAAGATGAAGACGGGGCGCCACGTGAGCACCAAGCCTGGTGAAGGTGGCACGACCTGTGGGAATACCGCCTCAAAACCGGATTCCACCTTCCCGAAGGCGGACCTGCCGCCCTAAGGAAAGACGGCATGTGGCGCACTGATGAGGACACGGTGAGATCACGAACAGGTTTGCGAACGGTGCCCGCTCGGGCTGGCATCGGTTGCTCGACGTCCCCATCGGGGCGGGCGATCCACTCCCGGGGATACGGCTTTCTAGTGGCGCAGGCACCCCGGGCCGAGGAGGGCCTTGATGTCGGAGTAGAAGGCGGGCGAGGCCTCCACCCGCAGCGAGGCGTCCAGCTGGGTACGCACCTCGCGCCCCGGACTGGTCAGCGTCAGACGGACCGTCGAGCCACCCGGGTGCTTGGTGAGCACGTCCTTGAACCGCTCCACCAGTGGCCCGGTGCACCGGTTGGTGGGCAGGGTGATGAGGACCGCCTCGTGGGCGGCGCTGGAGATGTCCGGGATCGTCATCTCCTGGGCGTACAGGGCGACCTGGCCGTCACGCCGGTTGAGACGTCCGCGCACCGTGACCACCGTGTCCGGGGCCAGCATGGTGGAGACGGTCTGATAGGTCTGGGGGAAGAAGAGCACCTCGATGCTTCCGGCCAGGTCCTCGACCTGGGCGATGGCCCACAGGTTGCCCTGCTTGGTGGTCTTGCGGGTCAGCGAGGTGATGAGCCCGGCGATGGTGACCATGGCGCCGTCGGGCAGCTCATCGTTCTCGTGGAGCTCGGAGATCTCCTTGTCCGCGAGCTTGCCCAGCAGCCCCTCCAGGCCCATGAGGGGGTGGTCGGAGACGTAGAGGCCCAGCATGTCGCGCTCGTAGGCGAGCTTGTCCTTCTTGTCCCACTCCGGCAGGTTGGGAACGTCGGAGGAGAAGACCGGGCCGTTGCCGAAGGGTGAGTCGTCGGCGTCGTCGGGGCCGCCCATGAGGGAGGCGAACAGGTCGAACTGGCCGGCGGCCTCGTTGCGCTTGACACCGATGACCTCGTCGACGAAGTCCTCGTGGCAGGCCTGCAGGGAGCGCCGGGTGTGCCCCAGGGAGTCGAAGGCCCCGGCCTTGATGAGGGAGTCGATGGTGCGCTTGTTGCACACGACCGCGGGAACCTTGTCGAGGAAGTCCTCGAAGGAGGTGAACTCGCCCTTGTCCTCCCTGGCGGCCACGATCGCGTCGACGACGTTGATGCCGACGTTGCGCACCGCGGACAGCCCGAAGCGCACGTCCTCACCCACCGCGGAGAACTGTGCCCGCGAGGCGTTGACGTCCGGGGGCAGGACGGTGATGCCCATGTGGCGGCACTCCCCCAGGTAGACGGCCAGCTTGTCCTTGTTGTCCTTCTGGCTGGTGAGCAGGGCGGCCATGTACTCGGTCGGATAGTGCGCCTTGAGGTAGGCCGTCCAGTAGGACACGACGCCGTAGGCGGCCGAGTGGGCCTTATTGAAGGCGTACTTGGCGAAGGGGACGACGACGTCCCACAGGGTCTTGACGCTCTCCTTGGAGAAGCCGGACTGAACCATCCCGGCCTCGAACTCGACGAACATCTTGGCCAGAATGTCCATCTTCTTCTTACCCATGGCCTTGCGCAGCGCGTCGGCCTTGCCCATGGAGAATCCCGCCAGGTCGGTGGCGATCTTCATGACCTGCTCCTGGTAGACGATGAGACCGTGCGTGGTCCCCAGGATCGGGTCGAGGGCCTCCTTGAGCTCGGGGTGGATCGGGATGACCTCCTGCAGGCCGTTCTTGCGCAGCGCGTAGTTGGTGTGGGACTCCGCCCCCATGGGGCCGGGCCGGTAGAGGGCGCCGACGGCGGAGATGTCCTCGAAGTTGTCCGGCTTCATCAGGCGCAGCAGCGTGCGCATCCCCCCGCCGTCGAGCTGGAAGACGCCCAGGGTCTCACCGCGTGAGAGCAGCTCGTAGGTGGCGCGGTCGTCGAGCTCGACGTGGTCGATGTCCAGGGCGGGCTTGCCGTTGGCGACGATGTTCTCCAGGGCGTCGGAGATGACCGTGAGGTTGCGCAGTCCCAGGAAGTCCATCTTGAGCAGGCCCAGGTGCTCGCAGGTGGGGTAGTCGAACTGGGTGATGACGGCGCCGTCCTGGAGGCGCTGCATCATGGGGATGATGTCGGTCAACGTGGCTGAGGACATGATGACGGCGCAGGCGTGGACGCCCCACTGGCGGGTCATGCCCTCCAGCCCCTTGGCCAGCTCGACGATCTTCTGGGCGTCGGGGTCCTCGGCGTGGAGCTTGCGGAACTCCTCGGCCTCGCCGTAGCGCTCGTCGGCAGGGTTGAAGATGCCCTTGATGGAGATGTCCTTGCCCTGGACGGAGGGGGGCATGGCCTTGGTGAGCCGGTCGCCGACGGCGTAGGGGTAGCCCATGACGCGGCTGGAGTCCTTCAAGGACTGCTTGGCCTTGATGACGCCGTAGGTGACCACCTGGCTGATGCGGTCGGCGCCGTACTTCTCGCGCACGTACTCAATGACCTCGTCGCGCCGACGCTCGTCGAAGTCGACATCGATATCGGGCATGGAGATGCGCTCGGGATTGAGGAAGCGCTCGAAGATGAGCCCGTGGCGCAGCGGGTTGAGCTCGGTGATGCCCATGGCGTAGGCGACCATGGAGCCGGCTCCCGATCCACGCCCCGGCCCGACCCGGATGCCGTGGGCCTTGGCCCAGTTGATGTAGTCGGCCACGACGAGGAAGTAGCCGGGGAATCCCATCTGGGTGATGACGCTGATCTCGTACTCGGCCTGCTTGCGGCAGTCCTCGGGGATGTCGCCGTTGAACCGGCGGTCCATGCCGCGCCAGCACTCCTTGATGAACCAGGACTCGTCGGTCTCCCCCTCGGGGACGGGGAAGGCCGGCATGTAGGAGGCCCCCTCGTCCACGGTGCGGAAGTGCACGTCGCACTGCTCGGCCACGAGCAGGGTGTTGTCGCATGCCTGGGGCATCTCGGAGAAGAGGCGGCGCATCTCGGCGCCGGGGCGCAGGTAGTAGGTGTCACCGTCGAACTTGAAGCGATCAGGATCGGAGAGCACGGAGCCGGAGTTGATGCACAGCATCGCGTCCTGGATGGTGCGGTCCTCGGGGCGCACGTAGTGGGAGTCGTTGGTGGCCAGCAGCGGGGCCCCGATCTCCTTGGCGATGCGCAGCAGATCCTTGGTGACGCGCTGCTCGATCTCCAGGCCGTGGTCCATGAGCTCGACGTAGAAGAACTCCTTGCCGAAGATGTCCTGCAGCTCCCCCGCGACGCGCAGGGCCTCGTCCCACTGGCCCAGGCGCAGGCGGGTCTGGACCTCCGAGGAGGGGCAGCCGGTGGAGCCGATGAGGCCGCTCGCATAGCGCGAGAGCAGCTCGCGGTCGATGCGTGGCGCCTTGCCCCACTGGCCCTCCAGGGAGGCGAAGGAGTCCATGCGCATGAGGTTGTGCAGGCCCTCGTTGTTGCGTGAGAGCAGCGTCATGTGCGTGTAGGAGCCGCGGGCGGAGACGTCGTCGCTCCGCTGGGACTCATCGCCCCAGAACACACGGGTCTTGTCGAAGCGGGAGGTGCCCGGAGTCATGTAGGCCTCGACCCCGATGATCGGCTTGATACCGGCGGCCGTGGCGGCCGCGTAGAACTCGTAGGCTCCGAACATGTAGCCGTGGTCGGTGATTGCCAGGGCGGGCTGGCCCAGCCGCTTGGCCTCGGCCACGTAGTCCTTGATCTTCCCGGCGCCGTCCAGCATGGAGTAGTCGGTGTGGACGTGGAGGTGGACGAAGTCGTCCTTGGGGGCTGCTTCTTCCTGACTGCTCATCTCCGCCATGGCCCCATCCTAGGCCCGCCCGGCGCCCTGTCTCCTGGAGGGGCCCAGCGCGCTCGAGCGCGAAGGCAGGGCCTTGCCCAGCCATGACGGGACACCGCCGAGGTAGTGGCTAAGCCGGGGGAGAAATCCTCTGCTGGGCGGCGTCCTTCCCACCGCCTCCGAGAGGTGCTTCGGGCTCAGCCGCGCGCCCGGGCGGCAGCCTCCCGCGGGGCCAGAACGCTGAGCGCGAGGTCGAGCACAGGAGTGGGCACGCCCACCTCGTCACCGGCGCGGCACAGCGCACCGAGCTGGGCGTCGAGCTCGCTGGGCAGGCCTGAGGCGATGTCCCGCTGCATCGAGGTGGTGGCTCCGGCCGGCTGGGCGTCGGCCATGCGCAGGGCCGCAGCGACCGGGTCGGGGGCGTCGTGGGTGGCCAGGTCGTGGCCCAGTGCCGCGGCGACCGCGACGACCTCGCTCACGGCCCGAGTGAAGGAGTCTCTCAGGTCGCTGCGCAGAACGCCGATGGGAGTGTTCGTGGCAGCGCCGAGGGAACCCTGGACGACGACGAAGGAGACCTTGCGCCACAGCTCGGCCCAGATGGAGTCCGGGGTCCAGGCCCGGATTCCGCCTGCCTCCAGGGCCTGGACGGCGGCGGCGCAGCGAGCGGTGGCGGAGCCGTCCCACTCCCCCAGGGCCAGGGAGCCGGCGTTGCCGATGGTGCGGACGTCTCCGGGCGAGGTGATGGCGGAGTAGACCCGGGCAACCCCGGGCAGGACGTGCTCCTTTCCGACGGCGTCGGCGAGCAGCTCGGGCGCACTGATCCCGTTCTGGGTGGAGACGACGCCGGTGTCGGGGCCGGTCAGAACTCTGAGCGCCGAGGCCAGCTGCGGTAGCGCATCGACCTTCGTGGTGACCAGGACCAGGTCCGGGTCACCGCCCAGGGCGTCGTTGAGAGCCTGCGGATCCTCACTGGCCAGGGGCGTCTCGATGCGGGCGGTCACGGTACCGGGCTCACCCTCGGAGCAGTCACGCAGCGTCAGCCCGCCCAAGCGCAGAGCCGCCAGGGTGCGATCGTGAACCAGGAAGCCGACCTGCTGGCCGCTCGCGGCCAGACGGGCGCCGAGCCATCCTCCGATGCCCCCGGCACCGATGACAACGATCCTCATGAGTCTCTCCTCTTCGTCCTGCTGCCCTCGGCACGTGCGCATGCGCGCGGGCCTCGGTAACCGACCTTAAGCGGTGCTGCCGGAACTTTTCTCGGCGCTCACGCTACTGACGGTGCGGGCCATGTCCTGGTGCCAGATGCCGGCGTCGAGGTAGCGGCGACCGTTCAGAACCCGGTATCCGCAGCGCTCGTAGAAGCCCATGGCCTGCTCCTGAGCGGAGAGAACCACCTCCACGCAGGGCCGGCAGGAGTGGCTCAGTGCGGCCTGCTCGAGGGCAGCGACGATGCGGGCCCCCAGCCCCGTACCGCGCGCGACGCGGCGTACTGCCAGACGGCCCAGATGAACCCGGCCGGGGTGCGCGCGCTCCATCAGGATGCGCCCGGCGCCCAGGGGCGTGCCATCGGCTCCGCGGGCCAGGAGGTGGATCGTGGTGGGTTCCTCGTCGCGGGCGTCGATCTCCTGGATGAAGGGAACCGCCTGCTCACCGACGAAGACCTCGAGGCGCACGTCGGCCACAGCTATGCGAAGCCGGTCGGCCTCGGGGCCCGTCTCATCTCCGCGGGCCGTTGCAAAGCCGACGGGTTCGTGGACGGCGATGGCCGGGCGGATCTCGAGGGTGGGAGTCTCCGAGACCACCTCGTCAGCGCTCGGCCTCGTCGTCGGGGCCATGGTCGAGCGACGCAGGCGATCAGTCACTGTTCTCATTCACCTCCGCGGAGAGCCTGTTCACGGCAGGCGCAAGACATCGAGGGCGTGGACGAGGTCGTCGGGGTAGTCAGAGGTGAAGACCATGTGCTCACCGGTGATGGGGTGGGCGATGCCGAGCTCGCGGGCGTGGAGCCACTGGCGGATCAGACCGGTGCGTGCGCTCATGACCGGGTCGGCGCCGTAGGTGGCGTCTCCGACGCAGGGGTGGCCGACGGCGGCCATGTGGACGCGGATCTGGTGGGTGCGCCCGGTCTCAAGGTGGATCTCGGCCAGGCAGGCCCCGGGCATCGCCTCGATGACGTCGTAGTGGGTGATGGACTCCCGCCCGCCCTCGATGATGGCCATCTTCCACTCTCGGCTGGGGTGACGGCCGATGGGGGCGTCAATGGTGCCGCTGGAGGGATCGAGGTGGCCCTGAACCAGGGCGTGGTACACCTTGTCCACCGTGTGCTCCCGGAAGGCGCGTTTGAGCACCGAGTAGGCCCGCTCCCCCTTGGCCACGATCATGACGCCCGAGGTGCCCACGTCCAGGCGCGAGACGATGCCCTGGCGCTCGGCGGCGCCGGAGGTGGCCACTTGCACGTGCATGGCCTTCAGGGCGCCGAGGACGTCGGGGCCGTCCCACCCCATGGAGGGGTGCGCGGCCACGCCCGCGGGCTTGTCGACGACGACGATGTCCTCGTCCTCGTAGAGCAGCTCCATGCCCTCCACGGGAGTGGCGACCGGTTCGACGGGACGGGGGTCGGGCAGGTCGACCTCGAGGAGCTCGCCCGCGCGCAGACGAGAGGACTTGGCCAGCGTCTCGCCGCCTCGGCGCACCTCTCCGGCCTCACACAGGTCCTCGACCCGGCTGCGGGACAATCCCGTCATCCGGGCCAGCGCGGCATCAACGCGTTCGCCGTCGAAGCCGTCGGGGACGGGCAGCAGGCGCACGCTCATTGCGGCTCCACGGGAGTCGCCTGCGTCGATGCATCCAAGGGCTCCCCCGGCTTGGAGGACGCCTCGCCGCGATCCTTCCCGCGGGCCCGAACTCCTCGGCGGGTTGAGGAGGGCGGTGCGCCGCCGCCTTCCGCTTCCGGGTCGTCTGAGGCGCCGGCACGCGTGCCGTCGATCTCCCAGCCTCCCAGGGACAGGATGATGATGCCCGCGGCTGCCGCCACGATGGCGATGTCGGCGACATTGCCCACGAAGTAGCCGCCGTAGTCGATGAAGTCGATGACGTGGCCGCGCAGGAAGCCTGGCTCGCGCAGAAGGCGGTCGATGAGGTTGCCGACCGCGCCGCCCAGGACCAGGCCGAGGGCCACCGCCCAGGAGCCAGACGCCAGGTTCCGGGAGACACGGATGATGATGGCCACGACGCAGGAGGCGATGAGCGCGAAAATCCACGTCTGCCCGGTGGCGAAGGAGAAGGCGGCGCCCGGGTTGCGCACCAGGACCAGGCCAAGCGCCCGGCCGAACAGCGCTGTGTGCCGACCGTCGGACAGGGCTGAGAGCGCCCACTGCTTGGAGACCTGGTCCACGACGATAACAATGATCGCCACCAGCCACAGCACGATCACGGGGAGGCGTTTGGATCGTCTCGCGTCCGCTGACCCCTCCTGCGACGTCATGGCCTTATCCATGGCGCTGAAGGGATTGTCCGTGGGCAGCGGGACGGCGCTATCGGCGTGGTCGGCGTTACCGCCGTCAGCAGCACTGCCGGCGGCTTCCTGTGCTAAGGATGCGGGATCGACGTGGTCAGGCATGGGGCTTTCTCGCATTGTGCTCAGAGGAGAACGGGTGACGAATGGGCTGTGTACCCAGCGAAGGGCGGCGACCCGTGCGGGTCGCCGCCCTTCGTAGGAGGCCGTGTCACTGGTGACTGGTGGAGCGGAACCATCCTGATCGGATGGGGACCGTCGTGATGAGGCTCCGTTGGCCACTCCCGAAGGTGCTCACGGGGATGGGCCGGGAGGCGATCACGGCCTGGAGGATCACGACCCCTGCAGGATCACAGGCTGGAGATGGAGCTCTCGCCGCCGTCCTCGACGTTGGCCAGCAGGTTCTGCAGGTAGCTCTTGAGGCGAGTGCGGTAGTCGGACTCGAAGCGGCGCAGCTCGTCGATCTTGTGCTCGAGGTTGGCACGCTCCTTCTCCAGCTGGGCGAGGGTGCGGTTGCGCTGGTCCTCGGCCTCGCGCACGATCTGCTCACCGGTGGAGCGGGCCTCGGTGACGATGCGCTCGCCCTCGGCCTTGCCATTGGCGACGTGCTCGTCGTGAAGGCGCTGGGCCAGCTCGAGCATGCCGGAGGCAGCAGCCGGGCCCTGGCCGCCGGTCTCGCCGGCGGAGACGGCCGGCATGGACATGGCAGGCTCCGCCTGAACCGGAGATACGGGGGAAGCGGGTGCGGAGGGGATGGCAGCGCCCTCTCCGAGCTGGGCTACTCGGCGGTTGGCGGCCTCGAGCTTGGCCTTGAGGTCGGCGTTCTCAGCCTCCAGCTGACGCATGGCCTCGACTACCTCGTCGAGGAACTCGTCGACCTCGTCCTGCTCGTAGCCCTCACGGAACTTGGTCGCCTGGAACTTCTTGTTGAGGACGTCGTCTGCTGTCAGCAGCGTCATGGGTCGTCACCTCGGTGTCGTTACGGATAAGGTCACGAGCACCGGGCATCCGGTCACTCATGCGGACAGAGTACCTGAACTCGAGGTTCAGGCCACATCAAGCGCGCTATCTCACGCTGACGTGAGAACAGCACTCTAGCGGTTCGCTCACAACTTCACACCTGTTCAGATGAGAAACCCGAGGAACCACTGGATGATCCAGATCCCGAAGACCAGGACCAGGAAGCTCAGGTCGATACCGACGCCTCCCAGGCGTGCCATGGGAACCCTCCGACGGATCACTCGCAGAGGAGGATCCGTCAGAGCGTAGACAAGGTTGGCCAGCACCAGGACGACCCCCTGGGGACGCCACTGGCGGGCGAATACCTGAATCCAGTCGAGCACAACCCTGACCAGGAGGATGAGGAAGTACAGGCTCAGAATGCTCGACAGGATCCCGGCTACCGCAGAGACGAGGTTCACGTACGAGTCAGCTCAGCTCTGGTTGAAGAAGCGGCCGCGAGCCTCGGCGACCTCGCCGCCGTCGATCTCCACGCTGGCCGGAGTCAGCAGGAACACGCGCGGAGTGACACGCTCGATGGCACCGTGCAGCCCGAAGACCAGACCGGCGGAGAAGTCCACCATGCGACGCGCGTCGGACTCGCTCATGCCGGTGAGGTTGATGATGACGGGGACGCCGTCACGGAAGGACTCGCCGATGATCCTGGCCTCGTTGTAGGTCGAGGGGTGAACCGTGACGATGCGGCGAAGGTCGGGGGCAGCGGCAACGGGATCGGGCGCAGCCGGGGCAGAGAAGTCCTCGTACCCCTCGTCAACGAAGTCCTGCTCGTGCTCCTGCACGGCGTAACCGGCATCGGCAGCCTCGTAGCTGTCCTCGTAGGTCTCTTCCTCCGGCTCCGAGTAGCCGAGGAAACTGGTCATACTGCGCAGCGCGCCCATTTATCGCTCCTTGGTTCGTCCGGTCCCCTGCGTTCCGGATGTGCTGCGACGGTATCCGTCCCCGTGACACCGCACGGGGACCTCACCTCGGCGTGTCCCCCACCTCAGGTTTCAGGAAGGTCACGCCCAGGAGTTACTCAGCAGACGGGCGTTATCGCGGAACTCCAATGCCTGCCAGACGTCCAGTCACTCCGTCACGGCGGTAGGAGAAGAAGCGAGGGTCCTCGTAGGTGCACCACTGACCAGCGCTGATGTGACCAACACCGGCGCGCTCGAGCTGGGCGAGGACCCCTGCCGCAACGTCAAGGCCGGGCGTCCCCCACGATGTGCGCGAGGCGCACGCCGGTTCGCGCTGCGCGGACAGGGCAAGCATCTCCTCGGGGACCTCGTAGCAGGAGCCGCAGATCGACGGCCCCACGGCGGCCCACAGATCCGCCGGTTCCACTCCACTGCGCCGAAGGAAGTCGATGGTGGCGGGGACGACGCCGTCGAGCATGCCTCGCCGACCGGCGTGCACGGCGGCTGTCAGAGCTCCGTCCCGGGACGCGAGCAGGACGGGGACGCAGTCGGCCACGAGAACGCAGCAGCCTGCAGGAGCCCCGCCCGTCCGAGAGTCCAGGACGAGGGCGTCCGCAGTGGGAACGTCACCGGCCTGAGCCGTGGCCACGACTGCGGAGTGAACCTGGTTCATCCAGGCCAGGTGGCGCCCCTGCTCGAGCCCGAGCAGCTCCTCGAGCCGACGACGATGACAATGAACACGTTGCGAGTCGTCCCCGACGTGGAGCGCCAGGTTCCACCCGTCATATGCGGCCCCTTCCTCGCGCTCCGCACCCCGGTCCTGAGCGCCGCCACCCGGAGCCGAGACGGGACGGGCCCGCAGGCCGCGGGTGGTGAAGAACCCACGAGCCCGCGGACCCAGATCCACCTCGATCAGATCCGAGGCCTCAACGGCGGTGGTATCGCACATGTTGCCGCGCCCCCGGACAGCGATGCCGCTCAGCGCAGGAAGTCGGGCAGGTCGATGCCGTCATCGTCGGCGTCGACCCCGATCACCTGAGGAACCTCAAGATCGGAGACCGAGTGCTGCTGCGCCGGCACCGAGCCGTAGGAGCCGTATGACTCATCCACATAGGCCGGCATGCTCCCCGAGGAGAGGGCCTCGGCCGCACTGACCTCCGACAGGTGCGCCGCGGCCGCCGGGGAGGAGGAGGGCGGCGGAGCCAGCGGGACCGGACGAGTCACCGGGTTCTGGGCGGCATGGGCGCCACCACGAGGAGCCGGGGCCGGGGGCAGGTCGTCGACCGGGGAGGAGGGCACCGGCGGCACCGCGGCGGCGCGCGAGAGTCGAGTCATCGGGTCGGCCAGGCCACCAACGACCGGCTCGGAGTCGAAGCCGGCGGCGATGACCGTCACCCGCACCTCGTCTCCCAGGGCGCCGTCGACCACGTTTCCGACGATGATGTTGGCCTCGGGGTGGACGGCCTCGCGCACCAGGTTGGCGGCCTCGTTCATCTCGAACAGACCCAGGTCGGAACCGCCCTGGAAGAAGAGCAGCACGCCGTGGGCGCCGTCGATCGAGGTCTCCAGCAGCGGCGAGGCGATGGCCTCCTCGGTGGCCGTGATCGCGCGCCCCTCACCGGTGGCCGAGCCGATACCCATGAGCGCACTGCCGGCGCCCTGCATGACGGACTTGACGTCGTTGAAGTCGACGTTGATGAGACCGGGGGTCGTGATGAGCTCGGTAATGCCCTGGACACCCTGAAGAAGAACCTGGTCGGCCTGCTTGAAGGCGTCAACGACGGAGATGTTCTTGTCGGCGATCTGCAGGAGGCGGTCATTGGGGATGACGATGAGGGTGTCGACTTCCTCGCGCAGCGCCTGGACGCCGTCCTCGGCCTGGGCCGAGCGGCGGCGTCCCTCGAAGGAGAAGGGACGGGTGACCACACCGATGGTCAGCGCGCCGATACTCTTGGCCAGACGGGCGACGACGGGGGCTGCGCCGGTGCCGGTACCGCCTCCCTCGCCCGCGGTGACGAAGACCATGTCCGAGCCGTCGAGAGCCTCGCGGATCTCGGACTCGTGATCCTCGGCGGCCTTGCGGCCGATCGCCGGGTCAGCCCCCGCTCCCAGCCCTCGAGTCAGGTCCCGCCCGACGTCGAGCTTGACGTCAGCGTCGGACATGAGCAGCGCCTGGGCGTCGGTGTTCACGGCGATGAACTCCACGCCACGCAGATCGGCCTCGATCATGCGGTTGACGGCGTTGACACCGCCGCCGCCAACACCGACGACCTTGATCTCTGCCTGGTAGTGCTGTGAGTCGTCCACAGCCATGCTCTCGACCACTGGCGTCCCCTCCGCGAGTTTCGTCATGAGCCCTCCGACGAGGACTCCCCTCAAACCTCAACCTCAAGTTAAGGTCAATACTTATGTCATTCTCTGAACGACGGGCTTAACGCTATGAGACATCCAGGACGTCGCATCGCATTGAAGCCCGGCGTGTTCGTGTGCAGTTGCCTGCGGATTCCCTGCTATAACACTGCAATTTACCTGCGATGAACCTGAAGGTTTACGGGTGCGTGCTGCTGCGTGCCCCGCTGTTCCTGGAGATGCCGCGCAGCGGCGGAGCGCAAGAGCCGATCAGGACGTCGGCGATGGTGCCACGGGGGTCGCGCCGGCGCTGTCAGCGGATCGTGTGGTGGGGCGATGCGGCGAGGAGACGTCGTAGATGGAGGCGGTGGTGGTCATGAGAGTCGCCAGGACGCGTGCCTTGAGCGCGTTGTCCTGGTTGTTGCCCCAGACCACGCTGGCCCCGCTGGACAGGGTCAGTGTGACCTGCCCCGCCTCAGTGGCGCTGCCGCTGCTCACTTGGGCCAGGGTCTCCGGCGTGAGGGAACCCACCACCTGGGTGACGGCGGCGACCTGCTTTGCGGAGATCCTCTGTGGCCCCGATGCCTGCGCGGCGGGATCGGGCACGATGTTCACCAGGCCCGACGGCGGCTCGGAGACCCGCTCGAGGACCACGGCCTCGTTGTCGAGGACCTGGTAACCGTCCGAGTCCTGCACGGTGGCCACCGGCACGCGCATCGTCAGGTGCACCCGCAGCCCGTGGGGCCAGGCCCTGGTCACCTGCGCCCGGCGCACCCGGACCAGCTTGTCACTGACCTGGGTGGAGAGCCGGCCGGTGTCGAGCCGCAGCAACGAGTCGCCCTCGTAGGCGGCCAGAACCTCGCGGACCTGCTGGTCCGAGACGCTGCCGTCCGAACCCGCCACGGAGATCCTCCGGGCCTGCAGACCCAGGAGGGGTGAGAAGGCCAGGGCCCAGACCACCAGGACGATGGCGACCACTACGACGGCGGCCCTCACCGCCCGTCGCAGCCGCAACCGGCGCACGGCGGCCTGACGCTCCTTGAGCCGATCGGCCAGTCCGGTGGAGACGACCCGGTCGTCTCCACGGGAAAGAGCCACCTGCCTGCGGCCGAAGACGGTCAGCTCGGTGCTCGCCGCCGCGTCGGGGCTGGAGGACTCCTGGCGGGGGCTGGTGCGGCTGGCGCCCTCGCCACCGCGACGCGGAGCCGGCGAGGAGCTGGACGCGCCCCTCGACGTCGACGGACGCCTGGGTCGCGAGGCCGACCCGGCGCCGCCGCTCGGCTCCTTGGGAGTCCTGGGGGCCGAAGCGCTCCGGGGCCGCTTGGCGGGGGCCGCCGGCCCGGCCTGCTCGGTCCCGTGATGCGCCGTCGGGGCGCTCGGCGCGGATGGTCCCTGCGCCGAGCGGGAGGGACGCGGACGCCTGGGGCCGGAGCGGCGCGGCGGGATGCTGGCCGGGGCGTCCTGAGCGCGGTTGGAGCGCTCGGGGCGGGGGGCCGAGGGCTTCCTCATGCCCGCTCGTCCCGGTCCGCGGGCGAGGGGGCTGCACCGCCCTCGCGTGCCGCCAGGTCGCCCAGTACCGTGCCGGCGAGCTCGGTGACGTCTCCGGCACCGACTGTCAGCAGCAGGTCGCCGGGGCGCGCGAGGTCGGCCACCGCGTGGGCGGCATCGAGGCGCTCGGCGACGAACCTGGCGGTGCCACCGGGGACGCGCTGGGCGACCGTGTCCCCGGTGATGTCGGGGAAGTCCGCCTGAGTCTCCCTGGCGGGGTAGACGTCGGTGACGACAACGGCGTCGGCCAGGGCCAGCGCCTGTCCGAAGCGGTCGGCGAAGGCCCGGGTGCGGGAGAACAGGTGCGGCTGGAACAGGACCAGGACCCGGCCGCCGCGCTCCTGGGCCACGCCCCGCGCCGTGCGCAGCAGGGCCTCGATCTCCGTGGGGTGGTGGGCGTAGTCGTCGATGACGCGCACGCCGTCGGCCTCGCCCCGGTCCTCGAAGCGCCGGCCCGTCCCCCCGAAGGCCCCCAGTGCCCGGGCCATCAGGGCCGGTTCGACGCCGAGCTCGATGCCCGCGGCCCAGGCTCCGGCGGCGTCGAGGGCCACGTGTTCCCCGGGTACGGCCAGCACCAGCTCGACCGGGCCGTGATGAGGCTCCTCGCCCGTGCCTCCGGCGGGCTCGCGGCCGGCGACCGTGGTGAGGGTCAGCAGTCCCCGAGTGGATGAGGCCCCCCGTTCCTGGATGTCCAGGTGGACGTGCCCCTCCCCCACGAGCACTCCGCCGGGGAGGGTGTCGGGGCCTGCGAAGGAGTAGGTGACGACGCGCAGGCCCTCGGCGGCAGCGGACTGCGCCAGGCGCAGTGCGCCGGCGTCGGCGGCGCAGGCGACCAGCAGGCCCCCGGGCACCAGCCGGTGAGCGAAGTCGACGAATGCCGTCTCGAAGGCCTCCGCGGTGCCGTAGCTGTCGAGGTGGTCGGGCTCGACGTTGGTGACGATCTCCACGCGCGGGGTGTAGTTGAGGAAGGAGCGGTCGGACTCATCGGCCTCGGCGACCAGGGCGGGGCCGCTGCCCAGGTGTGCCCCGGTGCCCAGGGCGCGCACAACCCCGCCGATGGCGAAGGAGGGGTCGGCTCCGGCCTCCGTGAGGGCCTCGGCGAGCATGCCCGAGGTCGTGGTCTTGCCGTGCGCACCCGCCACGGCGACGAAGTCCAGGCCCCGAGCGGCCAGCGCCAGCGCCTGGGACCGGTGGATGACGTCCTGGCCCCGCCGGCGGGCCTCGGCGAGCTCGGGGTTGGTCTCCTTGATCGCGGTGGAGACCACAACAGTGCTCCGCTCGGGCACATTCGCGGCGGCATGCCCCAGGTGGGTCGTGATGCCCAGATCGGCCAGGTGGTCGAAGGCGGGACCCCCGTGGGCGTCGGAGCCGGAGACCTGGGCGCCGCGGGCCGCAAGCAGCTGAGCGACCACGCTCATCCCCGCTCCCCCGATGCCGATGAGGTGGAAGGCCCGGTCTGCCAGAGTGCAGTGGTCACCGTCGGTCGATCGGTGCGAAGTGCGGGAGGCGTCCTGGGATGTTGTGGCGGTCATGCCGCATTCTCCTCGTCAGTGGGAGTGTCGTGGATGGAGGCGCACTGCCGGATAAGGGCGGCCAGGCGGGCCGCCGCATCCTGGACGCCGGTGGAGGCCGCGGCCCGGGCCATGGCGGCCTGCCGCTCAGGGTCGGAGATGAGCATGGCGAAGTCAAGGATGTCCGAGGGCTTGAGCTCGGCGTCGAGCACCATGCGCCCGCCTCCGGAGGCCAGGACGTCAGCGGCGTTGAGACGCTGCTCGCCGTTGCCGATCGGCAAGGGGACGTAGAGCGCTGGAAGCCCCAGGGCCGTGATCTCTGCGACGGTACCGGCACCGGAGCGGCACAGGACCCCGTCGGCGCAGGCATAGGCCTGTTCCATCGTGGTCAGGTAGTCGAGCACGTGGTACCGCTCAGCGAGGTCCTGCGCAGCGCCCGAGGCCACTGCCGCCTCGAGGGCGGCGCGCACCGGGGCGTCCTTGTCCTTACCGGTCAGGTGCAGCACCTGCAGGCCGGTTGGTAGGGAGTCCAGCGACTCGCTCAGGACCTCGTTGAGGTGCTGGGCCCCCAGGGAACCGCCCGTCACCAGCAGCGTGGGCAGGTCGGGGTCGAGTCCCAGCGCCTGAGCGCCCTCGACGCGGGCCTGCCGGGTCCCCTCGTCCGTGGCACGCTGCGCGACCAGGGTGGCGATGGCCGGGCGCAGCGGCAGTCCTGTGACCTCGGTGCAGCCCTTGGAGGCCTTGAGACGGGTCGAGGCGAAGGTCAGGGCGACGGCCTGGGCCCAGGAGGCGCCCAGCCGGTTGGCCAGCCCCGGGCGGGCGTTCTGCTCATGGATGACGACCGGAACCCCGGCCTTCCTGGCGGCCAGGTAGGCAGGGGTCGACACGTAGCCGCCGAAGCCGACGACGACGTCGGCCTTGACCTTCTCAATGGCCTCAGTAGCCGCGCTGATCGCCTTGCCCAGCCGGTGCGGCAGACGCAGCAGGTCACCGCTGGGACGCCGCGGCAGAGGGACTCTGGGGACCAGGGCCAGCTCCAGGCCGGCCTCGGGCACGAGCCGCTTCTCCAGTCCCTCGGCGGTCCCCAGGACGAGGATCTGCGTGCCGGGGTCACCGCCCAGGGCCGGGTCCCGCAGGGCCGCAGCCGTAGCCAGCAACGGGTTGACGTGGCCGGCGGTGCCCCCGCCGGCCAGCAGCACCCGCAACGGCCGGGGCCGCTCCGAGCCGCTGGGACGCTCCTGCTGGGGCGAGCCTGCGCTCTCACTTGTCTCGGGCACGGTTCCTCCTAGGGACAATGACTGCCAGGGAACGACGCAGCGCCCCGGGACTCGTGGACAGGGCCTCCTGCGCACCGGGTTCGTGGCGCGCGAAGGCCAGAAGCACCCCGATGGCCAGGAGGACCGACACCAGTGCGGTGCCTCCACGGCTGACGAGGGGAAGCGGGACGCCCAGCACCGGCAGCGCACCGGTGACCACCCCCATGTTGATGATCGCCTGCCCCACGATCCACGCACCGATGGCCGAGGTCGTGGCCACGACGTACAGGGAGGTGTGGCGTCTCATGAGCCGCAGGCAGCAGGCGCCGATGACGGCGAACAGGGCGATGACGACGAGGGTGCCCACCAGCCCGAACTCCTCGCCGAGCACGGCGAAGATGTAGTCGGAGTCCGCCTGGGTGAGGTAGCCCCACTTCTGGCGCGACGATCCCGGCCCCACGCCGAGCCAGCCCCCGGTCCCCAGCGCCCACATCCCGTGCTTGGGCTGGTAGCCCACCCCCATGGGGTCTGCGCCCTCGGGATGGATCCAGGCGGTGATCCGGGCGCGGCGGTTGGCACTGAGCATGGAGGCGGCCGCGAACATGACGATGCCGCCGGCCCCCAGGAGGGCGAACCAGCGCTTGCGCATTCCGCCCACCCACAGGGCCCCGGCGACGATGATGACCAGGATGATGACGGTTCCCAGATCCTGTCCGCCCAGGACGCTCGCGATCGCGACTCCGACACCGCCCCAGCCCGCCACCCACGCCCGGTCCCGGGGACGCTTGTTCGCGTACCAGGTCACCAGGGTGCCCAGGACCAGGGCGAGGGCCACCTTGATGAACTCCGAGGGCTGGGCGGTGCCGACCCCCGGGACCTGGATCCAGTTGCGGTTACCGTAGACGTTGACGCCCACGGGTGTGAACACCAGGCACTGCAGGGCGATCGTCAGCACCAGAAGCCCCCAGGCCATCCTGGGGAACCAGGACAGCGGGATGCGGGAGACCCCCACCATGCCCAGCGTCCCCACCGCCGCGAAGATGAGGTACTTGGCGAAGTCGGTGAAGGCGTTGCCACCGTTGGCGGCCACGGTCACCGACTGCACGGAGAAGACCATGATGAGCCCGAAGGTCTCCAGCACCAGGGTGGACACGAGCAGGCAGTAGTAGGTCAGAGTCACCTGCTCGGCGCTCTGGGTGGAGTCGGACCCGCCGGAGGGACGCCGACGACGCTCCTTAGGGGTGCCCTCGGGCTGAGGGCCCCCGCCGTCCCAAGGTCGTGAGAGCCGCTCGCCCCAGCGCGTCACGCGCTTGCGCCAGGCGTCACCCAGGCGACTGCCCGCTGCCGTGGGCCGGGAGCCGGAGGGTTTCCTGGCCTGCTTGGACGCCGTGGCAGCACCCTTCCCGGGGGCGGTCCGCTCCGGCTTGCGGCCGGCACCGGCCCCCCGCGACGAACCTGCGGAGGCTCGCGAGGAGCCTGACGAGGAGGAGGTCGACGAGCGGGCGTTGGTGGCCGAGGTGGACCCGGTCTTCACAGCTGCTCCTGGTCGCCGGAGACATCCGCGTCCCGGGTGCCATCGCCTCGGGTATAGGCCTGGGCGCAGGCGGCGAACAGGTCGCCGCGCTGGGCGTAGGACGTGAACTGGTCCCAGGAGGCGCAGGCCGGGGCCAGCATGACGGTGTCGCCGCCGCGAGCCATGGCGCCGGCGGCTTCCACCGCGGCGGCGCTCACCTGCTCGGCGCTGCCGTCGCTGACGCGGGTGACGGGTAGGCCGGGGGCCTCCCGCTCCAGGGCCGCCAGGATGTCGTTCTGGTCCTTGCCAATGACAACGGCACCGCGCAGGTGGGGGCGCACCGTGCGGACCAGGTCGAAGAACTGGGCGCCCTTGGTGTCGCCACCGCAGATCCACACTCCGGTCCCCTGCGGCAGGGAGGTCAGTGCGGCCTCGGCGGAGTGCGGGTTGGTGGCCTTCGAGTCGTCGACCCAGGTGACGCCCTCCGCCTCGGCGACGGTGACGATCCGGTGGGCTCCGGGGCTGTAGGCGCGCAGTCCGGCGGCGACCGCCTCCGGGTCGGCTCCCGCCGCGCGGGCCAGCGCAGCGGCCGCCAGGGAGTCGGCCAGCAGGTGCGCGGGCAGGTTCTGGGCACGCCGCCCGGGGGCCAGGTGCGCCAGGTCGGCGGTGGTGGCCAGCTCGATGCCGCTTGAGCGCCGCTCGGCGTGAAAGGCGCGGTCGACCAGCAGGTCCTCAACCATGCCGACCTGTCCCAACCCCGGCGCGGCCAGGGTGAAGCCGACGGCTCGGCAGCCCTCGACGACGTCGGCCTGGCGGACCATGTCCTCAGTGGCCGCGTCGGCGAGGTTGTATACGGCGGCGAGCCGGGTGCGGGAGTAGACGCGGGCCTTGTCCTGGGCGTAGGCCTCCAGGCCCCCGTGCCAGTCGAGGTGGTCGGCGGCCAGGTTGAGGCAGGCCGAGGCCAGGGGCGCCAGGGTTCTGGTGGTGTGCAGCTGGAAGCTGGACAGCTCTACGGCCAGGGCGTCGGCACTGCCGGCCAGCACCGCCTCAATGACGGGGGTGCCGATGTTGCCCACGGCCGGAGCCGTGAGCCCCTGGGCCTCAAGGATCGCCGAGAGCATGCTGACCGTGGTGGTCTTGCCGTCCGTTCCGGTCAGAGTCAGCCAAGGCACGTGCGGACGCGCTGAGTCCTGCTGAATCCTCCAGGCCAGCTCGACCTCGCTCCAGGTCTCGATACCCGCCGCCGCAGCACCTCGCAGGACCGGCCCGGTGGCCGGGACCCCGGGTGAGACGACGAGGAGCCTGGCCGGGGACTGCGCCAGGGCGGCCGCGGTCGCCTCGGCGTCGGCGACCGTGGTGGAGGCCACGGGGGTCTGCAGCATCTCGACGGAGGACTCGCGGCTGTCGAAGACGTGGATGCGGGCACCCAGCGTGGCCAGGGCGTCGACGACGGCGCGCCCGGTGCGCCCCAGGCCGACGACGGCCACGTGGGCGCCGTCGAGCTGGTCGCTCAGGGACCCGCCGGGGCCGGTGACGGCGCTGGACGGCTCACCGGGGACTTCAGTCAGGCTGGTCACGGTGCGGGCTCACGCTCCTGGTTCCTCACTTCTCCTGCCGGAGCTTCCGGTAGGAGAAGACTGCTTCAATGGGTCGGGTCGCAGTGGCCCGGGCGTCCCGACTCATCCGAAGATGAGCTGGCGCAGGTACTCGGCGTAGAAGATTCCGAGTCCCGCGATGACGCACAGGCCGGCGATGATCCAGAAGCGGATCACCACGTTGACCTCGGTCCATCCTCCCAGTTCGAAGTGGTGATGCAGTGGAGCCATGCGGAAGACGCGTCGGCCTGTCGACTTGAATGAGACGATCTGGATGATGTCGCTCATGACCTCAGCCAGGAACAGTCCACCCAGGATGACAGCCAGGAACTCGGTTCGAGTCAGGATCGACAGGCCGGCGACCGCCCCTCCCAGGGCCAGGGACCCGGTGTCGCCCATGAAGATCTTGGCCGGTGAGGCGTTCCACCACAGGAAGCCGAAGCAGGCCCCCATGAGGGCGGCGGCGATCATGGCCAGGTCTCGCGGGTCCCTGACCTGGTAGCAGGTGGTGGGGACCATGGTCTCGTGGCCGTAGTTGCAGGACTGGTTGGTCTGCCACACGCCGATGAGCGTGTAGGCACCGAAGACCATGGCCGACGCGCCGGCGGCCAGTCCGTCGAGCCCGTCGGTGAGGTTGACGGCGTTGGACCAGGCGGTGATGAGGAAGTTGGCCCACAGGATGAACAGGATGAGCCCGACGACGCTACCGGCGAAGGCCAGGTTGATCGCCGAGTCCCGGGCGAAGGAGATCCGGGCGGAGGCGGGGGTCAGTCCGTTGCGGTCCGCGAAGTGCAGGGCCGCCACCGAGAATCCGATGCCGATGAGCGCCTGCCCCACGATCTTCTGCCATGCCCTCAGTCCCAGGGAGCGCTGCTTGGAGATCTTCTCGAAGTCGTCCAGGAATCCGATGAGCCCGAGCCCGACGACGAGGAAGAGCAGCAGGACCCCGGAGGCGCGCGGTGTGCGCAGCTGGCTGAGATTGGCCAGGGTGTAGCCCAGGACAGTGGAGATGATGATGACGAGGCCGCCCATGGTCGGCGTGCCGCGCTTGGTGAAGTGTCCCTGGGGCCCGTCCTGGCGGATGAACTGTCCGTACTCCTTGGCGTGGAGGTAGCGGATGAGCAGGGGGGTCCCCAGCAGGGTGCCCACCAGTCCGACCACACCGGAGATGAGGATGGCGGTCATCGGGGACGAACCTCCTTGAGGTGGTCGGCCAGGCGCCAGGCGCCCGAGCCGTTGGAACCCTTGACCAGGACGGCGTCGCCGTCGCAGAGCAGGGCGTCGATCTGGGAGATGGCGGTCGCGGCATCATCGAAACCGACGACCTCGACCCCTCGCGCCCTGGCCGCCTCGAGTGCCTCCTGGGTGGAGCCGATGCCGATGAGCATAGCGGCTCCGGCTCGGGCCGCGAGCTCTCCGGTGCGCGCGTGATCGGCCGCAGAGGACTCCCCCAGCTCAAGCATCTCGGAAATCACGACGACGCGACGTCGGTCCCCGGCCAGAGCCGGCAGCACCGCCAGCGCCGCCGTCATGGAGTCGATGTTGGCGTTGTAGGAGTCGTCGATAAGGAGAAGATCACCACTGAGTTCCGAAATATCCATCCGGTGGGGGCTCTCGATGCTCACTGAGCCGAGTCTGTCGGCGATGAGCTCGGGGTCCAGCCCTGCGGCCAGGGCCAGCCCCGCGGCGGCCAGGGCGTTGGACACGTTGTGCTCTCCCGCCACGGCCAGCTGGACGCGGCGGGGCTCGGCGAGACCGGGCAGGTGGAGGTCGAAGGCCGCTCGGGCAGCCGCGTCCAGGTCCACGTTCTCGGCCCTCAGGTCGGCCTGTCGCCCCCGGGCGGAGAAGGTCAGGACGCGTGCCGGTGCGAGCTCGGCCATGGCGGCGGCGCGGGCGTCGTCGGCGTTGAGGATGGCGATTCCCTCGGGGCGCAGGCCGGCGATGATCTCCGCCTTGGCCGCGGCGACTCCCTCGATGGAGCCGAACCCACCCATGTGGGCGTGGCCGATCATGAGGACCCCGGCCGCGTCCAGAGGGGCGATGTCGGTGAGGTAGGCGATGTGGCCAGGTCCGGAGGCCCCCATCTCCAGGACGAGGTAGCGGGTGGACTCGTCGGCCTCCAGCACGGTCAGCGGCAGCCCGATCTCGTTGTTGAAGCTGGCCCGGGGCGCCACCGTGGGGCCGGAGGCGGCCAGGAGCTGGCGGGTGAGGTCCTTGGTGGTGGTCTTGCCCACCGAGCCGGTCATCGCCACCACGGTGAGACGATCGCCTTGCTCGGCTGCCGCCTGGCGCAGTGCCTCCAGGTGGGTGCGGGCCAGCGCGCCGAGGGCCGCCACAGTTTCCTCCACGAGGACGAGCCCCATGGACGCGTCCTCGGCCTGCCCCTGGGACAGTCCGCTGCGGGCGGCCTCCAGGTCGGAGACGATGGCGCCGACGGCGCCCAGGTCGCGGGCCGATCCCAGGTGGGCGTGGCCGTCGGTGCGCTCGCCGTGCACGGCGACGAACAGTGAGCCCTCGGCGGCCTGGCGGGAGTCGGTGACGACCGGTCCGGTCACCGGCGCGTCAGGGCCGATGAGCCTTCCGCCGATGGCGGCTGCGATCTGACTCAGGCTGAGCCTCATGCCCGTCCCCATTTCTCCTCGACGGCCTCAGCCATCACGGGCGCGTCGTTGTAGCGAATGAACTCCCCGGCCATCTCCAGGAAGGGTTCGTGGCCCTTCCCGGTGACGATGACGGTGTCGTCGGGTCCGCACAGCTCGACACCCCGGCGCACGGCGTCGCCGCGCCAGGTGGTGATCTCCTCGACGTCCGTCAGGTCGGGGCGCACGCCGCGCACCCCCTCGAGGATGGCGTTGCGGATGAGCTGGGGATCCTCGCTGCGGGGGTTCTCGTCGGTGACGACCAGGACATCGGCCAGGCGGGCGCACACCTCGCCCAGCATGGGCCGCTTGCCCTGGTCGCGGTCGCCGTCGGAGCCGAAGACCACGATGAGGCGCCCCGGGGTGATGGGGCGCACGGCCTTGAGGGCCAGCTCCATGGCCTCGGGGGTGTGGGCGAAGTCAACGATGCACAGGCCGCGTCGGCCGTCGCGCTGGCTGATGCGCTGCATGCGGCCGGGGATGTTGTGGGCACCGGCCAGGGCAGCGGCGGCCGTAGCGGCGGGCACCCCGGCGCGGATGGCCATGACCAGGGCCAGGGCGGCGTTCTGCACGTTGACGAGTCCGGGAAGGGGGCAGGAGGCCTCGATCCTCTCGCCGTCGGGCCCGTGGAGGGTGAAGGTGGTGGCGGAGTCGGTCAGGGAGACGGCGGCGTCGCTGACCCACCAGTCGGCGGGAGTCTCACCGGGGTAGGCGCGCACGCGGTCGATCTCGATGGGGGCCTCGGCAGCCAGGGCCGCGCCCCACTGGTCGTCGACGCAGACCACGCCGCGGCGGGCGTGCTCGGGGGTGAACAGCTGCGCCTTGGCCTCCAGGTAGCCCTCCATGGTCTTGTGGAAGTCGAGGTGGTCGCGCTGGAGGTTGGTGAAGCCGGCGACGTCGACGACAATCCCATCGAGCCGGTGCAGGACGATGGCGTGGCTGGAGGCCTCCAGGGAGGCGGCGCCGACCTTGTCCTCCACGGCCAGGGCCATCATCCGCTGCAGGACGGGGGCCTCGACGGTGGTGCGCGGGGACTCCACGGAGCGCTCCCCCACGCGCAGCTCGACGGTTCCGGCCACCATGCAGCCTCCGACGTGAGCGGACAGGATGGCGTCGAGGAAGTATGCGGTGGTCGTCTTGCCGTTGGTTCCCGTGACGGCGGTGGTGACCAGGCCGCGTGCCGGGTGGTGGTAGACCTCGGCGCTCAGGGGGCCGACGAAGGCGCGGGGGTCGCTGTGCACCAGGACGGGGGTACCGGGAGCGGTCTGGTGGACGATCTGGGCGCCGTCGGCATCGGTCAGGACGGCAACGGCACCGGACGCGACGGCATCCGCGGCGAAGCGGGCGCCGTGGACGGTGAAACCGGGCAGTCCCACGAAGAGCTCGCCCGGGGCGGTGTCAGCGGAGTCGACGCTGACCCCCAGGATGCTCAGGTCGTTGAGGGCCGCGGCGTCCTCAGCTGAGGCGGGAGCCAGGGAGAAGCGCTCGCACAAGGTGCTGATGGGGATGGGACCATTGGAGCTCGGCCGTAGGGCGGCGGCCGACTCGTAGGCGTGGTTGCTCATAGTTCCTCAATCTATCGCGACCTTCCACTGTCGATGTTCCACAAGAGCCCCTCCGGCCCACTTCGCCGAGGTGCTGGTGGTCACGCTCATCTACCTATAGGCGTCCTCACTGATTCGCGTCCCTCTCTCCTCCAGCCCCGTTACGAGCCGCCCGGGCCGCCACGACGCTGGGGTCCGGGGCGATGTTGAGCGCCTGCATGGCTGCCAGCGCCACCTCCCGGAAGACGGGGGCGGCAACGGTGCCTCCGTAGATCCCCTCGGGACGGTTGACGATGACCGCAATCGCCAGCACCGGGTCGCGCGCAGGCAGGAAGCCGACGAAGGAGGCCACGGTGGAGTCGTCGGTGAGGATCTCGGTGGTTCCGGTCTTACCGGCCACCAGGTAGCCGTTGATGGAGGCCGACTCCGCGGTACCGCCCTCCTGAGTGACGCCGATGAGCATCTCGGTGAGGGTCTTGGCCGTCGCCTCGGAGACGACCCGCACCCCCTCGGGGCGGTCCTGGGGGGTCTCCTTGCCGTCGGCGTCGATCCAGGCGTCGATGACGCGTGGGGCCACGCGCACACCCTTGTTGGCCACGGTGGCCAGCACCTGGAGGGACTGGAGCGTAGTACCGGCCACGCCCTGCCCGAACATCGTGGTGTAACGGGTGCGGTCGTCCCAGGAGCTGGGCGGGTAGAGGATGCCGTCGGACTCCGCCGGCATCTCGATGCCCGTGGCCTGCCCCCAGCCGAAGCGCTTCATGTAGTCGTAGCGGACGTCGTCGGCGAGCTTCTCGCCGATCTGCACGGTACCGACGTTGGAGGACTCCGCCAGGACTCCGGCGGTGGTCAGGGTCTGGGTCTCGTGCTCGTGGGAGTCCTTGAAGGTCTGCCCGTTGGCCGAGGTCCAGGTGTAGGGGACGGTCCAGGTGTCCTCGGGCTTGACGGCGCCCTCCTCCAGAGCGGTGGCAAAGGTGACGACCTTGCCGACGCTTCCGGGCTCGAAGACGGCCTGCACGCTGCGGGCGGTGCGGTTCTCCTCGGAGGTGGCCGAGGGGTCGGAGGGGTCGACCGAGTTGGAGTCGGCCAGGACCACGACCTTGCCTGTGGCCGGCTCCATGGCCATGACGATGCCCCAGTCCGCGTGCTGGGCGGCCACCGTCTTGTCGATGGTCTCCTGGGCGATGGACTGCAGGTCGGGATTGAGGGTGGTGCGCACCGTGGCACCGGGCCTGGCCGGTTCGTCCGCCTGCTCACCGGTGGGGATGATGACGCCGCTGCGCCCGACCTCCTCGCTGCCCTTGCCGTCGGTTCCCGTCAGGAGCTTGTTCTGGGTGAGCTCCAGCCCGGCCGCCCCGATGAGCTCGCGGTTGTGCTCACCCTCGTGGGTGAAGCCCAGGACGTTGCCGGCCACGGTCCCGGCCGGGTAGGTGCGTCGGGTGCGCTGGTCGGGCTCGACCCCGGGAATGTCCAGGGCCTTGATCTTGCGCCAGGTGTCAGGAGAGACCTCCTGGGCGATGACCTCGTAGCTCCGGTTTCCCACGAGCTTGGCTCCCAGCTCCAGCGGATCGACGTCGAGGATCGGGGCGAGCTGGGCCGCAACCGCCGTCGCCCCGTAGTCGACGACGACCTTCTTGCTGGCGCCGGTGGACTCGTCGAGTCGCATCTCGGTGCGCTCGTACTGGGCGATGGCGGACTGGTTGACGCCGACGTCGTAGCTGACCGCCGAGGAGGCCAGGACAGTGCCGTCGCGCCCGGTGATGTCGCCTCGGGGGGCTCGGTTGACCCAGGTGACCGTGCGCTCGGCCTTCGCCTTCTGGGCCAGCTCCGGCCCCTCAATCGCCTGAACGTAGACCGTGCGCCCGGTCAGTGCGGTGAACACGAGCAGCCCTCCGAGCTGGAGCGCCTGACGACGCGAGGGATTCACAAGCGCCTACTTCCCGCTCTTGGCGGCGTGGGCGGGGGTTCCCTCCGTGAGCTGCCCCTTGTTGACGTCGACGACGCCGGGGGCTGCGGCGGGCACCATCCCGAGCTCCTTGGCGCGGTCGGCCAGCGCATCGGGCGCCGAGGCCTCCTGAACCTGGGTGCGCAGCGTCTCGACGTGGTCCTCGGCGACGTTGAGCTCGATCTGCTTCTCCTTCATCCGGTAGGCGGTGTCGGCCATCTTGGCGTTGAGGAGCATCGAGGTGATGAGGGCGCCGGCCAGCACGAGGATGATGACGGTCAGGAAGGGAAGGGAGGACGAGGCCGCCCGGGAGGCGCCACTGACGACCCGCAGCTGGGGCCGGTTGGCGGCGCCCGCCTCGGCGCGTCCCTGGGTGTTGGTGGAACCACTTGCCTGGGCGGTGCGCCGCGTCGCGATCGGGCGGGTGACTCGAGCAGTAGCAGTGGCGCTCATCAATGTGCCTTCCCTGTGGCGTAGTTGGAGTAGTTGGACTGGTGTGGATGGACGATGGTGCAGTGGAATCGTTGGCCGCCTGGGGCGGTCCGCCGGCGTCTGGAGCGGCTGGGCCGCCTAGCTGCGGTGGCGACGGCGGGCGGTGCGTTGACCGCTGCGGTGCCCGGGGTCCCGTCCTCGACCGCCGGCGGGCGCAGAGGCCTCTGGCGAGGGGGCCTGGTCGGCCGGACGCAGGCGGACGGCTGCCCGTAGTCGCACCGGTGCCGAGCGGGGGTTGTGGTCGAGCTCGCGGGCGTCGGCCTTCTCCGCGCCGTTGGTGAGCAGCTCCAGGTAGGGGCGGTCCGCCTCGGGGACGACCGGCAGGTCCTGGGGCGCCCGAGAGGTGGCTCCGTGGGCCAGCGCCCGCTTGACGATGCGGTCCTCCAGGGACTGGTAGGACTCCACTACCAGGCGCCCTCCCACGCGCAGGCTGTTGAGAGCCCGGGGCACGGCCCGCTCCAGGACGTCGAGCTCGGCGTTGACGGCGATGCGCAGCGCCTGGAAGGTCCGTTTGGCCGGGTGCCCGCCGCTGCGGCGCGCCGGCGCGGGCACGGACTGACGGACGAGCTCGGCCAGGTCCTGGGTACTGGCCACCGGATCCCCGGACTCGCGGCGGCGCACGATGGCGGCGGCGATGCGGGAGGCGAAGCGCTCCTCGCCATAGGTGCGTAGGATGCGGGTGAGCTCGGCGGCGTCGGCATGCTCCAGCAGGTCCTGGGCGGTCATTCCTGAACCCTGGTCCATGCGCATGTCGAGAGGCGCCGGGCGGGCGTAGGAGAAGCCCCGCGAGGCCTCGTCGAGCTGAAGGGAGGAGACCCCCAGGTCCATGAGGACGGCGTCCACGGTCCCCTCCGCACGAACGGAGTGCTCACGAGCCACCCGGCTGACGGCGTCGTAGGTCGCCTGAACCGCGACGAAGCGGTCCCCGAAGCGGGCCAGGCGCGCCGAGGCCAGTGCGATCGCCTCGGGGTCGCGGTCGATGCCCACGACCTTGAGGGTCGCGAAGCGCTCGAGCGCTGCCTCAGTGTGGCCCCCCATGCCCAGGGTGCAGTCGATCATGACCGGCTGGGCCGGGCCGCCGGACGCCGCCGCGCTGCCGGCAGCGCCCTCGATGGCGGGCGCGAGCAGGTCCAGGCAGCGCTCCAGGAGCACCGGCTCGTGCCGGCCGACGGCGTCGGCAGCGGATGCCTGCGCCTGTGAGCTGGTCATGAGGCGTGCTCCTTTCTGGTGCTGGCCCGGCCCCGGTCCCGGGTACCCGGCTGGTTGTCAGTTGCTGAAGAGCCCTCGACATCCGTCCCTCCCCGGCGCACCGTGCAGGGCGGCCATCTCGCCAGGACTCCTCCCGTGGTTCCGGCGCCGGGGAAGAGGCGTCGGACTCGACATCGGGCGGAGACCTCACGAGATGGTTCGCCAGAGCCCAGATGGCATCTGCGTGCGGTCCGTCGGGTTCGTTCAGTTGTCGAAGAGGTCGAGGCGTCAGAAGAAACCGGGGATGATCTCCTCGGCCGTGTCGGCGAAGACCTGTTCCTGGGCGGCCAGGTAGGTGCTCCAGGACTCGGAGTCCCAGATCTCCACCCGGGCACCGGCTCCGATCACCGCCAGGTCCTTCTTCAGGCCCGCGTAGGCCCTCAGTGGGGCCGGCAGAGTGATCCGCCCCTGCTTGTCCGGGATCTGCGAGTCCGCCCCCGAGAGCATGACGCGCACGTAGTCACGCGCCTGCTTCTGGGCGAGGGGGGCCTCACGCAGCTGGGCGTACATGCGCTCGAACTCGGCGGCGGTGAAGGCGTACAGGCAGTGCTCCTGACCTCGAGTCAGAACCACGCCGCCCGCAAGCTCCTCACGGAACTTCGCCGGGAGGATGAGACGGCCCTTCTCGTCCAGCTTGGGTGCATGCGTTCCCAAGAACATGAGCCACCTCCTTCCCCTCGACGACCCCGTGCACCCCACCCTACTCCACTTCCCTCCCTTTTCTCCCACCCCTTCTCCTCGAGAGCGTCACAGCTGCGTATCACCGACGACGGCACCACCACCCCAGACCTCTGACTTTTCATTGGAATCACAGCAGTTCAACACCTGTTCACGCGGAGCGGAGGGAGGTGGAGGGCAGGTGGAGGGAGGCATTCACCACCACCCTCCTCGGCGTGGTGGATATCCAGGAAAAAAGCAGAGTCCACTCGGCCTGCACGCAGGGTTCCGGTGGGCTTCGGGGCTCCGAGCGGAGGTAGGAGCGGAGCGGCACCGCTGCCGAGACAGCTCTTCCGAATCCGAGGAATTCCTTGAGATTCTCAGGATTCTGTCCCGACCTGACGAGGTCCGCAGAGGGCTGATCGGGGTCTGCAGATACTCAGGTCCTGTCTGCAACGGGTGAGCGTTGGAGACAGGACCTGTGGAGCCGTGCCGGCGGGAGGGATATGGAGGTGGAGGGAAGTGGGGATCGGCGTACGCCAGCACCGTTGCAGGAGCGCGGGCGCGGGTGGAGTGGAGCGTCTGGAGAGGAGTGGGGAGGCTCGGGAAGGTGGATGCGGGCCGGTCAGTCCTCTGAGTCGCGACGGCGATCCCAGCGCTCTGACTGGCGGTCCATGAAGGAGGAGCGCTTCTTCCCGCCGTTCCCGCTCTTGGCGGGCCCGCCTCGACCTCCCGCGGGGCGACGCGGGCTCGACGTGCTCTCGACCCGGGTCAGCGCCATTGCGACACCTCCGACGGCCACGAGGAAGCCGGCGACCCCCAGCAGGATGGACAGGAGACTGTGGGGCACCGATACCCCTGCGATGAGGAGCGCCAGACCGACCAGGACCAGGGCCACACCGCCACCGATATGGCGGGGCGAAGGCCGTGAGAGCCGACGCTCCTCACGCTGGAAGGTCTGAGCCAGCTCGGGGTCATCCTCATGGAGCTGCGATTCCAGGTCTCGCAGGACCTGCTGCTCTCGCTCTGACAGTGCCATCATGCTCCTTGCTTCCGGGCGGGGCCGGGGATCTGCGCCGTAGTTGCCAGGATAGGCGCTGTGGGGGCTCAGGAGAAACTCACCGAGGAGGTTGGCCGGGACGCACGCGGCTCCTCCACCCGGGTCACGGACGACGACCTCGCCCTCCTCGCCCCTCCTGGCCGGGCGGCGCCTTGGTGGGGCCGTCTCCCGACAGGAGGCTGGCCGGGGCCACTGCGTGAGCTCCCCACCTGCGGCGCACGGCGTCGACGGCCCGCTCGGAGGCGCCACGCCGCGGGTCCTCATCCAGGAGGAGCTGCACACCGTCGTCGGGGCGCAGCAGTCCCTCGACCCGCACCCCCAGGAGACGGAAGCCACCGGGCGGGGTGGGCAGGGCGGAGTAGAGCGAGGAGACGGTCTCCCAGATGTCCTGGGCGAGGTCGGTGGGGGTGGCCAGGGTGCGTGAGCGGGTGACGGTGGTGAAGTCGGCCCCTCGGGCCTTGAGGACGGCGACCCGGCAGCGCCGGTCCGCCGCGCGCAGGCGGGCGGCGCACTGGTGGGTCTGGTCCAGCAGGACCCGCCGGGCGTGCTCCCGGTCGGTGAGGGTCTCGAAGAAGGTGGTCTCGGTACCCACCGACTTCTCCTCACGCACCGGCTCGACCCGGCGGGGGTCGACGCCGTGGGACAGCTCGTGCAGGTGGCGTCCGGCGGCCCGGCCGAGGATCCTCTCCAGGTGACGTACGTCAGTGCCCGCCAGGGTGCGCACGTCCTGGATCCCCCATCTGGCCAGGACCTCCTGCGTCCGGGTGCCGACGCCCCACAGGGCCCCGACCGGCAGCACGTTGAGGAAGTCCTGCGTGGCGGCGGCCGGCACCAGGAGTAGTCCGTCGGGCTTGGCGTGGGAGGAGGCGAGCTTGGCGATGAACTTGGTGGAGGCGATGCCCACCGAGGCCGGAACGCCCACTCGCCGGCGTATCTCGGCGCGGATCCAGCGGCCGATGGTCACCGGGGAGCCCATGCGGCGCCTGGCCCCGCTCACGTCCAGGAAGGCCTCATCGATGCTCACCTTCTCCAGGGCGGGGGTGACCTCGGCCAGGACGGCCATGACCTGGGCGGAGACCTGGGAGTAGAGGCCGTGGCGCACGGGGAGGACCACGGCCTGGGGGCAGCGGCGGGAGGCCTCGGCCATGGACATCGCCGAGGAGACGCCGAAGGCGCGGGCCTCGTAGGAGGCTGCCGAGACGACGCCCCGGCCGCCGCGGCCGCCGACGATGACGGGACGGCCGGCCAGCTCGGGGTGCTCGAGGAGCTCGACCGAGGCGAAGAAGGCGTCCATGTCGACGTGGATGATGGGGGTGGCGGAGTCATCGTCCCCCCAGGACCGGCGTGCGGCCTGGGAACGGGGTGCTCTGCTCATCTCCACCTCCTCAACGAGTGCGACGGACTCACCGGCTGACGGCCCCCGAGGAGGCCGCCCGCGCTCCTCTCAGGCTACCGTGGGGCTGTGACACGTAGACGCAGGAGCTCCGGGGCCCCGGCGCTGACCGATCTACCCCAGGGCCCGGTGCGCACTTCCCTGGCCACGGCCGAGCTCGTGGCGCGAGACACCGGGATCCTTCTCATGCTCGACGGCGCGGAGTCCTCCTTCCTGGACCTGCGCGACCCCTCCCACCTGGACTTCGAGTACCACCAGCAGATGGACGCGGTGCTCACGGCGCTGCGCGGTGAGGGCGCCCCCGTCAGGGCGCTCCACCTGGGTGGGGCGGGCTGCGCCCTGGCCAGGGCGTGGGACGTGACCCGTCCCGGCTCCCAGCAGGTCGCCGTCGAGATCGATGAGATCCTCGCGAGCCAGGTGCGGACCTGGTTCGACCTGCCCCGGTCCCCCAGGCTGCGGATCCGGGTCGGCGACGCCGCCGAGGTGGTGGCGGGGCTGCGGCCGGGCCAGTGGGACGTCGTGGTGCGCGACGTGTTCGACGGCGGGAGCGTGCCGGGCTCCTGTCGGAGCCAGGATTTCCTCGACTCCTGCCTGAGGGCGCTGGCGCCCGACGGCCTGCTGCTGGTCAACACCGCCTCCATGCCGCGCGCCGTGGCCGGCGCTGAGATCGCCGCGCTCTCCGGCGCCCTGGACGGGGACATCTCCCGCGCGTTCATCGTCGCCGATCCCGCCGCGGCGCGTGGCCGGCGCCGGGGCAACCTGGTGCTGGTGGCCCGCCAGGGCCCCTTCACGGTGGGCGAGCTCGAGGAGGTCGAGCGCGCAGTGCGCCGCCTGCCGCTGCCGGTGCGCACCTGGTCGCTCGATGACGCCGCGCTACCGCGCCCTAAGGGCGGCCGGGCCCACTAGACCCGCACGAGGCGAATGACCGGTCACGCCGACCCGGGCCGCCAGCAGCGCTCGGTACCCGTTCAGCCCTCGCGGCCGGGGTTCCAGCCCTGGGGCCCCAGGTCCCCGGAGTCGTTGGCCTCCAGGAAGGCCTCCAGGCGTGCACCGATCTCCTCGGCGCTGGGCAGGTTGAGGATCGGCGCGGAGGTGTCGACCTCATCGATGGCGATCCTGGGGGCCATGGCGTCGTACTGGGCCTCCAAGGCGGAGACGACGGCGCTGACCTCCGGCTGCTGGGCGGCCTCGGCGTTGATCTCGGCACGGTTGATGCTGGCGGCGGCCTCGAGATCACCCACCGGCAGTGCCAGGCCAGTGGCCTGCACGACGGCGGTCAGCAGCGCCGAGGCTCCCTGCGGGAACTCGTCGCGGGCCACGTAGTGCGGGATCGCGGCCGAGACTCCCCGGGAGTCCAGGCCCAGCTCGCCCAGACGCAGCTCGAGGTAGGCCGACATCGACCCGGGCAGCTCGACGTGCCCGAAGAGCTCGGGTTGGTTGGGCAGCAGGTCGGGCTGGCTGCCGTGATGGTGGACGTAGGTCGGGCGTGTGTGAGGCACGGCCATGGGGATGCCACTCATGCCAACGGCCTGGCTCACTCCCATGGAGACGGCCAGGTGGGCCACGGCTCCGACGAACTCGTCCCAGCGGTAGTCCGGCTCGCTGCCGTGGAGCAGGAGGACGTCCTCGCCGTCGTCGTCGTGGAGGAGATCCAGGACCAGCTCGGGCATGGTGACTGAGGAGTAGTTGTTATGAACGAAGGTCATCGTGGGACGCCTGGCGCGGTAGTCCACGAGCGCGTCGATGTCGAAGGTAGCGACACGCTCGCTGGGAAGCGTCATGAGCAGCTGGTCGACGGCCAGGGCGCCGGCGTTGCCGGCGTCCATGGCGCCCTCGAAGTAGTGGATGAGGACCCTCGGGGAGATCGGCTGATCCGCGGGGTGCTGGATGGTGAACAGTGGTCTCACGAGCCCGTCTCCTCCTCCTGTCTGGTCTGGTTCATCCTCCCTCAGCATCGGCCCGTTGGTGCGCTCGCCACCAGCCCTGAAGGGCGGGCGGGACCGACGGAGCCGGGGAGGGCGTGTCCGTGTCGTGCAATGGTCTCAGCATGGTCTGGGTACCGCGCCCGGCGAGTTCCCGCCTCAGTCGCCTCCGGGTCGAGCGGTGTCGAGCGATCTCGACTCCGCGACATGATTCGGCGTTTTATCAGGATTCATCCGGGTGAGTGCCCGGGAACGGCGGTTAGCGTCCTGGGCACTCCTGCCAACACCTTCTGGATTGTTGATGTTCCCGCCCGCGCCGGGTTCGGGCGCCTTGTTCGCCCTCGGCGTCCCCGTCGGGGCGTCAGCAGGAGAATAATGGGTCAACCGTACTGAAGCCATCACCGACCCCAGTACCCGTCAGCGTCAACCAGAGCCGGCCAGA
The DNA here is from genome assembly GCF_048514265.1 of Actinomyces sp. SKVG-SVH-4(1). Lineage (NCBI taxonomy): Bacteria > Bacillati > Actinomycetota > Actinomycetes > Actinomycetales > Actinomycetaceae > Actinomyces > Actinomyces sp. SKVG-SVH-4(1). The sequence goes on along the minus strand of NZ_JBGEVE010000001.1, from coordinate 395,408 downwards.
ACGCCCCCACACGCCTGCCGGCCAGAACCAGAACCGATGCGAGGCCTTGTGAGTCAGACGATCCCCTCTCGCCCACCGCACTCCCAGCAGGAAGCGCAGCCGCGGGCGGAGGATGATGCGGGCAGTGTCCGCGAGCGCGAGATGCGCGGTGAGCAGGTCGTCGTCGATCTGGCCTACAACGAGCTGGACCGCCAGCTGGCTCAGGCCCGCCACTCCCTGGCCCGTACCGAAGCCCAGGGCGTCAGCGGCACCCACCAGTCCCGCGGGGAGCGGGACGCCTACGCCGTGCACTACTCGTCGCTGGTCTCCTCCCTGGAGGGGGTCGAGGACCGTCTGGTCTTCGGGCGGATGGATATGAGCACCTCGCCCGACGACACGCCGGACTCGGAGGCCTCAGCGAGAGCCTCATCCTCCGGCTCCGGCAGGGGCGTGGGCGGCTCCTCCCCCGTCACTGACGGGGGCCGGCGCCACTACGTGGGTCGTATCGGCCTGCAGGACGCCCAGCACCGTGAGGTGATCCTGGACTGGCGCGCCCCTCTGGCCCGGGCCTTCTATCAGGCCACGGCCTCCGAGCCCATGGGGCTGGTGCGTCGGCGGCACATCGACACCCGGGCCCGTCAGGTGCTCGGGGTGGAGGACGAGGTCCTGGACCTGGACGCCCTGGAGGCCGGCGAGGGCCTGTCCGACTCATCCGGGACGGCCGTGACCGCCGAGGACCTGCAGGGCGAGGGTGCACTCATCGCCGCGATGTCCAGCGCCCGTGACGGCCGCATGGGTGACATCGTGGCCACGATCCAGGCCGAGCAGGACCGGGTCGTCACCTCCTCGGGCCGGGGTGTGCTCGTGGTCCAGGGCGGCCCGGGCACGGGTAAGACGGCCGTGGCACTGCACCGGGTGGCCTACCTGTTCTACTCCGAGCGCGAGCGCCTGGAGCGTTCCGGCGTGCTCCTGGTGGGGCCGTCGCGCACCTTCCTGCGCTACGTGGAGCAGGTGCTGCCCTCCCTGGGTGAGACGGGGGTGGTCTCCACGACGATTGGCGACCTGGTTCCCGGGGTGCGGGCCACGGCGCAGGAGGATGCCCGCGTCGCCGAGCTCAAAGGTCGCTCCCTGTGGGTCAAAGCCCTGGAGCGGGCGGTGCGGGGCCTGCAGCGCGTCCCGGATGCTCCCCGCGAGATCGAGGTCCAGGGTGTGCGCCTGTCCCTGGAGCCCGACGACGTGCGTGAGGCGGCCTCCCGGGCCCGTCGGGGCGGCAAGCCCCACAACCTAGCCCGCGAGGCCTTCGTGATCTGGCTCCTGGAGCGCCTGACCGACCAGTACGCGGCGGCCACGAACCAGGACGCCTCAGACGCTGACACGCGCGCCTGGATCCGGGAAGACATCCGTACCGCCCGTGACGCCCGCCGGGAGATCAACCTGTGCTGGATGCCGACGACGCCCCAGGGGCTACTGGAGCGGCTGTGGAGCCGGCCCGCCCTCCTGGAGCAGGTGGCGCCATCCTTGAGTGAGCAGGAGCGCGCGCTGCTGCACCGTGAGCCCGGGAGCGCCCTGAGTGCGGCGGACATCCCGCTCATTGACGAGCTGGCCGAGCTGCTGGGCCCCAGCGAGGACGCCCAGGCCCGGCGCGCCCGACTGGAGGCCCGCCGCCGCGAGGACCTGGTGGACTACGCGGCCCAGGCGATCGAGTCCCAGGAGCTGGGCGGCGGAATGGTCAGTGCCGAAATGCTGGCCGACCGGGTCTCCCAGGGCGGCCCCACTCTGACTCTGGCCGAGCGGGCCCGGGCGGATCGGACGTGGACCTACGGGCACGTCGTCGTCGATGAGGCCCAGGAGCTGGGCACCATGGCGTGGCGGGCGCTGGCGCGTCGCTGCCCGGTGCGCTCCTTCACGGTGGTGGGGGACCTGGCCCAGTACTCGGGCCCCCACGCCCCGGGCAGCTGGGGCGAGGTGCTCACCGCCCTGGGGACGGCGTCGGCTGATGATGCTGCGGAGGCCCAGGGCCGGTCCCGGTCGCAGTCGCGTCACCGGGCCCGTTCGCGCTCGCGGCAGGGCCGACAGTCGGGGCGCTCGCGCGGAGGGTCGACCCCGCTGCGCGAGGAGGCCCTCAGCGTCTGCTACCGCACGCCGGCCACGATCATGGAGGCGGCCGAGGAGACGGTGACGCAACTGGGCCACCCGCCGGTCTACCCGGTGCGCTCGGTGCGCGACCTGCCCGACTGCCTGGAGGTCACCGACCTGTCACAGTCCCCTGAGGGTGGGCAGCCCGAGGCCTGGGCGCGCCTCCTGCGCGAGGTCGTCGTCCAGGAGTCGGCCCGCCTGGATGACCAGGTGGGGGCCGGCGTCGGGCGCATCGCGGTCATCTGCCCCTCCCCCGGGCGCACTGAGGCGCTGCTGCGCCAGGACCCGGACCTGGTCGCGGCGATGGAGGCTCCGGGAGGCGACGTGCTGCGCTCGCGGCTGCTGGTGGTCGACCCGGTGCTGTCCAAGGGGCTGGAGTTCGACGTCGTGGTGCTCGTGGATCCCGCTGAGATCGGTGAGCGCAGCGCGGGCGACCTGTATGTGGCGATGACTCGTCCCACGCGCCGCCTGCGGGTGGTCAGCCGCCTACCGCTCCTCCGGGGCCTGGAGCCGCGTTCCTCCGGCCGGTGAGCCGGATCGCACAGGGTTGTCAACGCCACCAACCACGCAGGTTACGCCACCGTAGGTTACGGTTGCTCCTGAGTTCTCATCGTCGCTCGCGGGCGGCACCCGCGGCGGGCGAAACCCTCCCCGTCGGGGAAAGGCTCACGGCAGACAAGGGGGAAGACCCATGAGTGCTTCACGCACGTCGGTAGCCGCGCTCACGCGTGGCGCCGCGTCGGCGGCCGGCTCGGACGCCTCCGGTCATGAGGCCCTTGAGGCCGTCTACCGTCAGGCCGGGGTGCCCTCCACGATCCCTGCGGTGAGCGAGCCCCTGTCCTGCATGCTGCGCGACGCCGCGCGGGACTTCCCGGACCGGGTGGCCCTGGACTTCCTGGGCGCCACAACCACCTACTCCCAGTTGGAGACCCAGGTGGCGCGGGCCGCGGAGGCCCTGCGGGGCCTGGGGGTCGGGCGCGGGGACGTCGTCGGGGTCATTCTTCCCAACTGCCCTCAGCACGTGGTCGTGGCCTACGCGGCCTGGCGCATCGGGGCGATCGTGGCCGAGCACAACCCGCTGGCGCCCGCCGCCCAGCTGCGCGAGCAGTTCCACATTCACCGTGGGCGCGTCATCATCGCCTGGGAGAAGACCCTCGAGCGTCTCGTGGCGGCGGTGGGCTCACTGGAGGCGGCGGGCCTGGGGGGCCTGAGCGTGTACTCGGTGGACCTGTCCCGTCATCTTCCGTTGCGCAGCCGCCTGGCCCTGAGGCTGCCGGTGGCGGCCGCCCGCACCCAGCGCCGCGAGCTGCGCGGCAGGATCCCGGCCGGGGTGCGCTCCTGGGACGACCTGGCCGCCTCCGCCATCCCCTTGGCCACGGGCTTCCCGCTGCCGAGCGTCTCGGAAGCGGCGGCTCTGCTGTACACCGGCGGGACGACGGGCACGCCCAAGGCCGTGTGCCTCACCCACGAGAATCTGCGCTCCAACGCCGAGATGTCCTTGGCCTGGGCGTCCGGCACCACGAGCGCGGGCAAGGAGACCTTCTACGCGGTCCTGCCCTTCTTCCACGCCTTCGGCATGTCCCTGTCGCTGCTGTGCGCGGTGGGGCTGGCCGCCACCCAGGTGGTGCTGCCCAAGTTCGGGGCGGACCTGGTGCTGGCCGCTTGGAAGCGGCGCCCGGCCACCTTCTTCCCGGGGGTGCCGGTCATGTTCGACCGTCTGGTGACCCGGGCGCGGGCCACCGGGGCGAACCTGTCCTCCTGCAAGATCGCCGTGTGCGGGGCGGCCCCCAACCCGCTAGCGGTGGCGCAGGCCTGGGAGGAGGCCACCGGTGGCACCATCATCGAGGGCTACGGGATGACCGAGTCCTCCCCCATCATTCTGGGCAACCCGATCTCACCGGCGCGTCGGCCCGGCACCCTGGGGGTGCCCTACCCCTCCACGCAGGTGCGCCTGGTGGACCCTGAGGACGTCGAGCGCGAGGTGGCTCCCGGGGAGGTCGGCGAGCTGCTGGCTCGCGGCCCCCAGGTGTTCTCCGGCTACTGGGACAACCCCGAGGAGAGCGCCGAGGTGCTGCTGGACGGGGGCTGGCTGCGCACGGGCGACCTGGTGCGCCAGGAGGCGGACGGCTTCTACGTCATCGCCGACCGCCGCAAGGAGCTCATCATCTCCGGGGGCTTCAACATCTACCCCACGGAGGTGGAGGCCGCGGTCCGCTCGATGCCGCAGGTGGAGGAGGTCGCCGTCGTCGGGCTGCCGGCCGAGGCCGGCAATGAGTCCGTGGTCGCCGCGATCCTGCCCAAAGAGGGCCAGACGGTCACCCTGGAGCAGGTGCGCGAGTGGGCGGCCAAGAACCTGTCCAACTATGCCCTGCCGCGCCAGATCGCGATCCTGACCGAGATGCCCCGCTCCCAGATCGGCAAGGTGCTACGGCGCGTGGTGCGCGATGAGCTCCTGGCGGCCCGGGAGGCGGCCTCCGGGGCGGCGACGGCGGCGGCCGTGTCCATCGTTGAGCACTTCCCCGGCCGGGGTGAGCGCAGGGACGGCGGTCAGCAGGAGGACGGCCAGGACGGCAAGGCCGGGCCGCATGACAACGCGGCCTCCCGCTGAGGGCACGCCCTTAGATCGCAGTCGCCCCAGATCACCTGACTGCTCCCACTCACAGCCCGATTCGACTCCACAGACATGACTGACAGCACGATCAACGCCGCCGCCTCGCCGCAGCCGGCCGCCCAGGACCACCGCCACTACCTGCGCCCTCATTACCAGCCCGGCATCCCGGCGGCGATCGAGGTTCCCGACGCGCCGCTCAGCGAGCTGCTGGAGACAGCGGCGCGCTTCTACCCCGATCGGGTCGCCATCGACTTCCTGGGCGCGGAGATGACCTACCGCGAACTGCTGGAGGCCTCGGAGCGGGCGGCACAGGTGCTGCGGACCTCGGGGGTGCACAAGGGCGACCGGGTGGCCCTCATCATGCCGAACTGCCCGCAGCACGCCGTGGCCCTCTACGGGGCGCTGCGCATCGGCGCGGTCGTGGCAGAGCACAACCCGCTGGCGCCCGCCGAGGAGATCCGCTCCCAGCTGGACGCGCACGGAGCCCGAGTCGTCATCGTGTGGGAGAAGGGCATCGGCCTCGCCACCGATCCCCGTCCGGCTTCACGCGCCGACGGCGATGCGCTCCAGGGGCGCACGGTCTTCAGCGTGGACCTCTCAGCCGCAATGCCGGTGCGCCTGCGCGCCGCGCTGCGTCTTCCGGTGGAGCGGGCCCGCCGGCAGCGGGCCGCCTTCCGAGCACAGAGCCTGCCTGCGGGGGTGCGCTCCTGGGACAAGGAGGTGGCCGGCGCCCACCGGATCCCCTCACGCTTCCCCTACCCGGCCGGCTCCGACATCGCGGTCCTGCTGCACACCGGTGGGACGACCGGCACCCCCAAGGCGGCGATGCTCACGCACACCAATCTGCGGGCCAACGCCAACCAGGCCATCGCCTGGGTGCCGATGCTGCACGAGGGCGGGGAGAACTTCCTGTGCCTGCTGCCCTTCTTCCACGCCTTCGGGCTGACCTTCAACCTCTTCTGCGCGGTGCAGAAGGCCGCCACCCAGGTGATGCTGCCCAAGTTCTCGGTGGATCAGGTGCTCGCCGCGCACGAGCGGCGTCCCTTCACCTTCTTCGTCGGCGTGCCGGTCATGTTCGAGCGGATCCTCGACGGCGCCCAGAAGCGGGGCACGAAGCTGGGGACCCTGCGCTACGGGGTGTGCGGGGCGGCCCCGATGCCGCCGGAGGTCGGGGCCCGGTGGGAGAAGGCGACCGGTGGCTTCTTCGTCGAGGGCTACGGCATGACTGAGACGAGCCCGATCGTCGCGGGCACACCCATGGGGCCCTCGCGCCGCCTGGGTGCGCTGGGCCTGCCCTTCCCCTCCACGGACGTGCGCGTCGTGGACCCCGAGGACCCGGACCCCGCTCGGGATGTGCCCGACGGCGAGCCGGGCGAGCTGCTGGTGCGCGGTCCCCAGGTCTTCGCCGGCTACTGGGAGGACGAGGCAGCCACGCAGGCCGCGATCCTGCCGGGAGGCTGGCTGCGCACGGGCGACATCGTGCGCCGGGAGGACTCCTTCCTATGGATGGCCGACCGTAAACGCGAGCTGATCCTCACCGGCGGCTTCAACGTCTACCCCAGTCAGGTGGAAGCCGCGATCCGCTCCATGACCGGCGTGGCCGACGTCGCCGTGGTGGGGCTTCCCGACGGCGCGATGGGCGAGCTCGTGTGTGCCGCCGTGGTCCTGGCCGAGGGGGCCACGCCGGGGTCGGTGACCCTGGAGGCGGTGCGTCAGCACGCCGAGCGGACGGTCCCGCGTTACGCGCTGCCGCACCGCCTGGAGGTCATTGAGGAGATGCCCCGTTCCCAGATCGGCAAGATCCTGCGCCGCGTCGTGCGTGAGAAGGTGCTCGCAAGCATCACGGAAGAGGACTGACCGGCCGCGGTGCCGGTCGCCTCTGCACCCGCCCCGGGCTTACGGGGTCAGTGCCCGCTCCCAGGGCTCGACGTCACCGGGGACGACCCGGAAGATCGGGTGCGGCTCAAGCCGCTCGGGCAGGGGCAGGAGGTCGGGGGCGCGGCCGGCCAGCTTGGCCTCAAGGTGCCTGCGCTCCAGGTCCATCTGCCCCTCGGTGACCGTCAGGCTGACGCCGGTGCACTCCGGCTCAGGCAGGTCGATGCGGGTGGCGTCGAAGCGGTAGCCGCGCCGGACGGCCTCCTCGCGCAGCCCCCACAGGTAGGCGCCCACCGCCACCGCCGGAGTGACCGGATCAGGAACGGCGCGGAAGCGTTCGAGCTGGGGGTGGTTGCGGTAGCCGCGGGTGCGCCCGGCCAGGACCGCCTGGGCCAGGAGTGACTCGCGCCAGCAGGCCACCAGGCCCGCACGGTCCAGGTGGCTCGGGTGCAGCGACCACATGCGCATGACGGCAGTGCCCTTCCGGTTCTCAGAGCAGCCCGGAGGCGGCCAGGACCTCGCGCAGGGTGGCGACCTCGGTCTCCTCGGCTCGCACCAGGGGCAGGCGCAGGGTGGGGCTGGGCAGGCGTCCCTGGAGGTGCAGGGCCTCCTTGGCCATGACGGCTCCCTGCCCGCCGCCCATGATGGCGTGGACCAGGGGGCGCAGGCTGCGGGCGAGGGTGCGGGCGCTGGCCAGGTCGCCGGCGTCGACGGCGTCGATCATCTGGCGCCAGGAGTGGGCGTCGGCGTGGGCGGCCACGGAGATGACGCCGGAGGCGCCGTGGGTGAGCCAGGCGAAGTTCAGGCCGTCGTCGCCGGAGTAGTACTCCAAGCCGGTGGACTCCATGCGGCGGAAGCCCTGCTCGACGTCACCGGTGGCGTCCTTGACGGCCTTGACGCGGGGGTTCTCGGCCAGGCGGGCCAGGGTCTCCTCGGTGATCTTCACGCCGGTGCGTCCGGGGATGTCGTAGACCATGACGGGCAGGTCGGTGGCCTCCACGACGGCGTTGATGTGCCGGTAGACGCCCTCCTGGCTGGGGCGGTTGTAGTAGGGGGCGTTGATGAGCAGGCCCTCGGCGCCGGCCTCCTGGGAGGCAACGCCGATGCGCACCGCGTGGGCGGTGTCGTTGGAGCCGGCGCCGGCCATAATCATGGCGCGTCCGGCCAGGGCGTCCTTGACCTGGCGGATCAGCTCCTGCTTCTCGGGGGTGTGGGTGGTCGGGGACTCACCGGTGGTGCCCGACAGGAGGATCAGGTCGGCGCCGTCGTCGACCAGGCTGACCGCCAGGGCTCGGGCGGCGTCGTAGTCGACCTCCCCACTGGGCGTGAAGGGGGTGACCATGGCGACGCCGACGGAACCGAAGCTGCGGGAGGGGGCTGCGCTCATGGCGCCACCCTAACGTGCCCCCGGCCAGCCGAGGGTCCCTTCTCATGATCTGTCTCATAGGCGCCTGCGTTCCCGCCTGGGCTCGTTGGCCCGTCAGGGCCGTCACTTAGGCTCGGTCCATGACCTCCACAACCCCCTCGCCTGCATCGCCGTCATCGTCCTCCGGGAGCCGGGACGGCTCCGTCCTGGGCGCCGATCCTCTGGCCGGGCTGAACCCGGATGCGAATACGCGCGCCCCGCACCGCCACTCCCCCGACGCCCACAACTGTGCGGAGCATGACCATGGCACCCCCCACGCACCGGGGGGCTTCGTGCGCCCGGCCCGGGCGGAGGACCTGACGGCGATCGGGCAGGTCCAGGCCGCCACCATGCTCGCCTCCCTGGAGGCCGGCCACACCGCCGAGCACAGTGCGCCGCTGCCCCAGGGCGTACGGGCCATGATCGCCGCCCCCGTCATCGCGGCAGGCTGGGAGGCAGCAGTGACCGAGCCGCCCTCGCCCGAGCACCACGTCCTGGTGGCCACCACCGCCCAGGCGGACGCTGTGAGCCGGACGGTGGTGGGCCTGCTGGGTCTGGCCCCCACCCAGTCCATGGACGCCGAGGGGCACGTCGACGAGGCCGGGGTGCAGGCCGTGGAGGTCACGGCGCTCGGCGTGGAGCCGGCCAGTCAGCGCCGCGGGCACGGCTCCCGGCTCCTGGCGGCCGCCGTGGACCTGGCCCGTCAGGACGGCGCCAGGGCGCTCGTGGCCTGGGCGGTGCGCGGGGACGAATCGATCAGCCGGCTACTGTCCTCGGTCGGCATGGCGCCCACCGGGGCCCACCGGGTGCTCGGCGTCGGCGAGGGCATCACCGAGGACTGCTGGGCGGCCTCGCTGTAGCGCCTCACCGGCCCCGACTGGCTCCCGTCTCAGAGGTCAAGCAGGGCGTCCAGGCCGATGGTCAGGCCGGGGCGGCTGGAGACCTGCCGCACGGCGAGGACCACGCCGGGCATGAAGGAGGCCCGGTCGAAGGAGTCGGTGCGAATGGTCAGCTGCTCACCGGGATTGCCGAGCACGACCTCCTCGTGGGCGGTCAGCCCCCGCAGACGCACGGCGTGGACGTGGACGCCGTCGACCACCGCACCGCGGGCGCCGTCGGGGTCAGTCTGAGTGGCGTCCGGCATAGCGCCCAGGCCCGCCTCAGCACGAGCGGCGGCAATGCCCTGGGCGGTGGCGACCGCGGTGCCCGAGGGCGCGTCGACCTTGTTCGGGTGGTGAAGCTCGATGACCTCGGCGGACTCGAAGTAGGGGGCGGCCTTCGCGGCGAAGCTCATGGCCAGCACGGCGGACAGGGCGAAGTTCGGGGCGATGAGGACGCTGCGGCCGGCGGCCTCGGGCCGGGCCAGGTGCTCGCGGACGTGCCTGTAGGACTCCTCGGTCCAGCCGGTGGTGCCCACGACGACGTTCACTCCGGCGTCGAGCAGGGCATGGACATTGGCCTCGGTGACGCTGGGGACGGTGAAGTCGACGGCGACGTCGGCACCCGCCAGGTGCTCGGCGTCGAGGGTGTCCCCCACGTCCAGGCGGGCCACGAGCTCGAGACCCTCGGCGTCCTGGACCGCCTGGCAGACGGTCGATCCCATGCGCCCGGCGGCGCCCACAACAGCTACGCGAATCGTCATGGCCCCACCCTAGCGACTCACCCACCCACCACGAGGTCACGTCCGCCTCCCGACACCGACTCCGGTTGCCCAGCGCCTGGACGTTCGGGATCCGCCTCAGGTGGGAGACTGAATGTGTCCCCCACGGGGGAGCAGCCGGGAGTCGATCCGAACAGAGTCACCAATCATGATGGATGCTGAAGGCACTCCCACATCATCAGAAAGGGAACCGCTCGTGACTACAACCGCGGAGCAAGCACCAGCCGCCGCGCCCCAGGCATTCTCCAAGGCGCCCGGTACCGGGGTCGCCCTCGTCACCGGCGCCTCCTCCGGCATCGGCGAGGACACCGCCCACAAGCTCCGGGCACTGGGCTACATCGTCTACGGCGCAGCCCGTCGTACCGACCGTCTCCAGGCCCTGACCGCCGACGGCATCCGCCCGCTGGCCATGGACGTCACCGACGACGCCTCCATGAGCTCCGGCGTCAACCGCATCCTGGAGGAGACCGGACGCATCGACGTCCTGGTCAACAACGCCGGCTACGGCTCCTACGGCGCCATCGAGGACGTCCCGATCGATGAGGCCCGCCGCCAGTTCGAGGTCAACGTCTTCGGTCTGGCGCGCCTCACCCAACTCATCACCCCGCACATGCGCATCCAGGGCTCGGGCACCATCATCAACATCTCCTCCATCGGTGGGAGGCTGACCACACCATTGGGCGGCTGGTACCACGCCACCAAGTACGCCGTCGAGGCCCTGAGCGACGCGCTACGCATCGAACTGTCTCCTTTCGGGATTGACGTCGTCGTGGTCGAGCCCGGCGGCATCCGCACCGCCTGGTGGTCGATCGCCGCCGAGCACCTGGAGGCAACGGCCGAGGGCAGTGCCTACGCCGACCAGATCCGAGACGTGGCTGGAGGCATGCGCAGCGAGTCGAACCAGCGGCACTACTCCCCGCCGGAGGTCATCGCCCGCACCGTCGGCAGGATCGTCACCGCCCGTCACCCCCGGACCCGCTACGCCGTGGGCTTCATGGCGGGGCCCCTCATCGCCGCGCGCCGAGTCCTGCCGGACCGCGCCTTCGATCAGCTCATCGGTGCCGCCTTCGGCTTCCGTCGCTGAGCGAAGACCCGACCCACGCGGACCAGCAGCACCAGGGGCCGACGACTGGAATCAGCTTGTTGGTGTCCATTTCGGATACAAAGGACCTCCATCTCTTAGAGCGCAGGCTGGAGAACCTTGGAATCATGGGGTTGCGCATCGGCTGGATGAGAGCGATCCGCGCCTTTGTCACCGATTTGGACACTCAGCCCCTCTTCTGGCTCCGGCGGTGTTCGATGAGCGGGCCATCGACCCCATCGGTTGTCGGCAGCTGTCAGCCAACCGGACCCACGAGGATGCGGGCGCGCTTCTGCTCCACCAGCCAGGCGGCCATCTCCCGGACCTCCTCAGGGGTGACGGCCTCCAGGCGGCGCAGGTTCTCCCCCATGGAGCGCAGGCGCCCGGTAACGACCTCGGCCCGCCCCAGGCGACCCATGCGCGCCAGGGAGTCCTCTCCCCCAAGCACCATGGCCCCGCGCAGCTGACCGCGGGCACGCATCATCTCCCGCTCGGTGACGCCGCACTCGGCAAGCTTCTCAAACTCGCCGATCATGACGGCGCACACCTCATCGACGTCACCGGGGGCGCAGCCCGCATAGAGCCCAAAGGCGCCGGCACCGGCGTAGGAGGTGTCGAAGGCGTAGGTGGTGTAGGCCAGGCCCCGCTTCTCGCGCACCTCCTGGAACAGGCGCGAGGACATGCCCCCACCCAGGATGGTGGTGAGCACGCTCATGGCCCAGCGCCGCTCATCGCGTACGGCGATGCCCTGGCAGGTCAGGTACAGGTGGCTCTGCTCGCTCTCGCGCGGGACAGTGATGTCGTGGACGTCCAGGGGCGCGAAGGGCTCGACCTCGAAGCGACGCTCACGCGGGACGGCATCGGGTGAGGCGTCCCAGCCGGCCGCGGCCAGGTCGGCCAGGACCCGCTCGCAGACCTCATTGTGGTCAACAGCGCCGGCGGCGGCCACCACGAGGGTGTCGGAGGCGTAGGTGCGCTTGTAGTGCTCCCACACGGCGTCGCGCGGCACCGCGGTGACGGTCTCGTTGGTGCCGCCGATGGGTCGGCCCAGCGGCGTGTCCTCACCGAAGGCGGCGCGGGCGAAGGCCTCCTGGGCGACGTCGGCGGGGTCGTCGGCGGCGTCAGCCAGCTCGGAGACGATGACACCGCGCTCGGTCTCGACGTCGGTGGGCTCCAGGAGGGAGGAGGTCACCATGTCGGCGAGCACGTCGAGGGCCCGCATACCGTCAGGGGCGAGCACGCGGGCGTAGTAGGAGGTGTGCTCCTTGGAGGTGGCGGCGTTGGACTCCCCGCCGATCATGTCGAAGGCCTCGGCGATGTCGTGGGCATCCCGCGTGGCGGTGCCCTTGAACAGCAGGTGCTCCAGGAAGTGGGTGGAGCCCTCCTGGCCGGGCACCTCGTCGCGGCTGCCGACGCCGAACCACATGCCGATCGAGGCCGAGCGTAGCCCTGGCACGGACTCGGTGATGACGCGCACCCCACCGGGCAGGACCGAGCGGCGGGTGAGAGCCCCGTCGTCGTGCAGGGTCAGCTCGGTGCCGTCACGGCCGGGCCGCCCACGCCCGAGATCCACCTCGGCGTAGTCGGTCGGGCTCGAGGACTCCCCGGTCGCGGGGGTCGAGGAGGACTGAGAGGCCGCCTGCCGGGCTGATCCGGCGCGCATGTCTGGGTTGGTCACCCGCGAAGACTAGCGGGCGAGCGGGCCCGGTGTCGTTCCCGCACCCGGCCGCGTCCTGCCGCGCGCAGCGAACGCCCTGCCCGATGACGACGGTGTCCCCGCCCGACCCAGAGGACCGGACGGGGACACCGGAGAGATGCGTCAGTCGGCTAGGGCCGCTGAACGGGTCTCACTCCTCCTCGGAGGACTCGGCGCTGCGCATGCGGCGACGGCGCGGACGACGCTCGCGGCGCGGCTGCTCGCCGTCCTCGTCCTTGGCCTCGCGGCGCGAGCCGCCCTCACGGGAGGCCTTACGGGAGGCCTCGCCCTCGGCCTCGGCGGCGAGCTGCTCATCGGTGAGGACCGCGTGCAGGCTCAGCTTGCCGCGCTGGTCGATCTCGGCCAGCTCGACCTGGACCTTGTCCCCCACGTTGAGAACGTCCTCGACGTTCTCCACGCGCTTGCCACCGACGAGCCGGCGGATCTGGGAGATGTGGAGCAGGCCGTCCTTGCCGGGGGTCAGCGAGACGAAGGCGCCGAAGGTCGTGGTCTTGACCACGGTGCCCACGAAGCGCTCGCCGATCTCGGGCATCTGCGGGTTGGCGATGGCGTTGACGGCGTCGCGGGCCGCCTCGGCCGAGGGGCCGTCGGAGGCGCCGATGTAGACGGTGCCGTCGTCCTCGACCGTCAGGTCCGCCCCGGTGTCCTCCTGAATCTGGTTAATCATCTTGCCCTTGGGGCCGATGACCTCACCGATCTTGTCCACCGGGATGCGCACGGCCAGGACACGCGGGGCCGTGGGGGCCATCTCGTCGGGGGCGTCGATGGCCTGGGCCAGGACGTCGAGGATGAACAGGCGGGCGTCGCGGGCCTGGCCGAGCGCGCCGGCCAGCACCTCGGAGGGCAGGCCGTCGAGCTTGGTGTCCAGCTGGAGGGCCGTAATGAAGTCACGGGTTCCGGCGACCTTGAAGTCCATGTCCCCGAAGGCGTCCTCGGAGCCGAGGATGTCAGTGAGGGTGGCCCACTTGGTCTCACCGTCGATGACCTCGTGCATGAGGCCCATGGCGATACCGGCCACGGGCGCGCGCAGCGGCACACCGGCGTTGAGCAGCGACAGGGTGGAGGCGCACACCGAGCCCATGGAGGTCGAGCCGTTGGAGCCCAGGGCTTCGGAGACCTGGCGGATCGCGTAGGGGAAGTCCTCGCGGGTGGGCAGGACGGGCACGAGGGCCCGCTCGGCCAGGTTGCCGTGGCCGATCTCGCGGCGCTTGGGGGCGCCCACGCGGCCGGTCTCACCAGTGGAGAAGGGCGGGAAGTTGTAGTTGTGCATGTAGCGCTTGTGGGTGACCGGGGAGAGGTCGTCCACCTGCTGCTCCATGCGCAGCATGTTGAGGGTGGTCACGCCCAGGATCTGGGTCTCGCCGCGCTCGAAGATGGCCGAGCCGTGCACGCGGGGAAGGACCTCGACCTCGGCGGCCAGGGTGCGGATGTCCTTCAGGCCGCGCCCGTCCATGCGCACGCCCTCGGTGAGGGTGCGGTGGCGCACGATCTTCTTGGTCACGGAGCGGAAGGCCGCCTTGAGGGCCTTGGTGTCCTCCTCGGTGGGGAAGGACTCGGCGAGCTCGGCCAGGACCTCGTCACGCACGGCGTCGGTGGCCAGGTCGCGGGCCTGCTTGCCCTCGGTGGCGATGGCGGCGGCCAGGCCGTGGGCCTCGGCGGCCTTCTCCACGGCGTCGTACTGCTCGTCGGAGTAGTCCAGGTAGAGGGGGAACTCGGCGGTGGGCTTCGAGGCGTGCTGGGCGACCTCGAGCTGGGCCTCGCACAGGGCCTTGATGTGGGGCTTGGCGGCCTCCAGGCCCTCGGCGACGACGGCCTCGGTGGGGGCCACGGCCCCGGCGTTGATGAGCTCCCAGGCGTGCTCGGTGGCGCCGGCCTCGACCATCATGATGGCGACATCGCCGGACTCCAGGACGCGGCCGGCCACCACCATCTGGAAGGTGGCGCGCTGCTGCTCGGAGTAACGGGGGAAGGCCACCCAGTGCCCGTCAATGAGGGCCAGGCGGGTACCGGCCACGGGCCCGGAGAAGGGCAGGCCGGCGATCTGGGTGGACATCGAGGCGGCGTTGATGGCCAGGACGTCGTAGTCGTCGTCGGGGTGGATGGCCAGGACGGTCTCAACGACCTGGACCTCGTTGCGCAGGCCCTTGACGAAGGAGGGGCGCAGCGGACGGTCGATGAGGCGGCAGGCCAGGATGGCGGCGGTTCCGGCGCGGCCCTCGCGGCGGAAGAAGGAGCCGGGGATGCGGCCGGCGGCGTACTGGCGCTCCTCGACATCCACGGTCAGGGGGAAGAAGTCGAACTGGTCCTTGGGGTGCTTGCCCACGGTGGTGGCGGACAGGACGGCGGTCTCACCGTCGAGGTAGGCCATGGCGCTTCCAGCGGCCTGCTTGGCCAGGCGGCCCGTCTCGAAGCGCACCACGCGCTTGCCGAAGGAGCCGTTGTCGATCACTGCCTCGGCGGCGGTGACCTCGGGGTCGTCAATGAACATGAAGTCTCTTTCTCGCGATCGTCGTGCCGGGTCCGTGGCCTTCGATCGAGGCCCACGGAGCCGAGTGCTGCCATACGCGGATCTCCTTGATCCGACGGCGCGAGCACGGTTCCGGAGGCCACCACCGAAAACCGACGGGGCCGGCCGCTCCCCGGGTCTCTTCCCGAGGGCGGACTGCGCCACCTGCACACTCCTGGCCGGCTCGCACGCTGGGAGAGCATCGATGAGCCGGCGAGTACACGAGGGCACAGCCGCGCAGATTCTATCGTGCGCGGCCCCGTGATGCCGATCAGCGCCACAGGATGCCACGTGAGATGGGACGCGCGGAACCGGCGACTTCCTGGACCGGTCTTACTCGATCGTGACAAAGTGGTGACCAACGTCAGGACAAAGCGGTCCTGCGCCCCGCGACCCGCGAGGACATCAAGGCGCTCTACACCTCGCTGCTCTGAGCGCGGGCGAGGCGGCCCGGAAACGCCGTGCGGCCCGGCTCCCCTCCAGGGGGCCGGGCCGCACGGCTCAAGGCTGTCAGCCCGCTCAGCGGCGGATGCCGAGGCGGGCGATGAGAGCACGGTAGCGCTCGATGTCCTCCTTCATGAGGTAGTCGAGCAGGCGACGGCGCTTACCAATGAGCAGGTAGAGGCCGCGACGCGAGTGGTGGTCGTGGGTGTGGCCCTTGAAGTGCTCGGTGAGGTTGGAGATGCGCTCGGTGAGGATGGCGACCTGGACCTCCGGGGAGCCCGTGTCACCCTCGTGGGTGGCGTACTCGGCGATGATCTCTTGCTTGCGCTCTGCGGTAACCGACATGCGGACTCCTTCGGGTCTCGTTGCACGGAGCGCCGGGGCAGGTTCTCCCGGGCATGAGGTATCCGTGGCCGATCGACGGCCCGCCAACCTTACCAGCGCCGCTTGCCTCCGATCACGCCAGAGGCTGTGCGAACCGGCACAGTTCCGGGGCGGAAGCGGGATGCGACGGTCAGGCTCCGACGGCGAGCGCCTCCCCGAAGGCTCGACGCACACACCGGAGCTACTGCGCGGTGACGTCCTCGGGACGGATCGGCTCGGGGACCGGGACTCCCAGAATCCGGGCGGTGTCCTCGATATCGGCGCGCATCTGCACCAGGAGAGCGTCGAGCCCATCGAAGGCGAGCATGGGGCGCAGGCGCTCGACGAGCTCGACCCCCACCTCCTCGCCATAGAGATTGAGGTCGGCTCGCCCCAGGACATGAGCCTCGACCGTGCGCTGGGGGACGTCGTCGAAGGTGGGATTGGTGCCGATCGAGATGGCGGCGGGCAGCCGCTGGACATCGCCTTCGTCTGCGCAGCCGCGAATCAGCCAGCCGGCGTAGACCCCGTCGGGCGGCACGACACCGGCGGTGGCGGCCTCCAGGTTGGCGGTGGGGAACCCGAGCTCGCGGCCGCGGCGCAGACCTCGCACGACGACGCCGCGCAGCCGGTGGGGACGGCCCAGGACCCGGCTGACCTGCCCCATGTTCCCGTCCTTGAGGCACTGGCGGATCCACGTCGAGGACCAGCGACGCCCCTCGTCGGAGCGGATGGTGGAGACGATCTCCACCTCGAAGCCGTCCTCGCGACCGATCTGCTCCAAAGTGGCGGCGTCCCCGGAGTTGCGCCGACCGAAGCGGACGTCGTCGCCGACGACGACCGCGCGGGCCCCGAGCAGCTCCTCCAGCCAGGTGCGCACGAAGTCCTGCGGGCTCTGGGCGGCGAAGTCGAGGGTGTAGGTGATGACCAGGACCGCGTCGAGACCGAGATCCTTGAGAGAGGCCAGGCGGTCGGTCAGGGAGGCGATGAGGGGCAGGTCGGCCTCGGGCTGGTGGACGCTACGGGGGTGGGGGTCGAAGGTGACCGCGACGGCCAGGGGCCGCCGGTCGCCATGGGCGAGCTCACGGGAGAGCTCGACGACGCGCCCCAGGACCGCCTGATGCCCGCGGTGGACGCCGTCAAAGACGCCCATCGTGACCACGGCGCCCGGCCCTCCCGGAGCGCTCAGGCTCGCTGGCACCTGCTCGGCGCCGTACCAGACCTCCACTGTCGCTGTTCCTGCTCTCATCGGCCCGTGGGCGCACCGCGCCCCTGTCTTCATCCGCATCCACACGCCCCCGCCCACCCCGCCGGGTCGGGAGAGGTGCGTGCGCGGGACAACCCTGCCACGGGGGCGCGGCCGGATGCGAACCAGCCGCCCTCGACACGCCTTGACGCGTTTCGACCGTCAGTCTATTCTCGATACCGACCGTCAGTCGATTAGCGTCGAGAACCGTTCCCTCACCTGGGAATCCCTCATCCGGGAAAGAGCCCGCAAGACCGAGGACAGACTCCAAGGAGGCTGCTGTCATGCTGATGCGACTTCTCAAGGCGGACCTGGCGCGCGGCGCCGTCGTGGCCGCCACCCTGACCGCCCTCATCGCCCTGGCGGCCACACTGATGTCGGCCGGGACGTCCCTGGTGGTGGACAGCCTGTCGGCCACGCACCGGCTCTCGCAGCGGGCCAAGCTGCCGGACCTGGTGCAGATGCACTCCGGCCGTATTGAAGACCGCGACCGGCAGGCGATCGAGACGTGGGCGCAGGCGCGCAGCGACGTCACCGACCACGAGGTCATCAAGACCCTTCCGGTAGCGCGCCAGGAGCTGTCCATCAACGGCGTCAACCAGTCCGAGTCCTACAACGAGCCCGCCTTCGTCACCTCTCCCAAGCACCTCGACCTCCTGCTCGACGACGACGGCGAACCCGTCAGCCCGGGGCCGGGAGAGGTGGTGCTGCCGATCCACTACCGGGCGATCAACAGCGCCGATGTCGGCGACACCGTGACCGTCAGCAGCGCCGGCAGGACCACGACCCTGACCGTCGTGGGATTCGCACGCGACGCCCAGATGAATGCCGCCATGATCCCCTCCAAGCGCCTGGTGGTCTCGCCCGAGGACTTCTCCACCCTGGAGCAGCAGATCACCGAGCCCGAGTACCTCATTGAGATGAGCCTGACCGACTCCGCCCGTCCCGGCGGCGTCATCGACGCCTACAAGGAGGCGGGTCTGCCCAGTAACGGCATCAACGTCAGCGCCTCGATGATCCAGCTCATGAACTCACTCAACGCCATGCTCATCGTGGCAGTGGCCCTGGTGGTGGCTGTCATTCTGGCGGTTGTCGCCGTCCTCGCCCTGCGCTACACCGTGCTGGCGGCCGTCGAGACGGACCTGGCCCAGATCGCCGTGCTCAAGGCCATCGGGGCGCCACTGAGGCGGATACGCCGCCTCTACGTGGCCAAGTACCTGGCCCTGTCGGCGCTGGGGGCGGCCCTGGGCTACGTAGCCGGCCAGCCCCTGGCCACCGCCCTGGAGGCCCCGACGACCCTCTATCTGGGTCGGCCCGCGACAACCCTGTGGAGCGTGGGGCTGCCGATCCTCACGGTTCTGGTTCTGGCGCTCGGAGTCATCGGCTTCACCTGGTTGGCTCTGCGGCGCATCGGCCGCATCTCGGCCATCGAGGCTCTGCGCAGCGGCACCAGCGCCTCCCTGCGCCCACGCCGGCAGCGCTGGAGACTGACCACCCTTCGCCGCCTTCCGGTTCAGGTGTGGCTCGGGGCGCGCGAGGCACTGCGCCCCTCCAACGCCCTGATGCTCGGTGTCCTGGCGCTGTGCACCTTCACCATGGTGCTGCCGATGAATGTCTCCTCGACTCTGAGCGACCCACGTGTGGCCACCTACCTGGGGGCCGGTCGGGCCGACCTGCGTATCGACGTGCGCACCGGGGTCCAGGACCTGGCCGCCGTGGAGAAGGCCGTCGACTCCGACCCCCGCGTCACCCGGCACACCACGATGCTGCGCCGCAGCTACAAGATGTCCACTGCCGCCGGCGGCTCGGAGACGGCGCTCATTGATATCGGGGATCATGAGGCCTTCCCCATGGAGTACCTCTCCGGGCGCGCCCCCACCACCGACGACGAGATCGCCCTGTCCTTCAGCCAGGCCCAGGACACGGGCGCCAAGGAGGGCGCCACGGTCACCGTCCGGACCGCCGACGGTGACAAGGACCTGACGGTCACGGGTGTCTACCAGGACATCACCAACAACGGGCATACCGCCAAGGCCACCTTCGACGACGGCGCCCCCGCACTGTGGCAGATCGTCTACGCCGACGCCGGCTCCACTCAGCAGGCCAGCGCCCTCGCCAAGCAGCTGAGCGGCGAGTACCCGGGGATCCAGGCGGTCAGCATGAATCAGTATGCCGCCCAGTTCTTCGGGGCCACCGGCTCCCAGGTCCGCGTCGTCACCACGCTGGCCTGCGCCATTGCGCTGGGGCTGTCCTTCCTCATCACGGTGCTGTTCACCGTCCTCATCGTCTCGCGGGAGCGGCCTCAGATCGGCACCCTGATGGCGCTGGGGTGCACCAGGCGGGCCGTTGCGGGGCAGTACCTCATCCGTTTCGGCCTCCTGGCGCTGGTGGGGACCGCCTTAGGGCTCCTGGGGGCCTCCACTCTGGGCAGCCCCGCGATCGGGGCGGTCATGGCCTCACGCGGAGCCCCCGACCTTCAGCTCCTGCCCAACTGGTGGCTGGTGGGACTCGTCCTACCAGGGGCACTGCTGGCCACCGTCGTCGGCGCTGTCGCCCTGGCCCTCAGACGCCTACGCACCATGCCCCTGACCATGACCCTGAGCACCGGCGAGTAAGGAGAGACAGAATGCGTGCCTCCACCCCATCGCGTTCCCCATGGCGCACCGGATCAGCAGCCGCGGGACCGGCCGTCCCCGTGGGAGCCGGGCAACCGGTCCTGCGGGCCCAGCACCTGTCCAAGAGCTACCACTCCCCCGTCCTGCGAGACCTCGACCTGGATGTCGAGCGGGGGCAGTTCGTCGCCATCATGGGGCCCTCTGGGTCCGGGAAATCCACCCTTCTGCACTGCCTGAGCGGTATGGACCAGCCCGACGCCGGCTCGGTACTCCTGGGCGGCCAGGAGATCACGAGCCTGAGTGAGAAGGAGCTGGCGGCGCTGCGACTGACGCGTTTCGGATTCGTCTTCCAACAGGCGCACCTCATGACCACCCTGTGCCTGCTGGACAACATCGTCCTGCCCGGGTTCCTGGCGGGCCTGCGTCCGCGCTCCGAGGTCACGGCGCGTGGAGAGGAGCTCATGGAGCGCATGGGGATCGCCGAGCTGGCCACCAGCGGCGTCACCGAGGTCTCCGGAGGCCAGCTGCAGCGCGCCGGCATCTGCCGGGCCCTCATCAACGACCCCGGGATCGTCTTCGCCGACGAACCCACCGGAGCGCTCAACTCCGCCACCGCGCTGCAGATCCTCGACCTGCTCGGGGAGATTCACGCCTCGGGGACGACTCTGGTCATGGTCACCCACGACTCCCAGGTGGCGGCCCGGGCCGACCGTGTCCTGGTGCTCGTGGACGGGCAGATCACGGAGGACCTGCTCCTGGGACGATACGAGGAGGCTGACGGCCCCGCACGCCTGACGACGGTCACCGAGGCCCTCCAGCGCCACAGCGTGTGACGGGGCGGCGTCAGTGGCCTCCGCAGCCGCAACCGCCACCACCCGAGGCGGAGGCGGAGACATCACGCAGGCCCAGCAGGTTACCGGCCTTGTGCCCGGGGGTGACGCCCTGCGGCGCTCCCGCTCCCAGGGCCGTCGTCACCGCTGAGGCGATGGCGACGGCGTCGACGACCTCCGGGGAGGTCTGCGCGGGCTCGGGCCGGTATCCCTCACCCACCGGCTGGGCGACTGCGGGCGCGGCGGCCCGCTCGTCCTGCTCGTTGCGCTTGCCGTGCCCGCCGCATCCGCAGCGGCATCCTCCGGTCTGGCTCATCATGTCTCCTCACGCAAAGGTGCTCATCGGGTGTGCTTTCGCCGGACGGGCCGGCGGCCCGGGTGCGCGTCTCAGGCCGGGTCCAGGACCAGTACCGGGCGCGCACGTGGGCCCTGGTGCCTCAACAGTGCCACGAGGCGCCCACCGGGGGCGAATCCGGCGACGACGCACTGCTCGGCCGTCTTCGCAGAGGCCTGCAGCCGCCGGCCCTCGGGTGCCTCAGCCCTCTCCAGGACCTCGGCGTCAAGGGGCTGTCCGTAGCGCAGTGCGCGCGCCTCGTCCTCGGTCAGGCTCAGGCGCTCGAAGCAGCGCCGGGCGACCTCCTCCAGCGGGAGCGTGGTGACCCCGTGAGGCTCAGGGATGGAGGCGTCGGTCTCAACCTGGGCGGACAGGTCCGCCAGGGTGTGGGCCTCGTCGATGTCGAAGGGGCCCACTGCGGTGCGCCGCAACGCGGTCAGATGAGCCCCGCAGCCCAGCGCCCGGCCCAGGTCCCGGGCCAGGGCGCGCACGTAGGTGCCCGACGAGCAGGAGACGAGGATGTCGATGTCGACGGCCTCCGCTGCGTCCGGGCCGTCGCTGAGGGCGCCGTCGGCTTCGACGATCGCCTTCCGGGGCTCTGCGGTCAGTCTCAGCTCGTGGATGGTGACGGGCCTGGCCTGCAGCTCGACGTCCTGACCGTCACGGACGCGTTGGTGGGCTCGCACGCCGTCGACCTTGATGGCGGAGACCGCACTGGGCACCTGCTGGATTGGTCCGGTCAGGGCTGTCAGCACCTCCCGGAGGCGGCCCTCGGGCAGGTCCGAGGGCCGGCAGCCGCGGGCTGCGACGATCTGCCCGTCAGCGTCCTCCGTCGTGGTCTCCACCCCGAGGCGAACGGTGGCCTCGTAGGTCTTGTCGGCCCCCACCAGGTAGGTGAGGAAGCGGGTGGCGCGCCCGATGCCCAGCAGCAGCAGCCCGGTGGCCATGGGGTCGAGGGTGCCGGCGTGCCCCACCTTGCGGGTAGCGGCCAGGCGGCGGGTGGCGCCGA
The DNA here is from genome assembly GCF_048514265.1 of Actinomyces sp. SKVG-SVH-4(1). Classification (NCBI taxonomy): domain Bacteria; kingdom Bacillati; phylum Actinomycetota; class Actinomycetes; order Actinomycetales; family Actinomycetaceae; genus Actinomyces; species Actinomyces sp. SKVG-SVH-4(1). The sequence continues at coordinate 373,597 of NZ_JBGEVE010000001.1, read as the reverse complement.
CGACGTCGTGGCTGGTCAGCCCTTGGGGCTTGTCCACCACGAGGATCCCGTCGGCCGCCGTGACCGCGCCGCGGGGGACATCGGGGCGACGACGTGCGCGGTCGGGGCCACTATGGCGGCCGGTCCGCTCCACGGGCTCGGCCCGCTCAGAGGCCTTCACCGGTCCTCGGCGTCCGTTGCGGGCTCCTGGCCGGCCTCCTCGGCCTGGGGGTCGCCGTCCCCGGCCTCCTCATCCTCCTCATCGTGGCGGTAGGGGTCGGCGTCACCGGCGTAGGTGGCTCCCTCGGCGACCTTGGCGATCTGGGCGTCACGCACCCTGGCCTGGGCCAGGGCGTCCTCGAGGGTCTTGGCGGTGGTGGGGAGGGCATCGAGCTGGAAGGACAGTGAAGGAGTCAGGCGGATGCCGAGGGCCTTACCAACCTCGGAGCGGATGAGTCCCTTGGCTGAGCGCAGCGCCTTGGCCGTCTCCTCCCGCTCCTCATCGCTGCCGTAGACGGTGTAGAACACGGTGGCCTGCTGGAGGTCGCCGGTGACACGGACGTCGGTGACGGTGACGAAGCCCAGGCGCGGGTCCTTGATGCGCCCTTGAAGGAGGCGGGCGACAGTCTCATGAATGCGGTCGGCGACCTTGCGGGCGCGGGCGGCGTCGGCCATGGCGGGGCTCCTTCACGTGCGGGGTCCGGGCCTGTCAGGCCCGGGGCTGAGCGATCGGGACCGATCGGCGCGCCGTCCTCACCCGCGAAAGAGCGGACCCTTCCGAGGCGGTCCAGTGCGCCTCACTATGCTACGCGGAGCGGCGACACGGTCACCGCAGCCATCCCCGAGCGCGAACGGATCAGGAACAGATCACAATGAGCTCCTCCCCCGGTGCATCCTCCTCGAAAGACGGCCCCACCGCTACGCCACCGGCCCTTCCTGAGGCCGCGGCGACCTCGGCGTCAGGGACGCTCGATAGCACTGGGATGGCTCTGGTCATCGGCTGCTACACCCTGTGGGGCGTCTTCCCCCTCTACTTCCACCTCCTCTCGGCCGCCGGCAGTGTGGAGATCATCGGTCACCGGATCCTCTGGACGCTCGTCTCCTGCCTGACGCTCATCGCCCTGCGGCGCCGCTGGGCGCAGCTGGTTCACGTGGTGCGCTCGCCGCGCCTGCTGGGGATGCTGGCCGTCTGCGGGCTGCTGGTCTCAGTCAACTGGCTCGTCTACGTCTACGGCGTCAACAGCGCGCGCACGGCCGACGCCGCCCTGGGCTACTTCATCAACCCGCTGGTGACGGTGGCCCTGGCCTCGCTGGTGCTGCATGAGCGGTTGCGCCCCGCTCACCGGGTCTCAATCGCGCTGGCGGGCGCTGGAGTGGCCCTCCTCGTGGTGCTGCAGGGCTCGCTGCCGTGGATCTCCCTGGCGCTGGCCTTCTCCTTCGCCCTGTACGGGCTGGTCAAGAAGCAGCTCGGGCCCGACGTGGACGCTCTGACCGGGCTGACGGTGGAAAGCGCCGTCGTGACTCCCATCGCGCTCGCCTACCTGGGCCACCTGGCCTGGCAGGGTCAGTCGGCCTGGCAGGCCCCCGATCAAGGGTGGTGGATCCTGGCGCTGCTCGTGGTAGCCGGCCCGGTCACGGCCGTGCCCCTGCTGCTCTTCGCCGCCGGGACCAGGCGCGTGCCGTTGTCCGTGGTCGGGATGGGACAGTACATCGCCCCGACCATCCAGTTCCTGCTGGCCTGGGGCGCCTTCCACGAGCGGATCCCGCCGGCCCGATGGGCGGCCATGGTCCTGGTGTGGGCGGCGGTCGCAGTCTTCATCGGTGACGCGGTGCGCCAGCTCCTTCGCCGCCCTCGCCCTCGTTAGCCTCCGGCAGGCCGCTCTGAGGACCGAAGCGCTCCAGGAGCGGTCCGATGATGTCCATTGGCAGGGGGAAGACGACCGTGGAGTTCTGGTCGGCGCCGAGCTCCAGGAGGGTCTGCAGGTAGCGCAGCTGGAGAGAGGCCGGTGACTTCGAAAGTGTGTCGGCCGCCTGACGCAGCTCCTCGGAGGCCTGGAGCTCACCACGGGCGTTGATGATCTTGGCGCGGCGTTCACGCTCGGCCTCAGCCCCACGAGCCATGGCCCGCTGCATCTGCTCGGGAATCTCAACGTCCTTGATCTCGACGACACTGACCTCCACGCCCCAGGGCTCGGTGAGCTTCTCGATGATGTCTCGCAGGTCGGCGTTCAGGGCGCTGCGGTGGGCGAGCACGGTGTCCAGGTCAACCCGGCCGAGGACGGACCTCAAAGTGGTCTGCGCGATCTGGGAGGTGGCGATCGCGTAGTTCTCCACCGCCATGACGGCCTTGACCGGGTCAGTGACGTTGAACAGGACGACGGCGTTGACGCGCGCCGGCACGTTGTCCTCCGTGATGACCTCCTGGGGCGGGATGGTCAGGGTGACCACGCGGGTGTCGACCCGCACCAGGCGCTCGAGGAAGGGAACGACCAGGTGCAGGCCGGGGTCGTAGACAGGTCGCAGGCGCCCCAACCTGAACACGATGCCCCGCTCGTACTGGGTGATGATCTTGAGCGAGAGGGCCAGGACAAGCAGGACGAGGACGGCCAGGGCCGCAATGGCGGTGGTGGTGGTAGTCATGAAGGGTCCTTCGGGAAGGTAAGTCGACGTGGCTCAGGGCTGGGCCCGAATCATCTGCGTGTGGTGTCGGTGGCCTCGTTCCACGCCGAGGACCATGAGCGCCGGGCCCCGCCGCGGGTTCCATCCGACCCGAGCTCGGCACTGACGGTCGGGACCCGCTTGCGGGTGCGCAGGGCGGTGACGCGACGCAGCTCGGGCTCCGCGGAGGCGACACTCCCTCCCGCCTTCCCGGCGCCGTCGGAGTCGGCGAGGAAGGAGACATGCACGGTGCGCCCCGTGGCGGACGCACGCGCCTGAGCGGCAGCGATCGCCTCGGCCGCCTCACGCACTGAGCGGTATCCCGAGGGGCGTTCGCCGATCGACACGGGAACCGGCCCGGTGCCCGATGAGCGACGGGCCTCCTCCGCCTCCTGGTACTCCTGCGAGCCGACATGGGGCAGGTGGGCCGGCGCATTGTCGGGCGTGCTCCACAGGTGACGGGCCAGCGGCAGGACTCCGGCCACGATGACGACGACGGTCGTCGTGCCCAGGACGATGAGGTCGCCGGCGGCGTGAAAGGCCACCATGAGCAGCACCGGGATGAAGACACCGACGCAGGCGATGACCAGGCCCACGCCGCGGTGGAAGCGTCCGGCGTCGGAGTAGGGCCACGGGTCGACGGGCCGGGTGATCTCCCGTGGGCCGGGGGTGGGCGAGCAGCTGTCCTTGGACGGGCAGCGCCCGCAGATGGCATGGGCACCCTCATAGCGGATGACGCGCTTGTCCGGGTCGAAGGCGGTGGGCCACAGCCACTGGTCCTCGTGGCACCTCCAGCCGTCGACGTCGTCGTGGTACATGAAGTCCGAGTGCCGCCAGGACATGGAGTGCCGGGCGCTGCGCGAGCCGAGGACGTCCACGGCCCACGCAGCAGCCAGCATGATGAGCGCGTAGGCGGCGATGAGCCACACGCTCAGGTCGGGTGAGTCCATCAGTCGTTCAGCTCCGCGCGCTCACCGCGCCAGGCCTTGCGCCCACCCTGGATCTCCTCGTAGAGGGCATCCTCGGCGAAGGAGTCCACCGTCCGCCCTCGACGCCAGTTCCTCAGTCCCAGGAAGGCGATGTAGAGGTAGGGCAGGACTCCGCCGAGGATGAAGATGAGGTCTCCAGGCATCCGCCCCCACTCAATGATCGTGTTGACCGAGTTGGTGACGTACGTGAGCTGGCGGGCCTCGAAGTAGCCCGTGCTCACCGAGTAGCGCAGCTGGAGGATGCCCAGCGGCAGCAGGGTGGCGAAGCACATCCAGGCCAGACCGATGTTGAGGCTCCAGAAGGAGGTCTTGGCGAGCTTCTCGGGCCACTTATCGGCCGGCACCAGGTAGCGCAGGGCGAACATCCCCAGCGCCAGCGCCATGAAGCCGTACACGCCCATCATGGAGGCGTGAGCGTGGTTGGCCGTCAGCGCGGTCCCGATCTCGTAGTAGGACACGATGGGCAGGTTGACCAGGAAGCCGAAGACACCGGCCCCCAGGAAGTTCCAGAAGCCGACAGCCATGAGGAACATAACGGCCCAGCGGTGCGGGAAGGGACCGGCCTCCTTGCCGTGGCGGTTGGCGCCCAGCTGCATGAAGGCCCAGGCCTCCACCGTCAGGAAGGTCAGGGGGATCACCTCGGCGGCTGAGAAGAAGGCGCCCAGGGCCATGTGCTCCACCGGCGTGCCGGAGAAGTAGAGGTGGTGCATGGTGCCGATGACGCCGCCGGCGGAGTACAGGATGATGTCCATGAAGATGATGCCCAGTGCGATCCTCTCGCGGACAACGCCCAGCAGGACGAAGACGTAGGCGACCATGACGGTGGTGAACAGCTCGAGGAAGTCCTCGACCCACAGGTGCACCACCCAGAAGCGCCAGAACTCGGCGACGGTCACGTGGGTTCCGGTGCGCGCCATCATCCCCACGGCGTAGAAGGCGGGGATCGCCAGGGCCGCGAACATGAACAACCAGGGCATGTTGGCCACGTGCTCGTTGCTCAGGCGCGAGCGCATGGCGCGCCAGATGATGAACACCCAGACGAACAGGGCCAGGGTCAACAGCACCTGGAAGACGAAGGGCAGGTCGAGGTACTCCCACTGCTGGGCGAACAGCGGTCCCTTGGCCCAGCTCAGGCCGTGCTGGCTGGCCCCCTCCGCCAGGCAGGACAGGACCACGACGACCGTGGCGGCGATGAACAGGGTCCACACCAGCACGTGCTGCTTCTTCGGCTCGCGCCTGGCGATGAACGGGGTCAGGAACAGGCCGGCCGCGAGCAGCCCGATGGCGGTCCAGAACAAGGAGAGCTGGACGTGCCAGGTGCGGGCCAGGGAGAAGGGCAGGAGCCGGCCCAGGTCGAAGCCGAAGAAGGACAGCACGTCGGCCCGGTAGTGCTCGGCCAGGGCCCCCAGGAGCGTCTGGACGAGGAACAGGGCGGCGATGGTGAAGACGTACCAGGCCACCACCCGCTGCGACTTGGTCAGTCCGACCTCCTCGGGCTGCCGGAAGGACAGGGCCGGCGCTTCCTCGGAGTGCCAGCCGATCTTCTGGCTCCAGCGGCCGTAGATGGCGAACATGACCCCGGTTCCGCCGATGAGGACGATCAGTGACAGGACCGACCAGATCATGAGGTCACCGGTGGGTGCGTTGCCGACCAGGGACTCGGCGGGCCAGTTGTTCGTGTACGAGTAGTCGTGGCCGGGTCGCTGTGCGGACGACCCCCAGGCGGTCCAGCCGAAGAAGGCCGTCACCTGCTTGACCTGGACGGGGTCGGTGATGAGATCCGGCTTGAGGCCGTGGCTGTGGGCGTCGGGCCCGAACATCGTGGTGTAGTGGTCGACGGCCTCGTTGTAGGCCTTGACCTGCTCATCGGTCCACACCAGGGTTCCCGTGGAGGGGTCGTAGCGGTTGGCCCGCATCATCTCCTTGGTGGCGGCCGCCGGGTCGGCGACCCCCTGGGCGGCGAGCTGCTTCTTGACGCTCGTGGCCTCCATGCGAAGGTACTCGGCGGTGAAGTCCGGACCAAGGTAGCCGCCGTGCCCCAGGATGGAGCCGTACTCCATGAGACCCCTGGCCTGGAAGAGCTTCTGCCCCTCGGTGATGTCCTGCGTCGTGAACAGGGTCTCGCCGCTCTCGGTGACCACCTTCTGCGGCTGAGGCATGGAATTGGTGTAGGTGCGGTAGGCCAGCAGGCCCATGACAGTGAATCCGAAGAGCATGACCAGGGCGACGCCCTGGATCCACCCCTTGCCGATGAGGCGAGCGCGTCGGGAGGCCGCCCCCTCAGTCGTGGCAGCGGATGACATGAGATTACCTCCGTGTATCTCAGGAGACGGCGGATGTCTTCCGCGTCGTCACAGCCACCGTACAAGCCTTGCAGAGCTTTGTGGGGGAAGGAACCGGGACTTCTCCGTCGATATAACGACTGATCGGTCCCATTTCCTCAGATTCTCTCCGTCGGTATTCAACGCGTGGAACGACCTGACAACCAGAGCTTCGTCGATTTAAATCAGCCCATTGTTTCTTATTTATGGAAGGCTGACTTAACTCCTTCTCCGCCGCATCGCACCCCGATCGCGACACCTTGTCATCACCCCCTGTATAGAACCGGCAAACAGCAGTACAATGGTTTACACGGAAGATTTGTCACCCCGTTTGTAAGGCACGATGATGTCCTTTCTGCCTCTAGCCGCACAGACCGCCAACGACGTCGCCCAGCAGTGCGTGGACACTGAGACCTTCCCGCTCTGGCTGCGCGTCACCCACTTCATCAACTTCCTCCTCATGGGCGTGCTCCTCCGCTCCGGGATTGAGATCATCGCCTCGCACCCGCGCTTCTACTTCAAGGACCAGTGCGAGCCCGGATCAGAGTGGATCCGGTTCACCAAGGACAAGGTGCCCCTCGAAGAGGGGGCCTTCACCGCCCGGGACGATCAGCGTGACCTCTCTCCCCTGCTGTCCCTGCCCGGCCGGGCCAAGATCGGGCTGGGGCGCGCCTGGCACGGGGTGGCCACCAGCTTCTGGCTGCTCAACGGCGTCATCTACGTCGCCTTCCTCGTGGGCACCGGGGCGTGGCACCGTCTGGTTCCCACCACGTGGCAGATCCTGCCCGACGCCTGGGACTCCCTGCTGACCTACGCGCACCTGCGCACCCCGTCCTTGTGCGACTTCACCCCCTACGACAGCCTCCAGCAGCTGGGGTACTTCTTCATCGTCTTCATCGCCGCTCCGCTGATGATCGTCACGGGACCGGTCATGTCACCCGCCGTCGTGGGACGCTTCCCCTGGTACGCCAAGATGTTCGGTGGCCGCCAGGCCGCCCGATCCCTGCACCTGATCGGCATGTTCATCTACCTGGGCTTCGCCATCGTTCACGTGGGCCTGGTGTTCATCGTGCACGCTCCTCACAACCTCACCCACATCGTCTTCGGCTACTACGACCCGAGTCGGGTGGGTCAGGCCTACGTCACCGTGATCGGGACGATCGTCGTCGTGGTGGCGCTGTGGATCGCCATGTCCTACTGGACGCTGACGGACACCCGTCGCAGCCAGCGGATCCTGTGGGACGCCACGCGGGGGATCCGCCGCCTCACGGTGGACCGCTTCAGTTCTCAGCAGGCCGCTAAGAAGCCCTGGACGGAGAAGGACATCTCCACGTTCCACTGGGTCAACACCCGCACCCCCTCACGGGAGGAGTCTCCGGAGTACCAGGAGCTGGCGGCGAATGACTTCGCCGACTTCCGCCTCGAGGTGGGTGGCATGGTCTCGGCGCCGGCGTCCTTCTCCCTGGCGGAGCTCAAGGCGATCTCCAGCCAGTCCCAGATCACCATGCACACCTGCATGCAGGGCTGGACGGGGATCGCCAAGTGGACGGGGATCCGTGTACGGGACCTGCTCGCGCAGGTCGGTCAGATCGATCCCGAGGCCGGCTGGGTGATGTTCGAGTCCTTCGGCATGGCCCAGCACATGCACGACGGGCGTCCGGTCGAGCCGTACTACACGTGCCTGCCTCTGGACATGGCCCTTGAGGATGACACGATCCTGGCCTGGGGCCGCAATGACGCGCCGCTGTCGGGCATGTTCGGTGCTCCGCTGCGCCTGCGCTGCGAGACGAGCCACGGTTACAAGATGATTAAGTGGGTCCGGTCGGTGACGTTGATTCGTCACTACAGCGAGGTCGGTGACGGCATGGGCGGAACCCGTGAGGACTCCGGGTACCAGGACGTCAACGCGCGCATCTGACACTCATCGCCCCACCCGCCGATTCTCGCGGGCAAGGCGATGCGGGTCCGTCTGATACGGTGGCCGGCCACCCCGCAATGGGGTGGCCGGCCACCGTTGATGAACGTGGTCGTTCTCAGTCGCGAGGCTTCTCGCGCATCTCCCAGGTCTCGATGACGTCGCCCTCGGCGAGGTCCTTGAAGCCCAGGTTGATACCGCACTCGTAGCCCTCGCGGACCTCGGTGACGTCGTCCTTCTCGCGGCGCAGCGTCTCGATGGACAGATCGCCGTTGATGACGACGCCGTCGCGCACCAGGCGGGCCTTGGTGCCCCGCTTGATGATGCCCGAGCGGACGATGGAGCCGGCGATGGATCCGAACTTCGAGGAGCGGAAGATCTGCCGGATCTCGGCGGTTCCGAGCTCGACCTCCTCGTAGACGGGCTTGAGCATGCCCTTCATGGCGGCCTCGACGTCCTCGATCGCGTTGTAGATGACCGAGTAGAACTTCATGTCGACGCCCTCGCGGTCGGCGATCTCCGAGACCCGCTCGGCGGGCCGGACGTTGAAGCCGATGATGACTGCGGAGTCCACCGTGGCCAGGTTGACGTCGTTCTGCGTGATGGCGCCCACGCCGCGGTGGATGACGCGCAGGGCGACCTCCTCGCCGACGTCGATCTTGAGCAGGGAGTCCTCGAGGGCCTCGACCGCACCCGAGCTGTCGCCCTTGAGGATGAGGTTGAGGGTATCGACCTTGCCCTCCTTGAGGACGTCGGTGAGGTTCTCCAGGGAGACCCGCTTGCGGCGCTTGGCCAGCAGGGCGGCGCGCTCGGCGGCCTCACGCTTGTCGGCGATCTGGCGGGCCGTGCGGTCGTCGGGGGCGACGATGAAGGAGTCACCGGCGCTGGGCACGTTCGTCAGTCCCAGGACCAGGGCCGGGCGGGCGGGGCCGGCCTCGGTGAGGTTCTCCCCGTGCTCGTTGAACATGGCGCGCACGCGCCCGTAGGCGCTTCCGGCCACGATCGGGTCACCGACCCGCAGCGTGCCGCGCTCGACCAGGATGGTGCTCACGGCGCCGCGGCCCTTGTCTAGCTTGGCCTCGATGGTGACGCCGCGGGCCTCGGTGTCCGGGTTGGCCCGCAGGTCCAGGGCGGCGTCCGCGGTCAGCAGGACGGCCTCGAGGAGCTCATCGATGTGGAGACGCTGCTTGGCGGAGATGTTCACGAACATCGTGTCGCCGCCGTACTCCTCGGGGACCAGACCGTACTCGGTGAGCTGGCCACGGATCTTGTCCGGGTTGGCGCCCTCCTTGTCGATCTTGTTGACCGCCACGACGATCGGCACGTTGGCCGCCTGGGCATGGTTGAGGGCCTCAACGGTCTGAGGCATGACGCCGTCGTCGGCGGCCACGACGAGGATGGCGATGTCGGTCACCTCGGCACCGCGGGCACGCATGGCCGTGAAGGCCTCGTGACCGGGGGTGTCGATGAAGGTGATCGGGCGCTCCTCGTCGTTCAGGTTGACGCGCACCTGGTAGGCACCGATGGACTGGGTGATGCCCCCGGCCTCACCGGCGACGACGTCGGTGGAGCGGATGGCGTCCAGCAGCTTGGTCTTACCGTGGTCGACGTGACCCATGACCGTGACCACCGGGGGCCGGGGCACGAGGTTGGCGTCGTCCTCGTCGGGCTCGAGGTCGATGTCGAAGGACTCCAGGAGCTCGCGGTCCTCGTCCTCGGGCGAGACGATCTGGACGTTGTAGCCCAGCTCGGCGCCCAGGAGGGCGAAGGTGTCCTCGTCGAGGGACTGGGTGGCCGTGGCCATCTCGCCGAGATGGAACAGGACGGTCACCAGCGCCGCGGGGTTGGCGTTGATCTTCTCGGCCAGGTCCGTGAGCGTGGCCCCCTGGCGCACGCGCACCGGGGTGGAGCCGTCACCGCGCGGGACGATGACACCGCCGATCGACGGCGCGCTCTGCTGCTCGAACTCCTGGCGCTTGGCCCGCTTGGACTTGCGTCCCCGCGGGGCGCCGCCGCCGCGCCCGAAGGCGCCCTGGGTGGAACCGCGACCGCCGCGGCCACCGCGGGGTCCGCCGAAGCCGCCGCCAGGACGACCGCCACCACCGGGACGACCACCGCCACCGGGACGCGAGCCGCGGCCACCGCCGCCGGCGCCGCCCCGCGCCGGAGCGCCGGGACGGCCGATGGAGGACTGGCCGGGCATCATGCCCGGGTTGGGGCGCGGACCGCCCGGACGCGGGGCACCGGAGCGACCGGCCCCCTGAGGCCGTGCACCGCCCTGAGGACGGGGGCCACCGGGGCGCGGGCCGCCCTGGGGACGGGGGCCACCGGAGCCACCCGGTCGGGGCATGCCCTGGGAGGTGGCGAAGGGATTGTTGCCGGGGCGCGGCGCGCCAGAGCGCGACTGGCCTGAGCGCTGGCCTCCTCGGCCTGTCTGACCACCCTGACGGGGCATGCCCTGGGAGGTGGCGAAGGGATTGTTGCCGGGGCGCGGCGCGCTGGGGCGGGGCCCCGGGGTCGGGGCGTTGCGGCGCGCGCCGGGCGTCGGGGCGCCGGAGGCGGCCGCAGGCTTGGGTGCACCGGCTCCGGGCTTGGGGGCCTTGGGCGCCTCAGCGACGGCACTCGGCTGGGGCGCCGGCTTGGCGGCGGCCGCCGGGGCCGGGGTGGGGTCACTCGGCTTGGCCGCCTGAGCCCCTGGCTTACGGGCGCCGGCGCCCGGCTTGGGGGCGGCCGGCTTGGCGGCGGGGCTCGCAGCCTGGTCCTGAGCACCGGCGGCTCCCGGCTTGGCGCCCTGTGCGCCCGGCTTGGGGGCGCTCTTGGAGGGCTTGGGGGCCTGAGAGTCGGTCTTGGCCGGCTTGTCGGCCTGGGTGTCCGCCGGTGCTTCCTGCACCTGGGCGGCGAAGTGCTCGCGAACCCGGCGAGCGACGGGAGGCTCAACGGCTGAGGAGGCCGCCTTGACGAACTCTCCCTGGTCCTTGAGCCAGGCCAGGATCACCTTCGAGGTGACCTTCTTGCCAGTGGGGTCGAGCTCCTTGGCGAGCTCATGAACGCGTGGTTTAGCCACTTTTCTCCTGTCCGGTTTCCCACCCCGGACAGGGGTGGGTGCTTCTAGAGGCAGCTCATCGCTGGGTACTCATCGGGTGCCCATCGGCTTCCTACCCGCCTTCGCTATCGGTGGTCCGCTCACCCGGTCGGGCAGCGGGGACCTCGCCGTCGTTGACCATCCTCCGCTCCAGGAACCCGCGCACCCGGGCCACATCCAGTGGTCCGCCGGTGCGCAGAGCGCGTGGAGCGGCGCGTCGTCGCTCAGCGAGGTCGAGGCACGCCGGATCCGGGTGGATCCAGGCGCCGCGCCCGGGTCTGACGGCCCGGGCATCGACGTCGAGCTCACCGCTCGGCGTCAGGACGAGACGCAGCAGCTGCGTCCGCGGGGCCCTTTGTCGACAGCCGATACAGGTGCGCTCGGGCACGTGGGGGATGGTGACCACCGTCCGTCGGCGTCCTTCCGCTGCTCTGCAACCGCTGACGCGGGTACCGCAACCGGGGAATCCCGGCGCAGGACCCGCAAAGGTCCGCCGGAAAGTCTACATCGCCCCGCAGGGCGGTTCAGTCGCCCAGCTCTGAGGGACCTGTCACGTCGTCGGACTGGGAGCCCTGGCCGGGCGTGATCTCACCGGACTCGGCGTCGGCGTGGATGTCGATCTTCCACCCGGTCAGGCGCGCGGCCAGACGGGCGTTCTGCCCCTCCTTGCCGATGGCCAGGGAGAGCTGGAAGTCGGGGACGATGGCGCGTGCGGTGCGTTCCTCGGCGTCGATGACGCCCACGGCGGCCACACGGGCCGGGGACAGGGCGTTGGCGATGAAGCGCGCCGGGTCCTCCGAGTAGTCCACGATGTCGATCTTCTCTCCACCGAGCTCGGTCATGACCGCGCGCACCCGCTGTCCCATGGGACCGATGCAGGCTCCCTTGGCGTTGACGCCGCGGACCTTGGAGCGCACAGCCATCTTGGTGCGGTGGCCGGCCTCCCGGGCGACGGAGACGATCTCGACGTCACCCGAGGAGAGCTCGGGAACCTCGCGCTCGAAGAGCTTGCGGACGAGACCGGGGTGGGTGCGCGACAGGATGATCTGAGCTCCTCGGGTGCCGCGCGAGACGTCGGTGACGTAGGCGCGCACGCGGTCTCCGTGGCGGTAGCGCTCACCGGGGACCTGCTCATGGGGAGGCATGATGCCCTCGTGCTCCTCATCCAGGCGCACGTAGACGATACGGGGGTCGCGCCCCTGCTCCACAGTGCCGGAGATCAGCTCGCCGGTCTTGTCCTTGAAGGCGCCCAGGACCTCGAAGTCGCGGCGGTCCTGGATGCGCTGGACGATGACGCTGCGGGCCGTTGCCTGGGCGATGCGGCCGAAGTCGTCGGGGGTGTCGTCGAAGTACTCCCCCGTGGGCTGGTCCTCCTCGTCGACCTCCGGGGCGAGGACACTCATGTGCCCGGTGCGACGGTCGATCTCGACGTGGGCGCCACGGATGGCCCCGGGAACCTTGGAGTAGGCCCCCAGGATGGCGTCCTCGATAGCGGGCAGCAGGTTGTCCAGGTCAATACCGAGCTCGTCGGCAGCGCCTCGCAGCTCCGGCATATTGATGTCCATGGGTCCTTGGGTCCTCTCTGCTCCGCTGAGCGGGTGTGCACTGGGTTCCCGTCGACGGTAGCCCGTGACGGGTCGGATGGTCCATCACGTCTGTCCGGGCCGGTCCGTCAACCTATCAGTTATCAGGACACACATTATTCCCGGTCGCTATCCGCGGGGAGCATCTTATGGATTTTCGGCCTGTTGCCCGGCTCTAGAGCCCGGCCACCACCATCCGCGCCTCGGTGATGTCCCCCAGCGCGATGCGGTGCTCGACGCCGTCGACCTCAATCCCGACCATGCCGCCGTTGTGCTCGTCGGCCTCGTCGTCCGCATCGGCCGCGGTGACGACGCCGGTGAGCTCGTCATCGGCCGTGCGCACCCGGGCACTATGACCAACGGCACGTCGGAAGTGACGCAGGGTGGACAGCTCCCGCTCGGCTCCGGGGGTGGAGACCTCGAGGGTGTACTGCCCCTTGACGGGGTCGGCCTCATCGAGGGCCTGGGAGATGGCCGCGGTCACGGGCCCCAGGGCGTCGAGATCGAGGTCTCCGGGGCCGTCGACCAGATCCACGAAGACGCGTACGACCGAGTACTTGCCCGCCCGAGTGGTCTCCACGCTCTCGAGATGGAGCCCGGCGTCGTTGACAATCGGAGCGAGCAGATCGGTGAGACTGCGGGCCAGAGCGTCAGAGCGCTGGCGCGGATCCTTGCGCGGCTCATGGGCTGCCATGGTCGTTCTTCCTCCCGTACTTGCCCGAGCCGAGGGCTCGGACGGACGCGGTCAACATAGTCAACATGGTCGAGGTGGTCGAGGTCGGGATCATGCTACCTGCCGTCTGTGGGAGGATTCCCCGGTGAACACTCGCCGCGCTCCCCTCCCCGCCCAGTCGAACGGCTCTCAGCCGCCCTCCAGTGACCGGGTCGGCGCCAGGCCCCGCAGCAGTGGCGACACCGGTGCGGCGGGCCACGGCTTGACGCGCCGCGCCGTGGTGCTCGCGGTAGGAACGGCTGTGACCGCGGCGCTGAGCGGTTGCGGGCTGCGCCTGGGGAAGGGCTCCCCGGCGTCTCTGCCGTCGGCCTCGGCGGCAGAGACTGCTCGTGATGGACTGGCCAGGCAGGCTGCGCTCATCTCCTCCACCGCCGGCGTGGTCGCGCAGGCCGGCGGAGGGGATGCCACGACGACGGCCCTGGCCGAGGGGGTCAAGCAGACGGCCGATGCCCAGCTCGAGACCCTGGGCGGGGTGTGGCAGCCCTGGCCCTCTCAGGTGCCCTCCGCCTACCCCACGGTGGCTCCCGTGCCGTCAGCCTCGGCGGGCGCCTCCGCACAGGACCTGGCCACGGCCCTGGCCGATGGATCGACGCTGGCCCGCCGCGCGGCGATCGCCGCCGCCTCGGAGCAGGATGCCCGGCTCTTCACCTCGCTGACGGTGGCCTGGAGTCTCCAGCATGATCTCTTCCAGCCGCCGAGCTCGGCGGACAAGCCGCGGGTGGAGGTGGCGCAGGGCGCCAAGATCAGCTCCGGTCTGCTGACCTCCTACGACGCGGCCCGCTACGCCATGGAGGAGCTTGCCGCGCGCAGTGACGACTCCCAGCGCACTCGGGCGATCGCCGACGCCAAGGCCGCCACCTCCGTGGTCAACGCCGCGGTGGCCGCGGGCTCTGAGGACAAGCGGATGAGCGCCTACGCCCCTCCGAGTGAGTCGACCGATCCCAATGTGAGCACCCAGGTGCTCTGGGCCCGTCAGGTGTGGTCCAACGTCGTGTCGTCGGAGGTGCAGGAGGCCGGTTCCGCCAAGGCCTCCAGCCCGGCCCGCGAGGCGGCCGTCACCGGTGCGGTCGACGCCGCCCGGCGCGCCACCGCCTGGGGCACGGACTTCTCCTCCCTGCCCGGCTACGCCGCCTGACATGCGTCTTCTCGTGGCGGCCGTCGCCGTCATCGCCGCCCTGGCGGCCGTTGACCAGCTCTTCTTGTGGATGGAGCGCCGTGGCTGGATCTACTGGCGGCGCCGCAAGCGCGACCCCCGTGGCGCCCTGCTGGGTCCCATCGACAATGTCTTCAACCCGGCCCACGAGCACGTGACCCAGCAGCAGGAGACCCAGGAGCGCCTGGCCGATATCCAGGGCGAGGCAGCCCCGAGGTGAGACATGACGAGCGCAGCCGCCCCCACCACGCAACGCCCGCTGCGCCGGTGGACACGTCGAGTGCCGTTACGCGACTACCAGCAGAGTCTCCTTGACCGGCTCCATCCCGACGACGGATCCACGCTTCACCTGCTCGCACCACCCGGAGCGGGTAAGACCCTCATGGGGCTGGAGCTGGCCGTGCGCAACGGCCGTCGTGCGCTCGTCCTCGTCCCCACCACGGTCATCGGGGCCCAGTGGATCCATCAGGCGCAGAAGCTCTTCATCTCTCCCGCCGTCGGATCCCCGTCGGTCACTGGTTCCGTCGGCACCCACCTGCCGAGCGCACGTCCAGAGCAGGGTGCAGAAGCCGCGGACCTGACGGTGCTGACCTATCAGTCCCTGGCCGTCGTCGACTCCTCCCCTGCCTGGAGCGACGCAGCCCGCTCGCACTGGCTCACTGAGCTCACGGCCGACGGACGAGGCGCCGGGAGCGCCGAGGCGTGGCTGAAGCGCCTGGAGGCCGATAATCCCCGGGCCTACAACCGTGGACTCCGTGCACGCGCTACCACCATCCGCCGTCAGGTCGATGAGCTCGACGACGATGCCATCGACTCGATTCTGGGTCTCGGCGCCCGGGCACGCCTGGACGCACTCGTCACCGCGGGAGTCGCCACCATCGTCCTCGACGAGTGCCATCACCTGAAGGCCCACTGGGCCATCGTCGTCCACTACCTCGTACGGCGTCTGAAACGAGCGGGCCTGTCCCCCACGCTCATCGGTCTGACGGCCACTGAGCCCTCGGGTGAGGACCGGTCGGCCCGACGTTATCGTGCGCTCCTGGACGACGTCGACGCTGAGGTACCGGTTCCGGCCGTCATCCGCGCCGGTCACCTCGCCCCCTGCCGTCAACTGGCCTGGTTCACGCTCCCGTCCCCGGAGGAGACAACGTTCCTGGCCACCACCGGAGAGGAGCTCCATCACCGGGTGGGCGAGCTGCTGCTGAGCCCCGACGGCATCGACTACCTGCTTGAGGTCGTCGCCCCGCCTATGTCGTCCACGGCTCCCGTTGGCGGGAGCGGGTCGGGACCGTTGCCTCGCATCGCTGGAGCGGATGTTGACCATGCCCCTACGACAGCGAGGCCTCACGAGGAGGAGGAGCTGGTGCGTCGGATCGTTGCGGGTTTCGACGCCGACCCGCTGCTGGCCGCGTCCGCGGCAGCGCTGCTGCGCAAAACAGGCAGCTACCGGGGTACGGCTCTGAGTACTCGAGTCGTTCCGCTCCTGCCCGAGCTCGACCTGCTTGATCTTGACGATGAGCTCCGGCTCCTGGGCCGGTACGCTCATGACCGGCTTCTGGCGGCGCCGGAGCGCCGGCGGGACTGGGAGTCCACACGCGAGCTGCTGAGAGGTTTCGGGCTGTACCTGACCGATTCCGGTATCCGGGCGGGACGATCCCCGGTGGATACCATCACTGCCGCGTCCAGGGCCAAGGACACGGCCGTCGTCGACATCCTGCGTCACGAGCTCGACTCCATTGGCGAACGGCTGCGGGCAGTGGTCGTCACCGATGCGGCCGAGCACTCAGCTCCTCACCGAGCGCTCGACGTCCTGGGCCCGGCGTCACGCCCCGGCCCTGCGGGGGGCGCGGTGCGCTGCATGAGTACGCTGCTCAGTGATGCGGATCTGCGCTCCTTGCACCCGGTGCTGCTGACCAGTTCCCGCCTGAGCCTGGCCAGTGGTGACACCTCGCTGCTGGATCGGCTGCGTCGGAGCACCGGTCTCGCACTCCCCGCCACCGATGACGGCTGGATGCTCTCAGTCACCGGGCAGGGAGTTGGCAGTGCCGGGCTCGTCCTGGCCGTCAGTGAGCTGGTCACTGCCGGGGAGGTACGACTCGTCGTGGGCACCCGGGGGCTTCTCGGAGAGGGCTGGGACTGCCCTGCCATCAACACGCTCATCGATCTCACGGCGGCGACAACCTCGGCCTCAACACAGCAGCTGCGCGGTCGCACGATGCGTCTGGACCCTGGCTGGGTCGACAAGGTCGCTCACAACTGGTCCGTCACCTGCCTCCTGCCAAGCCATCCCCGACTGCGCTCCAACCCGGACCTGAACCGGCTGCGTCGCAAGGCCGAGCACCTGTGGTCACTGGTGCGGATCGATGATCCCGCGAGCGCCCCGGTCTCGGCCTCCGGCGAGCCTTGTGGCGCTCCTGTTGTCGAGACGGGGCTCGATGCCATGCTGCCACCGGTCCAGCGCCGCCTTCTCGACAAACTGGGTGACGGCGCCGCCCCAGAGGATATTGATGCCCTCAACTCCGCCACCCTGGCAGGCCTCGATCGTCAGGTCGAGTCGCGGCGATGGCTCGCTCAAGCACCCACGGCAGACCGGGTGTCACGACGCGGCCGTGGCCGCGTGCTGGAGGCGGTCGAGATCACGAGTGCCCCGGCCCTGCTGCGCCGGGGATCGCCCACGGCCTTCTGGAGTGCAGCGGCTCGCGCCGTTCTCGATGTTGCCCTGTCGCGATACGACCTCACTGCGGACGGGGACTCCTCTGACGGGCCCCGCCCCGACCTCGTAGTTCGCGAGAGTCCCACCGATTCGGTCGGCGAATCTGGTCCGCGAGTGCTGATCGGCCTGGACGGGGTGGGGACCCGTCAGAGCGCTCGGTTCGCCGACATCCTCACCGAGCTCCTGAGCTCCCCGGCGCGCCGTCCCCGTTTCATCCTCGAGGCCGCTACCGCAACATTGGCGCAGGGCACGGCCGAGCAGCCTCTGAACGGGCTGCGGCGTCTTCTGGGAAGGCTGCTGGCGCTGGGGGCATGGAACCACGATGACAGTGTTCACCTTGCGGTTCCGACGGCCCTGGCCCGCTCACGAGCCGATATGGAGGCCTTCGTCCGCTCCTGGTCCACACGGGTGGGTCCGTGCCGGCTTCACCTGGTTGCCGATGCCGATGACGCGGCAGCGCTCCTGTCCTGCCTCGGCAGCGGTGGTCCCACCGGACGAGTCGAGCTGCGTCGTACCAGGCGCTGGATGGAGGACTGAGCGGCCGTGCCGTTCAGTGACGGGCGGCCTCCAGGGCGGCGCGGACGGTGGTACTGAGCTCGGCTGCTGCGGCGTCGGCTGGCACGGAGCGGCGCTCGCCGGTGCGGCGGTCGCGGATCTCCACGGTCCCCTCCTTGGCCAGGTCCCGGCCGACAACCAGCGTGTAGGGCAGGCCGAGGAGCTCGGCGTCGGCGAACTTCACGCCGGCGGAGACCTTGCGGCGGTCATCGTAGAGGACCTCGACGCCGTCGGCGTCCAGGGACGAGGCGATCTGCTCGGCGACATCGAAGACGGCCTGGTCCTTGCCGGTGGCCAGGACCTGCACGTGGTAGGGGGCGATCTGGACGGGCCAGGACAGTCCCTTGTCGTCGTGGTTGGCCTCGGCCAGGGCGGCCATGACGCGGCTGACGCCGATGCCGTAGGAGCCCATGGTGACCACGCGGGCCTTGCCGTTCTCGTCCAGAACGGTCAGTCCCAGGGCCTGGGAGTACTTGCGTCCCAGCTCGAAGATGTGGCCGATCTCGATACCGCGGGCCAGGTGGAGGGGACCGGAGCCGTCGGGGGCGGGGTCGCCCTCACGGACCTCGGCGGCCTCGATGGTGCCGTCGGCGATGAAGTCACGCCCCATGACCAGATCCAGGACGTGCTTCTTGTCGGTGTTGGCGCCGGTGACCCAGCTGGTTCCCTCCACGATCCGAGGGTCGACGAGGTAGCGCACGGAGCCGGTGAGGACCTCGGTGCCGTCCTCGCGCTTCTCCACGCGCCGCAGCGGGGAGTTCGGGCCGATGGCGGTGGGACCGATGTAGCCGCGCACGAGCTCGGGGTGGGTCTCGAAGTCGGTGTCGCCGGCCATCTCGACCTCGGCGGGGGCGACGGCGGCCTCCAGGCGCTTCATGTCGACGTCGCGGTCCCCGGGCACGCCGACGACCAGCAGCTCGCGCTCGCCGCCGGGGTGGATGAGGGTGACGACGACGTTCTTGAGGGTGTCGGCGGCCGTCCAGGCCCTCCCGTCGGAGCGCGGGTAGGCCCGGTTGCACAGCTCGACCAGGGAGTCGATGGTGGGGGTGTCGGGGGTGTCCACCACGCGCGCCGGGCCGATCCCGGAGGCGTCCACGGCCTCGGGGACCACGGTGGTGACGGCCTCGGCGTTGGCCGCGTAGCCGCTTGAGGAGCGCACGAAGGTGTCCTCACCGATCTCGCAGGGGTGGAGGAACTCCTCGGAGTGGGATCCGCCCATGGCGCCGGCCATGGCGTTGACGATGACGTAGTCCAGGCCCAGGCGGGTGAAGATCCGCTCGTAGGTGTCGCGGTGGGCCTGGTAGGCGGCGGCCAGGCCGGCGTCGTCGATGTCGAAGGAGTAGGAGTCCTTCATGACGAACTCGCGGCCGCGGATGATGCCGGCGCGGGGGCGGGCCTCGTCGCGGTACTTGGTCTGGATCTGGTAGATGACGGCCGGCAGGTCCTTGTAGGAGGAGTAGAGGTCCTTGACCGCGAGGGTGAACATCTCCTCGTGAGTGGGGGCCAGCAGGTAGTCCCCATCCTTGCGGTCGCGGAGCTTGAACAGGGTGGGGCCGTAGTCGTCCCAGCGGCCGGTGGCCTGGTAGGGCTCGGCCGGCAGGAGAGCCGGGAAGTGGACCTCCTGGCCTCCCATTGCGTCCATCTCCTGGCGCACGATGTCCTCGATCTTGCGCAGTGTCCGCAGCCCCAGCGGCAGCCAGGTGTAGACCCCGGGCGCGGCCCGGCGGACGTAGCAGGCGCGCACGAGCAGTCGGTGGCTGGCGACCTCGGCGTCGGCCGGATCCTCGCGCAGGGTACGGATGAAAGAGGTGGAGAGTCTGTGCAGCACGGGGGCGATCCTACGGGGTCCGGTGCCCTGGCCCCAACGGGGCCCGCCCGACCGTACGAGATCACGCGATTCAGGACCGGCTGACCAACGACGACGCACCGGGCGAACCGGAGGCCTTGACGCTGGTCAGGGACGACTTGCGACCCTCGAGAAGGGCCCGATACGCTCCATCCCATCGGAGGGTTCGTTGACCCTCTTATCCCTGAATTCGGCCCGCGTCACATCCCCCTGCTCGCGGGCCACAGGCAAGGAAGCATATGGACAGGCACTCCTCCATCCGTGAGGGACACGGCCAGACGTGGGCGAAGGCCATTCTTCTGGGTGAGCACTCCGTGGTCTACGGCCACCCCGCCGTCGCCGTACCGCTGCAGGACCTGCGGATGCGAGCCACTGCGAGACCGACCTCGGGCCCCTCCACGCTGAGCAGCCTGGACTACTCGGGCCCCCTGACGCAGGCCGGACCGCGGTTCGCCAGCGTGGCGCGAGCCTTCGAGGTGGCCCGGGAGTTCTCCGGGTGCCTGGACCAGGCCCTTGAGATCACCACCGTCAGCGACTTCCCCCATGAGCGCGGGCTCGGTTCGTCAGCCGCGGCGGCCGGCGCGATCATCCGTGCGGTTCTGGACGCCTGCGGGCGCGAGGCCGCCGCGGACGAGCTGTTCGCCCTGACGCAGATGGCCGAGCAGATCGCTCACGGCAAGCCGTCGGGGCTCGACGCCGCCGCCACCTGCTCCCCGTGCCCCATCCGGTTCCAGGGAGGGCAGATGCGGCCCCTGAGCCAGCGCATTGAGAACGCCTCCCTCATCATCGCCGACTCCGGGATCCACGGCTCCACCCGAGAGGCCGTTGGAGGCCTGCGCCGGCGCTACGAGAACGATCCTGACAACATCGGCCCGCGTATCAACCGACTGGGAGCACTCACCCAGAACGCGATCATGGCCCTGGACCAGGCCGACGCCCCGGCCCTCGGGGTCGCCATGGATGAGGCGCACGCGGTGCTGACCGAGCTCAGCCTGAGCCTGCCGATCCTCGATGACCTCACCGAGGCCGCCCGCAGCGCCGGGGCACTGGGCGCCAAGCTCACCGGCGGAGGACTCGGCGGCTGCGTCATCGCCCTGGTCACCGGCGAGTCCGCCACGCGCCGGGTACGTGCCGCCCTGGAACAGGCCGGCGCACCGGAGACATGGAGCTATCGGATGCGCATCAGCGAGGTGGACGAGTGACCGCCGTACCCCCTGGAGCCGCTGCCGGCTCCTCCCCGTCCGCCATCGCGACCGCGACGGCCAGCGCGAACACCAACATCGCGCTCATCAAGTACTGGGGCAAGGTCGATGAGGCACAGGCGATCCCCGCCACCTCGAGCCTGTCCCTCACCCTCGGCGGCACCCGGACGACGACGACGGTCTCCTTCGACGGCGGGGACGGTGCCGCAGACTCGGTGACGATCAACGGGGTCTCCCCCAGCGCCGTGGAGCTGGGGCGAGTGACCCGGTTCCTCGACCTGGTGCGCGCCCGCACAGGCGTCTCTGCCCCGGCAACCGTCACCTCTCGGGCCTCGGTCCCGCTGGCGGCCGGCCTGGCGAGCTCGGCGGCGGGCTTCGCGGCGCTTGCAGCGGCAGCCTCCCGGGCCGCCGGCATGGATCTCGATAACCGGGAGCTCTCCAGACTGGCCCGACGCGGCTCGGGCTCGGCGACCCGCTCCGTCTTCGGCGGGCTGGTCCTGTGGAACGCGGGCCACGACGACGCCTCCTCCTACGCCGAGCCGGTCGCCTTCGAGATGGACCTGGCAATGGTCGTCGTCGTGCTCTCGCAGCGTTACAAGCCCATCAGCTCGACCCGTGCCATGCGGGCCACCATGTCGTCCTCCCCTCTCTTCCCCGCCTGGGTCGAGGCCAGCGGGAGGGACCTTCAGGTGGCGCTGGAGGCGGTCCGGGCGGGCGACCTGGCGCGGCTCGGAGAGATCGTCGAGGGTAACGCCCTGGGCATGCACGCCACGATGATCGCGGCCCGCCCGGGCATCATCTACTGGCTGCCGCAGACCGTGGCGGCACTGCACGCGATCCGCGCCATGCGCGAGGAGGGGCTGCCCGTCTGGGCAACGATCGATGCCGGCCCCAACGTCAAGGTCCTCACCGAGGGCGCCCGTGCCGAGGAGGTCGCCGCCGCGCTGCGGGACCGTCTGACCGGCACCACCGTCTCGGTGAGGCGTCCCGGCGGCGGGGTGCGTATCGAGGAGGGCCCATGCCCCTGACCTCTCGCGGCGGCGACGTGGTCTCCAGGGCGCCGGGCAAGCTCTACATCGCCGGAGAGTACGCCGTCGTCGAGCCCGGCCACCGAGCGGTCCTGGTCGCCGTCGACCGATTCATCACCGTGCGCATCACGCCCTGCTCCCCCGCCGGCGGGTACGCGGGCACGATCAGCTCGCGGCTCTACGCCACCGGCTCCAGGCCCTGGCGCCACCGACCGCAGGACGGCCAGGCCGAGGCAGTCGGAGGAGAGGACGACTACATCATCTCGGCGATCCGAGTCGTTGAGGCGCTGGTGACCCAGGGCGGCGGCCGGCCCCGCTCCTTCGACCTGAGTGTCTCCAGCGAGCTGGAGGAGGACGACGGGCGCAAGCTGGGGCTGGGCTCATCATCGGCGGTGACGGTGGCGACGGTGCGCGCCGTCGCCGTCTTCTACGGCCTGGCCGCCGACGACCTGACCGTCTACAAGCTGGCGATGCTGGCCAGTGACACGGTCCAGCCGATCGGCTCAGGAGGAGACATCGCCGCGAGCGCCATGACCGGGTGGGTGGCCTACACCTCCCCCGACCGCTCGTGGCTGCGCCGAGCCCGGCAGCGAGCCGGGGCCGGTGGCATGAGCGATCTCGTGGAGGCGGACTGGCCAGGTCTGAGCGTCCGCCGCCTGCCGTCTCCCTCATTGCGGCTTCAGGTGGGCTGGACCGGTGCGCCCGCCTCCACCCCGGCCCTGGTCGCCGACGTCCAGACCCGATCCCACGGGGCCGATGACTACACCGTCTTCCTGCGCGACAGCCAGGACTGCCTGGCTCGTCTCATCACCGCGATCGAGGATGACGACGCCGCCCGGATCATGCGCCAGATCGCACGCAACAGGGCTCTTCTGGCAGGGCTCAGCCGGATCGGCGGCCGGACCATCGAGACCACTGAGCTGGCGAGACTGGTCGAGATCGCGCTCGACCACGGGGCCACGGCCAAGAGCTCGGGCGCCGGGGGCGGGGACTGCGGAATCGCCCTGTGCCCACCGGCCACGGACCTGTTTGCACTGCGAGCCGCGTGGGAAACGGCCGGGATACGCCCTCTGGACCTGTCGGTCTACAGCCAGGACTCATCCGCTGCCTGCGCAGCCGACGCCGCTGAGGCACGTGCTGATTCCTCGACCGCCTCCCCCGTTAAGGTCACCCCATGAGCCACGAGCCCATCACCTCGCAGCGGGCCTCCCGTAAGGACGAGCACCTGGAGCTGGCGATGCGTCTGCACGGTCAGGACCGCGCCGGCGCCTTCGACGACGTCTCCTTCATCCATCACAGCCTGCCGGGTGTCAGCGCCGAGCAGGTCGATATCGGCACCACCGTCCTGGGCTGCCGCTGGGAGGTCCCGTTCTACATCAACGCCATGACCGGCGGAACGCAGGCAACAGCGGCTATCAATGCCGGTCTGGCCGAGGCGGCCGCTGAGGCGGGAGTCGCGATCGCCTGCGGTTCCCAGCACGTGGCCCTGCGTGCCCCCGAGCGGGCGGACGGCTTCCACGTCATCCGACACCGGGCCCCGGGCGCCTTCGTCCTGGCCAATGTCGGACCGACCGTCAGCCCTCAGGAGGCACTGCAGGCAGTGGAGATGCTGGAGGCCGATGCCTTGCAGATCCACCTCAACGCGGCCCAGGAGCTGGTCATGCCCGAGGGCGACCGCGACTTCACCGGCTGGAGCGAGGCGATCGCCGGCATCGTTGCGGCCGTACCCGTCCCGGTGGTGGTCAAGGAGGTGGGCTTCGGGCTCTCACGCCGGACGATCGAGGCCCTGGCGCGCACCGGCGTCGCGGCCGTCGACGTGGCCGGGGCCGGAGGCACGGACTTCATCGCCATTGAGAACGAGCGCCGACCGCAGCGCGACCTGTCCTACCTGGTCGGCTGGGGCCAGTCGACGGCGCTGTGCCTGCTGGAGTCGCTGAGCGGCTCGGAGCCGGTCAGCCTGCCGGTACTGGCCTCCGGCGGCGTGCGCAACCCGCTCGACGTCGTCCGGTCGCTGGCCCTGGGCGCCTGCGCCGTCGGCGCCTCCGGGCACGTCCTGCGCACCCTGGTCAAGGAGGGCCCCGAAGCCCTGTGCCAAGAGCTGCGAACCTGGAGCGAGCACGTGCGCATCCTCATGACCCTGCTGGGAGCGGCCGATGTCTCCCAGCTGCGTCGCACCGATGTTCTCATCACCGGGAGCACCGCCGAGCGGGCCCGTCTGCTCGGCGTCGACCTGACCCGTCTGGCGCACCGCAGCGATACGTAACCGTCACCAGGTGCTTCCGTCAAGGGGGATCGACCCCTCTGCCTTTCACTCCGACTGACTCATACAGTGCTGGTATCAGGACTCAACATCGGAGTCTCGCGTGGCCGATCGCAACAGACGTGCGGCGGAGGCCGGTCCCCAACCTCCGCCGCATCCCGCGAGAAGGAGGTCAGGCCAGAGCGGCCAGGGCCTTGACGATGCCGGGAGCCGCGTAGAGGGACATGAACTGGACGCCGTAGGAGACCCCCAGTCGGTTGAGCGACCCGCACGCGATTCCCACAAGCAGGACCCCGAAGACATTGGCCAGGCCTGCCTTCTGGTCAGCGTCGATGTAGGCCAGCAGGAGGACGAAGGCGACGAACAGCGCCAGCACCGCCTCGTGGGGAATGCGACGCATGACGAAGTAGGTGATCTGCGAGGACCAGCGCACGGCGATGACGTACGTGATCGCAACCGCGGCAAGAGCCCCGATGGTCACGGTGATGATGAATCCGGGCAGGTCCAGCAGGTGATGCAGGTTGTGCTGCTTGGTGTAGACCGAGCCCGCATTGAACAGCGGACCGGCGGGGCCGACGGACACCCCGGAGATCGGGACCCCGAGCGCCACCAGCGGAATGATGACGCCGGCCAGGTAGGTCGAGTGGGTCAGGGCGCTCATGACGGTCACTGCACGCTGCGCGCGGGGCACCCGGTCCTCCTTCTGGCGGGCCACGGAGGCCTCGCCCAGCAGGAAGGTCAGGCCCACCGGGCTGAGAATGAACAGAGGAGTGGAGACGGCGGCCATGGCGGCACTCCACCAGCCCTCGGACCTCGTGATGAGCCGCCCCGGCCACAACGCCTGTCGCTCGAAACCGGATCGCAGCAGCTCGGCCTTGGTGCGATTGCCGTGCGGCAGTGCCTCCCGACGCTTGGTATTAAGCAGCTCCAGGAGGGTCAGGAGCATGGGCCCCACGGTGATCCCGAGGAAGAAGGAGGTATTGACACTGGCCTTCTCAGGGATAATTCCCGTCCCTCGGTAGAGCGCCGGAAGCGCCTGGAACAGGAGTGCCATGGGAAGAATCGATACCAGGGAGAGAATTCGGTTCTTTCCGAGCAGGGCCAGAATCACGGCTCCGGCAGCCAGGACGATATCGGAGTTGGACTTGATCCAGTCGGCCATGGGCAGCAGCAGACCGGCAAGGAGGAAGCTCAGGGGAATGGAGATAAGGGTTCCGATGGTGGACCCAACCGCCATCTTCCGGATCGTGTCTGAGGCCAGGCCCTTGTTGCGCAGCACCATGGCGTGATCCATGAGCGGAGCGGACATGACTCCGCCGGGCAGTCCCACCAACGCCGTCGGGATCCCGTTCATGAGGTTGAGCGTGACCACGGCGGATATGAAAAAGGCGAGCACCACGTGCGGTGGTGCCCCAGCCAGGATGATCGCCAGAGTGACGGGAGCCAGCACCCCGGTCTCATCGGTCCCGGGGATGAAACCGATGAAGGTGTAGAGGACCACGGCAGCCAGGATGGCGGCCACCATCATGAGGAGAAGGCTCACAGTCACTGGTCTCCCCCTTCACTCGCCCCGACGTTCAGCTCATCGACAATAGTGACCTCACGTTTAGGAGTCACAAGGAAGCAGCAGGCGATAAATCCGATAGTGGAGGCCCCCAGCCCCCAAAACAGCGGCTTGCCTCCGAGATAAACGGAGAACAGCACCGCCGCGATGACGCATATCACTGATATCACGAGACAGATGACCAAATCTCTGGGTGATACGAGGTCATTCCAGACCTCGATATTGTTCTGACGCTCCGTGTCCTCGGAGCCGACATCATCAGTACTGCGCACGATTGGTGATCGTAGGCGAGCCGCCCAAGACACTCCATATGTTGTTCACCATGACTTTGCAGGCGCCGTGTAACAAAACAGCATCGTCCTTGCGGTCTCGCTGGGAACGTTCACAGGAGCACCGTGGCGAACAGACCCACCTGCACGAACCCCAGGGACCGGTAGAGCGCCAGGGCGGGGACATTGTAGTCGTTGACGTAGAGGCTCACGACGCCGTCGGCGCCGACATGGTCCCGGCGCACGGCGTCCACCACACCGGCCAGTGCTGCCGCCCCGACTCCCCGCCCACGCAGGTCGGGGCGGGTCCACACGCCGGTGAGCTGGGCGACGCCGCCTGTCGGGGAGTGCCACAGGGCGCCGACGTCGGCCTTGAAGGCCACCGCCCGGGGCGATCCGGGCTGGACAGGACCTCCTGCGCCGTCGTCGAGGACGACGTAGCTGCGCCGCTGCTCGATGAGCCAGCCGACGTGGCGCCGGTATCCGGAACCATCGGTGGTGGGGTCGTAACCGAGCTCACCGACGAACATGTCCACCGAGGCCGGAAGAACCATCTCCGTCTCACTGGGATGCGCCCGGCGGACCGCCTGCCCCACCCAGGACAGGGACGAGTGACGGGACCGGTACCCGACGCTCAGCCCCCCAGTCGGGCGAGGTGCGACCAGGACCGGCTGCTTCCAGCGCTCCTGACGGGAACGCACTCCCTGCTCGCTGAGCGCGCCCCAGATCGCTGTGACGTCCCGGGCCGGCCCGCAGACCGAGCCGTGCCTGGACAGGCGGGGTCGGCAGTGCTCGGCCAGCGCCCGGATCTCGCCGGCATCGGCCGCCCGCAGACCGTGCTCGGGGCGCCCTGCCAGACCGAAGGGCATGAGGGAGCCGACCGACCAGGCCGCGGCGACGGGCTGCGCCAGTCCGCCCAGGGCGACGACGTCTCCGCGCCCCCAGCGGTTCCAGCGCTGCATCTGCTGGACCAGGCTCACGGCGCAGACCGGTTCCAGGGCGCACAGCGACATGACTCCCGACACCTGATCGGAGGGAACCGGTGTCAGGCGGTCGGCGTGACGCTGAGCGCGTCTCGTCTCACGGTGCCGCAGGAAGCTCATGCCCGTCAGGTCTGGGCCGACGCTGGAAGCGCCTGGCCCTCACCGGTCCTCAACCGGCGGCGGAGACCATGGGAGCGGTGCCAGCCAGTGCATCCTCACCGAGCTCCTCGGCCATCTCAGCGGCCATGACCTCGGCGTGCTTGAGGAGGGTCTCAACGACCTGGTCCTCGGGGACGGTCTCAACCACCTGGCCACGCACGAAGATCTGACCCTTGCCGTTGCCCGAGGCGCAGCCCAGGTCTGCCTCACGGGCCTCGCCGGGGCCGTTGACGACACAGCCCATGACGGCCACGCGCAACGGCGCGGTGACCTTCTTGAGTCCCGCCTCCACCTCCTCGGCAAGGGTCCACACATCCACCTGAGCCCGGCCGCAGGAGGGACAGGAGACGATCTCGAGCTGGCGCTCGCGCAGCCCCATGAACTCTAAGAGCTTGGTGCCCACCTTGACCTCCTCGACCGGAGGAGCGGACAGCGAGACTCGGATGGTGTCGCCGATGCCCTCGGCCAGCAGGGTGCCGAAGGCGGCGCAGGACTTGATGGTGCCCTGGAAGGCGGGGCCGGCCTCGGTCACGCCCAGGTGCAGGGGCCACTGGCCGGCCTCCGACAGGAGCCGATAGGCCTGCACCATGGTGACGACGTCGTGGTGCTTGACGGAGATCTTGAAGTCGTGGAAGTCGTTCTCCTCGAAGAGCCCGGCCTCCCAGGTGGCCGACTCCACGAGCGCCTCGGGGGTGGCCTTCCCGTACTTCTTGAGCAGGCGCTTGTCCAAGGAACCGGCGTTAACGCCGATGCGCAGGGAGACGCCGGCGTCGGAGGCGGCTTTGCAGATGTCGGCGACCTGGTCGTCGAACTTGCGGATGTTGCCGGGGTTGACGCGCACCGCGCCGCAGCCCGCCTCAATGGCGGCGAAGACGTACTTGGGGTTGAAGTGGATGTCCGCGATGACGGGGATGCGGGACTGCTTGGCGATGATCGGCAGTGCCTCGGCATCTTTGTCAGTAGGGCAGGCCACGCGGACGATGTCGCAGCCCGCGGCCGTCAGCTCGGCGATCTGCTGCAGAGTGGCACCGATGTCGTGGGTCTTCGTGGTGGTCATCGACTGCACGGTGATGGGGGCGTCTCCACCGACGCTGAGGCTGCCGACCCGGATCTTGCGGGTGGGTCGGCGCGCTGCCAGGACCGGGGCCTGGGCACGCATCGTAGGGATGCCAAGAGCGATCGCTTCAGTCACCCGTCCAGTATGTCACCCGCCCTGCCCGGCCCAGCGCCTCCGGTGTGTGGCATCGCTCCCGCCGGTACCGATTTGCTCACGCCCTGCCAGGCCCTGCGTGCCTCACAGCGGCGCCGCGATATCCACCCACACCAGGACCAGGGCCATGGCGATCAGCAGACCGAAGACGACCTGACCGACGGGCAGCATCCTGGCCGTGTCCACGGGGCCCGGATCGGGCTTGCCCTGCGCCTTGGCGATCGAGCGCCGGATGCCCTCCCAGCAGGCTCCGAGCACGTGCCCGCCGTCCAGTGGCAGCAGGGGCACCAGGTTGAAGGCGAACAGCGCCAGGTTGAGGCTGCCCAGCAGCATGAGCATGGTGCTCACCCGCATCGACAGGGGGACCGCCCCGCCTCCGGCCACACCTCCACTGGTGGCATTTCCGGCCATGCGCCCCATGCCCACCAGGCCCACGACGCCGCTGTCGGCGCTGCGCTGCTCAACGCCCAGCGCCGCCTGAACGGCGTGATAGAGGCCCACCGGAAGGGTGGCGATGGCCTTGACCGTCCCTCCGATGGCCTGCCCGATGATGCCGGGGATCTTGGCGGGACTCAGGGGAATGGTTCCCAGCGACGGGGAGATGCCGACATAGGGGCGGGCCTGGGTGCGCACGGCCCCGGAGGCGTCCTTGACCGGGGCGCCCTGCGCGTCGCGAACGGTGCGCTGGGCCTCGACCGCGGTGACCCTCACGGTGCGCTCGGCTCCGTCGCGCTCGATGACGACCTCGGTGGGGCTGGTGCCTTGGGCGGCGATCCGGGCCTGCAGCTCCTCCCAGGTGGAGACCTTCACCCCGCCCCAGGAGACGATCCTGTCGCCGACCCGTATGCCGGCGGCGCTGGCGGGGCCGACCGGGTCGGAGTCCTGGCAGGGGGCGCCCGCGTCGATGTCGGACGACACGCAGGGCGCCACGGTCGACAGCGTCGTCGTGCGTCCGGGGATGCCGACCACGCCGACGGCCACGGCCAGCAGCACGATCCCCAGGACCAGGTTGGTGAGGATCCCCCCGGCCATGACGACGAGCTTCTTGGGGACGCTGAGGTGGTAGAAGGCCCGGTGCTCCTCGCCGGGCTGGATCTCCTCCAGGGCCTCGGCGCGAGCCTCGCCCACCATGCCCAGGCTTCCGTCCTTGCGTCGGCGGTCCGGTCTGCCGGGCCTGGCCGGAGGCAGCATGCCGACGAGCTTGACGTAGCCGCCCAACCAGATGGCCTTGACGCCGTACTCGGTCTCCCCGCGCTTGAACGACCAGATCTTGGGGCCGAAGCCGATGAAGTACTCGGGTACCTTCACGCCGAACTTCTTGGCGGGGATCATGTGCCCGAGCTCGTGAAGGGCCACTGAGACACCGATCCCGATGACGAGGATGACGATGCCCAGGATGTAGGCCAAGGTGGTGCTCACGAGTGCGTTCCTCCGTTTCGTGCCGCGATGAGCTCGTCGGCGCGGGCGCGTGCCCAGGTCTCCACGGCCAGGACGTCGTCGAGGCCCGGGTCGGTCAGGCCCTCGTGCTCCCCGACGACGGCCGCATCGATCTCGACGATATCGAGCCACTCCAGGCCACCGGCGAGGAAGGCGGCGACGGCCTGCTCGTTGGTCGCGTTGAGCACGGCCGGGTGGGTGTCCGAGGCCGCCACGGCGCTGCGGGCCAGGTCAACGGCGGGGAAGGCGGCGCCGTCCAGCGGCTCGAAGGTCCAGCTGACCGGTTCACGCCAGTCGTTGGGAGCCACCAGGCCCGACAGGTCGGGGCGCTCGGGCCAGGTCATGCCCAGGGCGATGGGCAGGCGCATGTCGGGCGGGGAGGCCTGGGCGATGGTGGCGCCGTCGGTGAACTCCACCATGGAGTGGATGACGGACTGGGGGTGGACGACGACGTCGATCCGCTCGGGTGCCACGTCGAACAGGAGGTGGGCCTCGATAAGCTCGAGCCCCTTGTTGATGAGGGTCGAGGAGTTGATGGTCACCACCGGCCCCATGTCCCAGGTGGGGTGCTTGAGGGCGGCGGCGGCACTGATTCCGGTGAGCTCGGCGCGGCTGCGCCCACGGAAGGGGCCGCCGGAGGCGGTCAGGACCAGCCGCCGCACCTCGCTGCGTCCGCTGAGGACGGGACTGGTCAGTCCCTTCTCGTGGCGCCCGCAGGCCAGGGCCTGGGCGATGGCGGAGTGCTCGGAGTCCACGGGGACGATCTGGCCGGGTCGGATCAGCGCCTGGCGGACCAGGGCGCCCCCGACGACGAGGGACTCCTTATTGGCCAGGGCCAGGCGGGCTCCGCTGGCCAGGGCGGCCAGCGTGGGCAGCAGTCCCACCGAACCGGTGATGCCGTTGACGACCGTGTCGCCTGCCCCGAGCTCGGCGGTCTGGACCGCCGTGGTGGCGGCGTCGGGGCCGGTGAGGATGGTGGTGACCGGGTCGGGGCGGCCGACCTGGGCGGCTGCGGCTCTCAGGGCCTGGCGCAGGCGGCCGGCGAGATCCTCTCCCCCGCCGGTGACGGCCAGGACGGGAACCTCCCAGGTGATGGCCTGGCGGGCCAGGAGCTCCAGGCGCGATCCGCCGGCAGCCAGGGCGGCCACTCGCGGGGCGTGCTTCCCCAGGCGGGAGAGGACCTCGAGCGTCTGGGTGCCGATCGACCCGGTGGATCCCAGGAGGACCAGTCGCTGTGGGTTGTGGGAGGGCGCTGCTGCGTGGCTGGTCATGGAGTGGCGGGTTTCCTCAGGACGGGCTCGACGGGCGTGACTCACTCGACGGATAGGAGGACCTCGACGACGCGCGCCAGGTAACGGTCGACGCTGGGCTCACCGTAGGCCTTGTTCCCCCGGGCGCGGCGGAAGACCGCTCCGCGCACCTCGCTGGAGGTCAGGGTGGTGTCGGAGTCGAAGTAGCCGGCGATACGGTCCATGAGGGCATCGACGTCGGTCTTGTCGTAGCCCTGTCCGGAGGCCGGGGCGAAGCGCTCGCCGGCCGGGCGCAGCAGACGCGGGTAGAGGGTGGTGGCGAGCTGGGTGACCTGGTCCATCCAGGCCTGGCGGCCGTTCTTGGCCACGAAGGCCGCGCGACGGCGCTGGAGGAAGGCGGCCTCGAGCCGGTCGAGGGCGGCGTCCACGGCCTGGGGCTGGTAGCCGCGCAGGACGACGTCGAAGGCGACGGTGCGCACGCCCTCGGAGTCCATCTCGTCGAGCTCACCGGCGTCGTAGATCTCGTGAGCCGTCTCGAAGTAGCGGTCCACCTGCTCGGGGCGGTAGCCCGGTCGCAGGAGCGCTGACTTGGGGAACATGTCGCTCATGTCGTCTTGACCCTCTCCTGGTTGAGTACCTCGGTCGCGAGCTGACCGCAGGCACCGTCGATGTCGCTGCCTCGAGTGTCTCGCACTGTCGTGGTAATTCCGGCACGCCGGAGCGTGTCGACGAACATATCCTGAACCGCAACCTCCGAGCAGGTCCAGATGGAGCCCGGAGTGGGGTTGAGCGGGATGGGGTTGACATGGGCCCATCCGGTGTCCCTGCGGTTGAGCTCGTCAGCGAGCAGCTGGGCGCGCCAGGCGTGGTCGTTCATGTCCTTGATGAGCGCGTACTCGATGGACACGCGCCGGCCGGTGGCCAGGAAGTAGTCGTGGGCGGCGTCGAGCAGCTCGCCGACCTTCCACTTGGAGTTGACGGGGATGAGCTCGTCGCGCAGCTCGTCGTCGGGGGCGTGCAGGGAGACGGCCAGGGTCACCGGCAGCCCCTCGCCGGCGAGTCGGCGGATGAGGGGGACGAGTCCCACGGTGGAGACGGTGATGCCACGCGCCGACAGGCCGAAGCCCTCCGGGGCCGGGTCGATGAGCCGGTGGAGGGCGCCGACGACGTTCTTGTAGTTGACCATCGGCTCGCCCATGCCCATGAAGACCACGTTGGACAGGCGGGCCGGTCCCCCAGTCAGCTCCCCAGCGGCCGAGGCCTGGGCGGCGTGGCGCACCTGCTCCACGATCTCCCCGGTGGACAGGTTGCGGGTCAGGCCCATCTGACCGGTGGCGCAGAAGGGGCAGGCCATGCCGCAGCCGGCCTGGGAGGAGACGCACAGGGTGGTGCGCTCCTTGTAACGCATGAGGACGCTCTCGACGCGCACGCCGTCGTGCAGCTCCCACAGGTGCTTGATGGTGCGCCCGCCGTCGGCGCGCAGGGCTCGTACCGGGGTGATGAGCTCGGGCAGCAGCTCGGCGCACAGCTGCTCGCGCTGGGCGGCGGGCAGGTCGGTCATGTCCGCACTGTCGCGGGTGAAGTGCGTGAAGTAGTGGCGTGAGAGCTGGTCGGCCCGGAAGGAGGGCAGGCCCGAGTCCTTGCAGGCGGCCTTGCGGCCGGCCAGGTCGAGGTCGGCCAGGTGGCGGGGGGCCTTGCCGCGCGCGGCGGGCACCGCGAAGGACAGGCGCGGTTTGGCGTCGGGGCTGGTGGCGCCCTCCGGGGGCTGGTCGGTGGGCATGACCTGGACCCGGCCGTCATGTGGCCGTCCGGTGATGCTGACGGGCTGCGGGCGCCGGGGGCGCTGCTGTGCTCGCGATGGACTCACGCTCGTGCTCCTCGTGTCCCGGGGCTGGGGAGGGCCGGGCTGGTCGATAGGGGTGGGTGCGGCATGCGTCCCTATTTCACCAGGAGGGTGAAGGCGTAGACAAGTGGAGCGGCCACGAGGATCGAGTCGAGTCGGTCCATGATTCCGCCGTGCCCGGGCAGGAGCGTGCCCATGTCCTTGAGTCCCAGGTCCCGCTTGAGCAGGGACTCCCCCAGGTCTCCCAGGGTGGAGACGATCACGGTACAGGCGCCCAGTGCGGCTCCGGTCCACCAGGGGCCGCCGATGGCCCAGACGCAGCCGGCACCGGTGGCGACGGCTGCGATGAGGGAGCCCATGAGCCCCTCCCAGGACTTCTTGGGTGAGACCGAGGGCGCCAGGGGGTGACGGCCGAAGGTGATGCCGGCCATCCACCCGCCGGTGTCGTTGGCGGCCGCCAGGGCGATGAGCATCATGACTTTTCCCACTCCGTGCTCCTGCACCAGGAGCAGGACCGCGAAGCCGGCCAGGAAGGGCAGGTAGGTGGCGGCGAAGACCGACGCGGCCGCGGCGCTGGAGCGCGAGCGGCGGACCTCGTCGTGGGCCTCGGTGCGGGGGATGTCGTGGCCGGCCTGCTCCAGGACGGTGCCGACCTCCGCCTCGGCCTGGTCCATGAAGCTCCACAGGACGCAGGCGCCGACGGTGGCGACGTAGGCCCCGAAGGCCGCCTCCGCTCCCACCTCCCAGGCGCACACGGAGATTCCCAGGGTCCCCAGCCACAGCGGCGCCAGGGGCAGGCGGATGCGCTTGCGGGCGAAGGCCGCCGCCAGCTCCCACAGCGCGCCGCACACGGCCAGGACGACGACGCCCACGAAGATGACCTTGTAGAAGGCCAGGGACCCCAGGACCACGGCGATGAGCACGACCGCCACCCCGATGGCGGCGGGCAGGTTGCGTCCCGCCCGCCCGGTGGCGGGCAGGGGGTCGTGGTTGCGCGTGGGGCGCGGGTTCAGCAGAGGCGACACGGGGCTCACAGGGGTTGACGGGACAGGGCGGGAGGCCGGACGGTGGCGCGGCCGCTCCCGGGACGAGGCGGCTCAGACCTCGAGCAGCTCGGCCTCCTTGGCGCTCAGGGCGGCGTCGATCTGCTCAACGAAGCGCTTGGTGAGGCCGTCGAGCTCGTGCTCGGCGCGCTTGACGTCGTCCTCGCCGGCCTCGCCGTCCTTCTTGATGGCCTCGAGCTCCTTCTTGGCCTTGCCGCGGATACCGCGCACCTGGACGCGGGAGTCCTCGGCGCGGGAACGGGCGAGCTTGACGTAGTCCTTGCGGCGCTCCTCGGTCAGTGCCGGCAGGGTGACGCGGATGACGGTGCCGTCATCGGTGGGGTTGACGCCGAGGTCGGACTCGCGGATGGCGGTGACGATGTCCTTCATGGCGGAGCGGTCGAAGGGGCTGACCAGGACGGTGCGGGCCTCGGGGATCGTCAGGGAGGCGAGCTGCTGGAGCGGGGTGGGGGCGCCGTAGTAGTCCACGACGATCCCGTTGAACATCGAGGGGTTGGCGCGGCCGGTGCGGATGGTGGCCAGCTCGCTCTTGGCGGCCTGGAGGGCCTTGTCCATCTTGTCCTCGGCCTCGAGCATGACGTCGTCGATCATGGTGCTTCCTTTACTGGGCGGTCGTGGGTTCGTCAGGTAGTGATCGGCCATCGCGGGGATGGCTGCGGGTTGGGAGGGTGTGCCGGCCGTCTGCGCCGCACGCGGTCACGGAGCTCGAAGGGGCCCTCGGCGGCCCGTCGGAGCTCGCAGCCGGGTCAGTCGCAGCTGACGAGTGTCCCGATTCTCTCACCCAGCAGGGCTCGGGTGATGTTGCCGGGCTCCCCCATGCCGAAGACGCGCATGGTCAGGCCGTTGTCGCGGCACAGGGCGAAGGCGGAGGCGTCGACCACCTGGAGGCCGTCGGCCAGGGCGCGCTCGTAGGTGAGCCGGTCCAGGCGCCGGGCATCGGGGTTCTTACGGGGGTCGGCGGTGTAGACGCCGTCAACCCCGTTCTTGCCCACGAGCAACTCGTCGCAGTGGGTCTCCAGGGCGCGCTGGGCCGAGACGGTGTCCGTGGAGAAGTAGGGCAGGCCGGCACCGGCGCCGAAGACGACGACGCGGTTCTTCTCCATGTGGCGGATGGCACGCAGGGGGATGTAGGACTCGGCGACCTGTCCCATGGCGATGGCGGTCTGGACACGGGCGGGCACCCCGGCCTTCTCAATGAAGTCCTGCAGGGCCAGGGCGTTCATGACGGTTCCCAGCATGCCCATGTAGTCGGCGCGGGCGCGGTCCATGCCGCGCGAGGAGAGCTCGGCGCCGCGGAAGAAGTTCCCGCCTCCGACGACGACGGAGACCTGGACTCCGGCGCGCACGGCCTCGGCGATCTGGCGGGCGGCGTCGGAGACGACGTCGGGGTCCAGACCTATGGCTCCGCCACCGAAGACCTCACCGGAGAGCTTGAGTAGAACACGTCTGGGGTGCGTGCCGTGGGCGACGCGGTCGTCACGAGCCGGTTCCTGACTCATTGCGCTATGTCTCCTGGGTTCGGTGGGCAGGCTTGGCACAGCCTACCCCGTCCGGGCGGGCACCGGGCCACGATGAGCGTCAACCCCGGCGGTCAGACACACCATGGGGCCGTGCCATGGGACCAGGGCCACGCTGAAGACGTGCTCGAGGAGGGCGCCCCGGGGAACAGACGGTGAGGGATGTCGATGAGTGGGGAGAGAAACGGGGGGGGGGGGGGGGGGGGAGAACCCCTCCCCCCCCCCCCCCCCGCCCCGATCAGTGAGCGGATCAGGCGCCGACGCGGAAGCGCACGAAGCCGGTCAGCTCGCCACCGGTAGCCTCGACAACCTTGCCGACCGTGGTCTTGGGGTCCTTGGCGAAGGCCTGGTCGACCAGGACGTTCTCCTTGAAGAAGCCGTTGAGACGACCCTCGACGATCTTGGGGATGGCCTTCTCGGGCTTGCCCTCGGCGCGGGTGGTCTCCTCGGCGATGGCGCGCTCCTTGTCCACGACCTCGGCCGGGACGTCCTCACGGGTGGCGTAGGCCGGGGAGTAGGCGGCGATGTGCATGGCGACGTCGTGAGCCACCTCGGCGGCCTTGGCGTCGGTGCCCACCAGGACGCCGACCTGCGCGGGCAGGTCGGGGTTGGTGCGGTGCAGGTAGAGCTCGATCTTGTCGGCCTCGAGGCGGCCGACACGGCGCACGACGATCTTCTCGCCGATGACGGCCTGCATGCCGTCGGTGAGCTCCTTGACGGTGGAGCCGTCGACCTCAACCTCGGCCAGGGCCTCGGCGTCGGTGGCGCCGGAGTCCAGGGCGGCGGTGAGGACCTGCTCGGCGTAGTCGAGGAACTTCTGGTTCTTGGCCACGAAGTCGGTCTCGGCGTTGATCTCGACGAGGACGCCGACCTGGCCGTTGCCGGAGTCGACGACCTTGGCGGCGATGAGGCCGGCGGAGGCGGCGCGGCCCTCGCGCTTGGCAATGCCCTTGAGGCCCTTGACGCGAATGATCTCGATGGCCTTCTCGGCGTCGCCGTTGGCCTCGTCGAGGGCCTTCTTGACGTCGAGCATGCCCGCGCCGGTCTTCTCGCGCAGCGCCTTGATGTCAGCGGTGGTGTAGTTCGCCATGAATGTCTCCTGGTCAGTCAGTGACTAATAGACGTGTGAAAAAGGACGAGTGAGAGGTGCTCACAGCGCAGGGACGCCGCGCTGTGAGCGAGGAGCTGAAGGACGGGCTCAGGCCTGCTCGGCGGCGGGGGCCTCGGCGGTCTCAGCAGCCTCAGCGGCCGGGGCGTCGGCCTCGGCTCCGGCGAGGAGCTGGGCCTCCCACTCGGGCAGCGGCTCGGCGTCGGCGGGGGCGACCTCGGCCTCCTCACCAGTGCGGGCACGGCCGCCGGAGCGGGCCAGCAGGCCCTCGGCGGTGGCGTCGGCGACGACACGGGTCAGCAGGGTGACGGCGCGGATGGCGTCGTCGTTGCCGGGGATGCCGTAGGTGGCCTCGTCCGGGTCGCAGTTGGTGTCCAGGATGGCGATGACCGGGATCCCGAGCTTCTGGGCCTCGGAGATGGCCAGGTGCTCCTTCTTGGTGTCCACAACCCACACGGCCGCGGGGAGCTTGCTCATGTCGCGGATACCGCCCAGGGTGCGCTGGAGCTTGTCCTTCTCGCGGCGCATCATGAGCAGCTCCTTCTTGGTGCGGCCGGAGCCGGCCACGTCGTCGAAGTCGATCTGCTCGAGCTCCTTCATGCGGTCCAGGCGGGCGCGCACGGTGGAGAAGTTGGTGAGCATGCCGCCCAGCCAGCGCTGGTTGACGTAGGGCATGCCGACGCGCTGGGCCTGCTCGGCCACGGCGGCCTGGGCCTGCTTCTTGGTTCCGACGAACAGGATGTTGCCGCCGCGAGCGACGATCTCCTTGACGAAGTCGTAGGCGGTGTTGATGCCCTCAATGGACTGCTGGAGGTCGATGATGTAGATGCCGTTGCGCTCGGTGAGGATGAAGCGCTTCATCTTGGGGTTCCAGCGACGAGTCTGGTGCCCGAAGTGGACACCGCTGTCAAGGAGCTGGCGCATGGTAACGACGGCCATGACGGTCCTTCCGTGTGTGCCGAGAGGTTGCTCGACGCACGATCATTCGGGGGACGGCCGAGCTGCGCCCGGACGCGTCCCAGGGTTCTTCATCTGGGTTCTTCCCCGTGGTTCCGCACGCTTGCGAACGCGCACCGGAGCCGGTGACCGGCTGGGAGCCGGCGCGGATGGGGCCTGGTGCCTGCGACGCACGGCCACCCGTTCACCGTGGCGAACCGTGATGACCGGGACCGCGACCGTGTCGCCCGGAGGGACGTCCCGAGATGCTCGGGTGCAGGCACGCGAAGTCAGCATTCCGGGCCCGTTTCCCGCTGACGCCGGAGCGATCCGCAGAATGCTGCGGAGGCGAGGCTACCACAGGACTGGACCAGCAGCCGAGGCCGAATCAGCGGTATTCAGAGTCATTCCGGTCACCACAGGCCGCCTTCCTCACGGGGCTTTCCACAGGGCCGACGACGCCCCCGGCGCCGAGGGCCGCTCGGCGCGCACTCTGAGGGCATGCAGCCACAGCAGCCTCGAAAAAGCCGCCACCTCCGAGATCCTCGCACGCCCCACCGTCTCGCCGCGCTGGCAACGGCCCTGATCGCCTGCGGCGCGCTGGCCGCACTGCCCGGTGCTCCACCGGCTCAGGGCATGAGCACTCTCCCCGGCTCAGCCACTAGCACTGCTGTGACCACGGTTCGGGCTCCGTGGGTCCAGGCACCGTTGCTGCCCGAGCTGACGAGCAGCGCGTCTGGGCCGGCCGAGGCCGCCGACTGGTTGAGCTCGTCGACCTCGCTCGTGACAAGCCTGAGCCCCTCCTCCCCGCTCATCAATGGCGCGGGGACGGCAGGCCTGGCGCCGACGGACCGGTCTGCGGGTCCCCGGCGCCCGCGGGGTCGCTATCAGTGGCCGACCGGCGTGCCGGCCACCGTGGTGGAGGACTTCGACCCGCCCGCCGTCGTGTGGGGACGCGGACACCGGG
The DNA here is from genome assembly GCF_048514265.1 of Actinomyces sp. SKVG-SVH-4(1). Lineage (NCBI taxonomy): Bacteria > Bacillati > Actinomycetota > Actinomycetes > Actinomycetales > Actinomycetaceae > Actinomyces > Actinomyces sp. SKVG-SVH-4(1). Next base: position 335,273 of record NZ_JBGEVE010000001.1, on the reverse strand, counting down.
GAGTGGATCTTGCGGCCGCTGAGGGCACGCAGATCCGCAGCGCCGCCGCGGGGACGGTCGCCTTCGCCGGCATGGTGGCCGGGCGCCCCGTGGTGTCCATCGACCACGCCGACCGGATCCGCACCACCTATGAGCCGGTCGAACCGGCCGTCAGCGCCGGTGACACGGTGGCTGCGGGGCAGGTCATCGGCACCCTGCTGGCGGGGCACCGCTCGGACGGGGTCTGCGCCCTGCACTGGGGGGCGCGTACCGGCCCCAAGACGTACATCAACCCGCTGCGCCTGCTGCAACCTGCCGTCATCCGTCTCAAGCCCCTTCACTGAGAATGCGGCCACACGCGGGCTCCGCTCAGGCGCGGGGGAAGGCCTGCTCGTAGACGCTGCGCAGGCGCTCAGCCGAGACGTGGGTGTAGCGCTGGGTGGTGGCCAGGGAGGAGTGGCCGAGGAGCTCTTGAACGCTGCGCAGGTCCGCTCCCCCGCCCAGGACGTGGGTGGCGGTGCTGTGCCGCAGTCCGTGCGGGCCCAGGTCGGGCACTTGGGCGGCCGCGCACAGGCGGTGGACGACGTCGCGCACCGCCCGGGGATCGATGCGTCGCCCTCGAGCCCCGAGGAAGAGGGCGCCTCCCGCATCGACGGCGCAGATCTCACCGCGCTGATGCAGCCATGCCTCCAGCGCCTTGGCGGCGGGCAGCCCGTAGGGGACGGTCCGTTCCTTACGACCCTTCCCCAGGACTCGCAGGGTCCGTTGGGAGTGGTCGAGGTCGGCGACATCCAGGCCGACGAGCTCGGAGACCCGCACTCCGGTCGCGTAGAGCGTCTCGATGATGGCCAGGTCACGCACGGCCAGGACGTGCCCGTCAGAGGCGAGGTCCGAGGCGGTTTTGAGCAGCTGCGAGGCCTGCTGGGTCGTCAGCACTCCGGGCAGGCGGTTGTCGACGCGGGGCGCGCGCAGACGCGCGGCGACGTCGGAGGTGAGCAGTCCTGTCTCGAAGGCCCAGGAGGAGAAGGTCCTCACCGAGGCCGAGCGGCGGGCCAGGGTGGCGCGCGAGTGACCGCTCGCGGCCATCGCGGCGAGCCAGTCCCGCAGGTCCGCCAGGTCGAGGGTGGCCAGGGCGGCGTCGACTGGCTCCGCGTCACCCTCACCGACACCGAGGAAGCTCAGCAGGTCGTTGATGTCGACGAGATAGGCGCGCACGGTGTGCCCGGACAGGTCCCGTTGCAGGGCCAGGTAGCTGCGGTAGGAGTCGAGCAGATCGGCGCGCGTCCTCGGCATGTGCTCCCTCCTCCCTGCTGGCGACAAGAACACCTGAAGACTACGGCGCCGGGACGGGCCCTCCACGGAATACGCGCCGCAAGCTTCGGCAGCGCAGGGCCCGGTGACGCCGCCCTGAAGCGCCCCGGCTCTGCCCAAGCATGAGAGTCTCGGCGACGCCCTCGCCACTAACCACCTCCGCCTCAGAGCACTATCTCCGCCGGACAGACAATCGCCACCTTGATTCAACGCACAACCTGGGGGATACCCCTCACTCTGGCTCACACAAATGACGAAGCACACCAACATAAGGGTCTGCAATAAATAATTTATACGGCAATCAAGGCCAATGAGTCACAAGTTCATAACACCCACACCCCAGCCGTCACTCTCAGTACCAGATTTAGGCCCTATACCGGGGATATGCCCACACCTTGCCACTCCCTCGAGGAAACGCATCAACCTTGCAGCCTTCCAATACGAAGATTAAAATCTTCCCCGTTCTTACGGGACCTTGACTGACCCCGTCTCCCCTTTTCTCTCGCTGGAGCGCAGCACTGTGAAACGGTTGTCCAGACGCCGTGTCAATGTCGGCGTCATCGCGGTACTGACCGCTGCGGCTCTGGTCGCCATCGTTCTGCACCCGGGCATGGTCACTCATGATGTCGATCTTCATGACGGCGGAGTGTGGGTGACCAACGGGAAGATGAAGATGGTCGCCCACCTCAACTACCCCTCACAGACGCTCGACGGGGGGCTGCGAACCTCCTCGACGAGCTTCGACGTCGACCAGTCCGGCTCCCAGGTCTTCATGTCCGATGCCTCCTCGGACACCTACACGCAGATCGACGTGGCCCGTACCACCCTCATGCCGCCCAACACCTCGGCCGGCTCATCCACCATGGAGCTGGGCGGGGACCGCATCGGGGTGGCCGATCCGGCCACGGGCAAGGTCTGGGTCGCCAGCGCCTCACAGGCCCCCACCTTCAGCCAGTCGGCAACTCCTCCCACCATCTCCGACATGCCCGGCGCCGTTCTGGCCATGGGCACGGATGGCTCGGCCCACGTCGCATCGATCAGAACCGGCACCGTCAAGACGGTCACGCCCCGTGGCTCCATAACCGACATCTCGACCACCTCGCTGCCGAAACTGGCGGACGACGCCGAGCTGCAGGTCAGCGCGGTGGGAGACAAGAGCGTGGTCCTCGACCGCCGCAGCGGCACCCTCGTGCTCCCAGGGGGCCAGACGTCATCCCTGCCCGGAGACGACCTCCAGCTCCAGGTTCCCGGCCCGCAGGCCGACGAGGTACTGGTCTCCTCGACCTCCGGACTCCTTCGCGTGAGCCTGTCCGGGAAGGTCTCCTCGGTCTCCCCCGGCGTCACCGGCGGCAGCCCCTCCCGGCCCGCGCAGCACTCGGGCTGCGCCTACGCGGCCTGGGGGGTCAAGGGCTCCTTCCTGCGGGACTGCGCAGGCACCGACCACGACGTCGACATCCCCGTCCCCACGCTCAACAACGTCTCGAAGGCCGTCTTCCGCACCAACCGCGACGTCATCGTCCTCAACGACATCCCCACCGGCGGCGTGTGGCTGCCGGACAAGAACATGGTCCAGGTCGACAACTGGGAGCAGATTAACTCCCAGACGAAGAGCGAGGAGTACTCCGACGAGGAGTCCACCGAGACCCGGGACGAGGCCACTCAGGAGCGGTCCAAGGAGAACACCCCTCCCCAGGCCCAGGACGACTCCTTCGGCGTGCGGCCCGGACGGACCGCCTACCTGCCGGTCATCGCCAACGACACTGATCCCGACGGCGACGTCCTGGTGGCCACCGCGACCTCGCAGCCGTCCTTCGGACAGGTGGGCCAGGTGCGCTCCGGCGCCGCCCTGCAGGTGAAGGTGGATGACAACGCCATGGGTTCATCGTCCTTCGCCTACGCCCTCGATGACGGCCAGGCGCAGGCCAGCGCCAACGTCACCCTCAACGTCCACCCCTTCTCCGTCAACGCCGGCCCCGAGCAGAAGCGTCTCTCCTCGCTCGACCTCGCCTCCGGAGCGAGCACTACTCTCAACGTCTCCGACGACTGGCTCGACCCCGACGGCGATCCCGTCTACCTCAAGAGCGTCTCATTCCCCTCGGGATTCGACGTCACGTACCGGGCCGACGGCACCATCACGGTCAAGGACATGGGGCAGACGACGGGCAACACGGACCTGACCGTCACCTACTCCGACGGCACCGAGGACACCGAGGGCCGCCTGACGGTCAAGGTGCACGGCAACGAGAACCTTCCCCCGGTGACCAACGCGGACCACGTCGTCGTCCCGGTGGGCCAGTCCGGCCAGGTCTCGCCGCTGGCCAATGACGTCGATGCCAACGGCGACACCCTGCGCCTGGCCTCCGTGGGGGAAGCGCCCGAGGGGCTGAGCGCCACCGCCGACGTCAACACCGGGGTCGTCACGCTCAACCCGTCCAAGGCGGGCACCTTCTACCTGACCTACACCGTCAGTGACGGGCCCTCCGCCACGGAGGGCGTGATCCGGGTCGATGCCATCGAGGTTGACCAGGCCGCGCTGCCCGTGGCGCAGGACGACGTCATCACGCTGCCGGCGGGAGGGCAGGCGCTGTCGGCGGTCCTGGACAACGACTCCGACCCGCAGGGCGGGGTGCTCTCCGTGCAGTCCGTGCGCACCCCCGAGGGCAGTCCCCTGGTGGTGGCGCTCCTGGAGCACCACCTCTTACGCATCACGGCTCCCAACGGGCTGACCGAGACCACCACGGTCACCTACACGCTGGCCAATGCGGCCGGGACGACTGAGGGCACGCTCCAGGTCATCCCGGTACCGGCAGCACCGAGCACCACCCCACCCGAGCTCACCGATGACACGCTCGTGGTGCGAGCCGGGGACGTGGGCGGCATCAGTGTCCTGGACAACGACCGCTCCCCCGCGGGGCTGGATATGAGTGTCCAGTCCGACCTCCAGCACGAGATCGACCCAGCCATGGGCGAGCCCTTCGTCTCCGACGACGTTGTCCGCTTCCGCGCCGGGGAGCAGCCCGGCAGCGGACGGATCATCTACAGCGTGCGCGACTCGGAGGGCAACGTCGCCTCGGCCAGCGTCAACCTGACCGTTGTGGCCCGCGACGACGAGCGCAATACGGCCCCGCACCCCAAGGACGTCACCGGGTGGGCCGTAGCCGGGGAGAAGGTGACCATCCCGATCCCCATGGAGGGACTGGACTCCGAGGGCGACTCGGTCAGCCTCAGCGGGCTGATGTCCTCGCCGCGGCTGGGCGGGGTGGAGCTGGAGAGCTCATCCCTGATCTACACGGCCGCCCCGAATGCCTCAGGCACCGACGTCTTCAGCTACACGGTCCAGGACCGCCTCGGCAAGACGGCCTCGGCCGTGGTCAGGGTCGGTGTAGCGCCCGCGGGGGCGACGAACCAGAAGCCCGTCGCCGTGGCCGATGTCGTCACCGCACGGCAGGGAGTCGACCTGTCCATCCCGGTACTGGTCAACGACGTCGACCCGGACGGGGACACGCTGTCCCTGGAGTCCTCCCTTATTTCCGGCCAGGACTCGGGAGTGTCCCCGTCGGCCGACGGCACACGGGTCAGACTCACGACCCCCAGCACCGAGGGGAGCTACACCATCCAGTACGGCGTTACGGACGGCCGCTCCGAGCCCGTCGTCGGCATGGTGACCCTCGTAGTCTCCGCGGCGGCACCGCTCCAGGCCCCCATCGCCCGCGACGACCACATCAGCAAGGCGCAGGCCCGATCCAACCGGAGCGTCAGGGTCCCGGTTCTGGACAATGACGAGGACCCGGACGGCGATATCAGTGCCGCCACCGTCACCACTCAGGACGAGGGGGCGAGCGTCGGGCAGGACGGGGAGCTGACGATCACGGTGGGCGACGAGCCCCGCTTCGTGCTCTACACGGTCACCGATCCCAGCGGGCTGACCTCCTCCGCCCTGGTCGAGGTCCCCGGATCTGTGGTCACCGAGCCGGAGGTCGACGTGAGCAAGATGCCCTTGACCGTGCGCTCGGGCGAGACCCTGTCCATCGCGTTGCGCGACTACGTGCTGACCCGCGAGGGCCGCAGCGTGCAGCTGACCGACGGCAACAAGGTCACGGCCGCCGCAGGGTGGAACGGCTCCAACCTGGTCAAGGACTCCACCACGGTGACCTTCACCTCGCGTCCCGACTACTCCGGCCCCTCCTCGGTCACCGTGGAGGTGACCGACGGCAAGGACCTCAACGACTCCAGCGGCAAGACCGCTTGGTTGACACTCCCAATCACGGTGACCCCCGGGGACAACCGCCCACCAACCATCGCCCCCACTGCCATCGAGGTGGCCCCCGGTGAGACCGCGACGGTTGACGTGTCGCTGTGGGCCACGGACCCCGACGGGGAGAAACCGGCTGATCTGACCTACTCGGTACGGGACGTCCCCGCTGGCATCAAGGCCTCGATCAGCGGCAAGACCCTATCGGTGGCAGCGCCCTCAGGAGCCTCGAAGGGCTCACTCGGGTCGCTCACCATCGATGTCAAGGACGGCTCCGGGGCCCGGGGATCGGGATCGGCGCCGGTGAGCATCGTCTCCTCCTCCCAGCCCCTCATCATGCTCTCGCCGGCATCGGTGAGTGCGAACGCCGGTCAGTCCACGACCGTGGATATCTCCTCCTACGCCGTCAACCCCTTCCCCGACTCCCCCATCCATCTCGTGGGGACCCCCACGGCCCCCGACGGCATCACGGTCACGGGCTCCGGCTCCACCCTGACGATCACACCTGCAGCCGATGCCCGGGCGGGAGTCATCACCTACCGGGTCGGGGACAAGACCGGTGACGGCGGCCGCGAGGTCGAGGGCACCGTCCAAGTGACGGTGCGCAGCCGGCCGAGCCCACCGACCTCGGTGGCGGCCTCCTCCAGCAGCGCCTCAACGGCCATGGTCTCGTGGACCGCAGGGGCGGCGAACGGCGCGCCGATCAGCGGTTTCACCGTCTACGACGAGACGCAAGGCGACTCCCAGGACTGCGGCACGGTCACCAGCTGCCTCATGGAGGGGCGCACCAATGGCAAGGACCACACCTTCCACGTGGTGGCCCACAACGAGGTCGGCGACTCTGATGCCTCGACATCGGCCACCACCTCGATCGACGTCGTCCCGGACACGGTCCCCCAGCCGGTGGCCACCGCCGGTGACGGCTCGGTGAGCGTGTCCTGGTCCGCTCCGTCCAACCAGGGCTCGCCCATCACCGGGTACGTCGTCGCCCTCAGCCCGGGTGGCCAGCAGCAGACGGTGTCGGGCACGAGCGTCACCTTCTCCGGCCTGAGCAACGGGACGGCCTACACCGCGGTGGTCAAGGCCGTCAACACCAAGGGTGAGAGCCAGCAGTGGTCCTCCGCCTCCCTGGCGGTCTCGCCCTACGGCAGGCCCGGACCGGTCGGCTCGGTACAGGCCGCCTCGGCCAATCTGGGCAGCGGCGGCTCCTCCGATACCGTCACCGTCTCCTGGGGGCCGGTGTCCGACACCAACGGCCGACCGATCGAGTACTACACCGTGACCTCCTCAACCGGGGCCTCCAAGACGGTCTCCGGAGCCGACAACCGCTCAGTCACTCTGGAGGGGGTGAGCACCTCGCAGGAACAGGTGACCTTCACGGTGACGGCCACCAATGACTCCGCCAATGCCTCCACCCATACCTCACCGGGGCAGTCCACCTCGACCTGGGTCGTGGGACGCCCACCGGCCCCCAGAGTCACGGGCGTCAGTGCGACCGGCGCCAGTCGCCAGATCTCACTGTCCGCCAGTGCCTCCGCCGGGAACGGCTGGAGCGCCGGGGAACTGTCCACCCAGTGGAGCACCAACGGCTCCTCCTGGCAGTCCGTCAGCGACCTGAGCGGCAACGGGCTGAGCGATGGCAGCGCCTCAACCGTGTACGTGCGTGTCTGCGGGGCCAAAACCGGAAGCACCTCGTGCTCGGAGGCGGTCAGTGCCGGCAGCGTCACCCCCTTCGGCCCACCTGCCTCACCGAGCATCAGCTGCTCGGCAGGAGGCGTCACCTCCATCTCCTGCTCCTGGTCCGGAGGGGGCGACGGTGGGCGATCCACCCGCTACCAGCTGAGCGGACCGTCCACCAGCGACGACGCCGGAGCCTCCGGCTCCCAGCAGTGGAGCGTCGGAGAGGGAAGCACGACGCGCGTGTGTCTCCAGGCCGTGCAGTCCTCGTCTGAGCTGGGATCACGCACTGGGCAGGAGAGCTGCACTGAGGTGACCACGCGTACCTTCGCCAGGAACTACGCGGGCTCCCTCGAGGGTGAGGGGAAGTGCGATGTAGGTACGTGCAGAGGAGCCGAGGACGCCCATTATCAGGTGGTGACGCTCTCGGACTGGCCCCCGAACTCGGTGGTGACCTGCAGCGGAGTCTGGGACAACCGAGCGGTGAGCACCTCCATCACGGTCGATGGCTCGGGTGGCTACAGGGACCGGCCCATCTGGCGCGGTTACAACAACGTCCTGATGACCTTGCAGGATCAGGGGACCTGGTTCACATGCACGTAGCAGCCGGTACCCGCACTCGCCGAGCCTCGACGCCAAGCGCGTCCCCACATCGATCAGCCGCCGGAGTTCCTCACCGAGCCGGCTCCCTTCACCGCAGTCAACACCCCACGGAGAGCGAGGGCCATCAATGGCAATGACGAATGAGAACGCGACCTGGTTCGCCGACACCTTCGCCCGGATGGTGAACAACGTGGGGCAGGCCCTACTGGGCAAGACCGAGGTCATTCGGCTGGCGCTGACCACCATGCTCGCCGAGGGCCACCTCCTGCTCGAGGACGCCCCCGGCACCGGCAAGACCGCCCTGGCCCGGGCCATCGCGGCAACCGTTCAGGGGACGCACTCGCGCATCCAGTTCACCCCCGATCTGCTGCCCAGCGACATCACGGGCGTGACGATCTTCGATCAGAAGGCCGGCTCCTGGGAGTTCCACGCCGGCCCCGTCTTCTCCTCGATCGTCCTGGCCGACGAGATCAACCGGGCCAGCCCAAAGACCCAGTCGGCCCTCCTGGAGGTCATGGAGGAGTCCCAGGTGACCGTCGACGGGGTCCGGCATGCCACGGGCCGTCCCTTCATGGTCATCGCCACCCAGAACCCCATCGAGCAGGCCGGCACCTACCGCCTGCCCGAGGCCCAGCTCGACCGCTTCCTCATGAAGACCTCCGTCGGGTACCCCGATGAGGAGGCGATGGCGGATGTCCTGGAGGGAAGTGCCAACCCGGACCGCTCGAAGTCGCTCAGTGCCGTCATCGCCTCCAGCGCGGTGGCCTCCATGGCGGACCTGGCCGCGGAGAACCACATGGAGCGCTCGGTGGTGAAGTACATCGCGGCACTGGCGGCCGCCACCCGGGCCTCGGAGAGCACTAGTGTCGGGGTCTCCACACGAGGAGCGCTGGCGATGGCTCGGGTCGTGCGGGTCTGGGCGGCTGCTCAGGGGCGGCCCTATGTCCTCCCGGATGACGTGCGGATGCTCGCCCAGGTCGTGTGGGCCCACCGCCTGGTCATGGACCCCGACGCCGAGTTCGCCGGAGCCACGCCGTCCGCCGTCATCTCCGAGGCCCTGGAGGTCGTCCCCGTCCCCACGGTTCAGAAGTAGGACCTCATGGCTAAGACGACATGGGGGACCGTCCCGGGAGCCCTCCCCCGCTCGCCGGGTCAGAAGTCCCGCGGGACCCCGGAAGGCGGGAGGGCCTCGTCCTCCGCCCCGCTGGGCTCCTCTACGCAGCCGAGGAACGGTCCGAGGCGTTCTCGACGATTGCTGAGCGCGCTGGGACTCGCATCGAGCGCAGCACGCTCCGCACTATCGGCGCTGACCAGGGCGGCCCTACAGGCTCTGGCAGCACTGCGGCGAGCAGGAGGGGCCGTGCACAGGCGGATGGCCACGCCGGCCGCACGGCTACGGTCTCTTCCTGTGGTGGGCCCCGTACTGTCCGCCTGCGGCTCGTGGCTGGGCGGCGCGGTCGCGATGGTCACCACGCTGGGGCGGGTCTGCCTGCTGGTGCTCGTCATCTCCTGGTACCTGGCTGCCAGCCGGCACTGGTTGGAGGCATGGGTCATCACCCTGGCCCTGGCCACCCTGCTGGTGCTGGCGGCGCTTCAGGCGCTGGGACGAGCCACCTACCGGGTGCGGCTCTCCCTGGTATCGACCCGAGTCGTCGTCGGTGATCCAGCACTGGGATCCCTGCACCTGTCGCACCCCTCGGGACGCGCCACCCGACCGGCGACGGTGGAGATGCCGGTGGGCCAAGGCCTGGCTGTCTTCGATATTCCGCGCCTCTCCCCCGGCGCCGAGCACCAAGAGATTTTCACCGTGCCCACCCGGCATCGGGGAGTCATCACGGTGGGGCCGGTGCGAAGCATCCGCGGGGACGTCCTCGGCCTGGTCCGACGCGCACAGAACTGGACCGAGCCGGTCGAGCTGTTCATCCACCCGCGCACCGTCAACCTGGACTCGACGGCGATCGGTTTCATCCGCGACATCGAGGGCGCCGTCACCCAGGATCTGTCCAGCTCGGACGTGTCCTTCCACGCCCTGCGCGAGTACACCCCGGGTGATGATCGCCGCAACGTCCACTGGAAGACCACGGCCCGGACCGGGCGCCTCATGGTGCGGCAGTTCGAGGAGACCCGCAGGGCCCATCTCCTGGTCATCCACGACCTGGATCCCCTCGCCTGGGACGAGGAGGAGGACTTCGAGACCTCAGTGTCCGCGAGCGCCTCATTGCTGCTGGCTGCCGTGCGAGACAACCGGGAGATCAGCCTGGTCACCCAGACCGGCCGCCCCTACCTGCCCACCGGGGCGCGAGTGCTGGACACCTTCACCACGCTAGACCCGGTGGAGAGGGCCGGGGACCTGGTGGACCTGACCCGGCAGGCGGTCAGTGCCGTACCTCAGGCGTCGGTCACCGTCCTGGTCACTGGTGCCAGGACCTCGGCGGCCACCCTCCACCGCGCTCACGCCGAGGTACCGGCCAGCACCCGCTGCCTGGCGCTGAGGATCAACGGCCGTCAGCGCCTGGCCTCGCAGAGAGTCTCAGGACTGCCCGTGGTGACGCTGCCCGACCTGGAGCACCTGGCGCCCGCGATGAGAAAGGCCCGTTCTTGAGCACTCATGGGTCACGAACTCCCACCGATCGTCCTGAGAGCCTGCCCACCGGCGTCGGTGCAGGCACTGGGGCCACCGCCTCGACCGGCAGCGGATCACCGGTCCATCACCTGGACTGGGTGAGTCTGGGCGCGGTCGTCCTGCTACTGGTCGCCGCGGGGGCTACGCACGGGGCCGTCTTCGGCTCCTTCAGCGGCTACGTCGCCGTCGCCGGGGGCATCGTCATCGGCACGCTCGTGGCACTGGCCGGGGCCTGGTGGCGATGGAATCCCCTGGAGGTCCTTCTGGCCGCGGTCATCTCTTACCTACTGGCGGGAGGTCCGCTGGCACTTCCCACGACAACGGGTCGGTGGGGGGTGCCGACCTTGGCGACCCTTCAGGGGCTGGTGATCGGCGCGGTGACCTCGTGGAAGGACCTGTTGACGATCGCTCCTCCTGCGGCGTCCTTCGTCGGCCCGGGGATCGTCCCCTATCTCAGTGGACTGCTGTGCTCGCTGGTGGCGGTGACGATCACGCTGCGAGCCGGCAGGCGTCGGGGCTGGGCCCTGCTGGCTGTGGCAGTGCTGGGACTCATCGGGATCCTGTGGGGCTCGCAGCGGGCGCCACTAGCGCTTCCTGCGGCTGGCGTGGCTCTGGTGGTCGCCATGGTGTGGATGGCTCACCTGCAACAGCGGGGTCGTATCGCGGCGGGGCACGGGATCGTCGGCAGGCCCGGTTCCCGACGTCGTACCCGGCTCCGTCTTGTCGCGGGCGCCACCGGAATGCTGACGCTCGCCATCACCGTCGCCACGGTACTGTCCCCCGTCCTTGAGCCCGGAGGCCGCCGAGATGTGCTGCGCGATCATGTGAGGCCTCCTCTGGATATGTCGGCCTACGCCTCGCCGTTGACCTCCTTCCGCTACTGGGTGGACAACCAGAAGGACTCCACCCTCTTCACGGTGGAGGGCCTCAAGGAGGGGCAGAGGATACGTCTGGCCACGTTGGACGCCTACGACGGCACCGTCATGCGCGTGGGCACCGACGCCTCGGCGGAGGGGTTCCGGCGGGTGGGCTCCACCGTCACCGATGAGCCGTTGCCCGGTGGTGCCAGCACCACGAGCCTGACGGTGACGATCAAGGACTACTCGGGCTACTGGATGCCCGGAGGCGGTCAGATGCAGTCGATTGCCTTCACCAGCGCTCGCGCCAGAAGCCTGCAGGAGTCCCTGTACTACTCCGAGCCCTTGGAGTCGGCCATCACGACACAAGGCCTGACCTCGGGGGACCGCTACACGACGACGATCATCGACACTCCGACCTGGACCGATGCCCAGCTCAGCGACAAGGCGCTTACCACGCTGACAATGCCTGAGACGAGCAACGTGCCGGAGCAGGCCGGGACCCGTCTGAGCGAGTTCATCGGTGAGGCCTCCACCCCGGCCGAGAAGATCCGGACGATGGCGCAGACCTTCTCCAGCCAGGGATTCTTCTCCGATGGCAGTGACAAGCTCTCCCTGCCGAGCCATTCGACCGCACGTCTGACCACCTTCCTGGATCCCAAGAAGCCGATGATCGGCGACGACGAGCAGTACGCCGTCGCGATGGCGCTCATGGCCAGGCAGGCCGGCTACCCGGCGCGCGTGGTCCTGGGGTTCTACCCCGAGACCTACTCCGGGGGCACGCAGGCGATCACCGGGACCAACGCCCACGCCTGGGTGGAGGTGAGCTTCTCCTCCGTGGGCTGGGTGGCCTTCGATCCCACTCCGCCCCGTGACCAGAAGCCCCAGACGGAGGTTCCCAAACCCAAGCCGAATCCTCGCCCCCAGGTGCTTCAGCCACCGGTGCCGCCCCAGGACCCGGCCGATCTGACACCGCAGACCAACGACGACCGCGACGACGACTCAGACCGCCCCAGTCCCTGGTTGGCATGGCTGCTCCTGGCGGCCAAGGTGGTCGGTGTCCTGGTGGTCATCGCCGCGCCCTTCATCGCCATCGTGGCCGCCAAGGCATGGCGTCGTCGACGACGGCGCCGGGCCGCGAGTCGGATGGATCGCATCACCGGCTCATGGAACGAGCTCATTGACTACGCGACGGACCTGCATACCGGGGTTCCACGGGCGACCACCCGCAATGAGCAGGCCCTCTACCTCGATTCCCTCGTCTCCGGCGAGCCGAACCCGGGGCTGACCTTCCGACCGTCCCCGTCCTCAGACAGCGTCGGCGGCCTGGCCCAGCTGGTGGACTCCACGGTGTTCAGCGGCCAGGACATGGCAGACACGGTGGAGGCACGTGCCTGGAACAGCACCGACGCCCTGAGTCGGGCTCTGGCGTCTCGCTCCTCCCGGTACCGCCGCCTGGTGGCGCGGTTCTCGGTGACCTCCTTGAGGCATCGTCCCGGCCGCGTACCAGCTGGTCGGTCCCTGGGCGTCGGACCGTCTCGGCTCAGTAACGCTCCGACGCCATCCCCGGACGGCTCGCGCCGTCTGTGGCCGAGCTGGCTGAGTCCATCGGGCCTGCGCAGACCGCCGCGTCAGCCTGCCACGGATTCACTGCCCTCCTCTGAAGGAGACGAATGATGATGACAGAGCCAGTAGTCAACCGCGGGGCGGATCCTGAGGTCTCCCCGGCCTCACCAGACTCCCATGACTCCCCCGCTCACCTGCGGGACCTCAGACCGGCCAGCACCGGCATGCGTGCCACGGCTCTGGTCGTCGACTCAGTGGTGGTGTCCCTCATCAACGTCATGTGCCTCATTCCCACCGTAATCGCCGTGCAGCTGACCTCCACGGTGACGATCGGAGTGGCGGCAGCAATCGCGTTCCTGGGAGCGGTGGCCGTCATCTGGTTCCAGCTCATTGACCTGTGGAAGCGTGGACAGACCCTCGGGATGCGGGTTGTGGGCATCTCCTGGCTGCGATGGTCCCGCCCGGGAAGGCCCGGTCTGAACGCCCTCGTCAAGATGCTGGTCCTGTCGACCGTCTCCGGCCTCACCCTGGGTATCGGCGCCGTCATCATCTACCTGGTCTCCGAGGACCGCAGCGGTCGTTCCTGGTTCGATCGGATCAGTGACATCGTCGTCGTCACTGCCAAGGACACCGGTGAGGGCGAGGAGCCCCCGGGGTGGGAGCTGCGCGATGGGGATACCAACGGCGGCACCGGCAGCGAGCACGACCATGACCGGTTCCTGCGTCCCGAGGACCTTGAGGACCGCATCGATGCTGATGAGTACCTTCAGTCCACTGTCACTGTCACGGCACGCCGACCCCTCTCCGAGAGCCGCAGCGCAGATGACTCCGTGGCTGCTGTGGGGGCCGAGGGCTTCATCACCGAGGTCCCGTGGCGATCCGGAAAGCCGGAAGGGCCAGTAGCTCCCAGCCGGCGGCCCACTGACTTGGAGTCATCGCCGATGGCGCAGGACGGCGAGCCGGCCGCAGCACCTGTGGGATCAGCGCCCCTTTCGCCACTGTCCGTACCTCGTGGCTCAGACCCTTCCGCTCCAGTCATGGTGCCGCTATCGGCGCGCCAGGAGCAGGCAGACTCCACCGTGGCCTCCGGTGGGGCGCTGGCGGGGTCCCAGAATCATTGGGCGGCCCAGGACTCCTGCGCCGGAGACGACCCCATGGATCGCACCGTTGCCAGGTCCACCCCCCAGTCCGCGCCCTCGCTCCTGCTGGACACCGGGCAACGGGTCGACCTCGGCGCCGCAGGCACGGTCCTGCTGGGACGCGACCCGCAGGCGGTCTCTCCCTGGGAGGGCGCCTGCACCGTTGCCGTGGACGACCCGGGATTCTCCATCTCCAAGACCCACGTGGCTGTCGTTCTGGACGGCACCGGCGTGCTCATTGAGGACCTGGGCTCCACCAACGGCACCACGGTAGAGACGCCTGACGGAGCGTTGACGACGGCCGATGAGGGACAGCGCATCAGAGCCAGCGTCGGCGACATCGTCCATGTCGGTCAACGCCGGTTCACGGTGGGGAACTGAGCGGGACGCCAAGATGAACAGCTCCACCACAGCGCATCCGACGGCTCACACGGACTGGCGCCCTCAGGAGGCCCGCCTCATCGTGCGCCATGGCTCGGCTACCGACGTCGGCCAGGCCCGTACTGACAACGAGGACTCGCTGCTGGCCGACTCTCCAGTCTTCCTCGTTGCGGATGGCATGGGGGGACACCACTTAGGCGGTACCGCCTCGGCCCACGCCGTCGGAGCCTTCGAGGACCTCGTGGGGCGCGCCTTCGTCACGTCCCACGAGTTCAGCAGGCGCCTGACCCGTGCCGCGCGCAGCGTAGCCGCCCTGGGAACCGGGGAACGCGCCCCCGGCTCGACGCTCACGGGTCTGCTGCTCTCCCGGCAGGGGGCGCTTCCGTGCCTGCGAGTGGTCAACATCGGCGACTCACGCACCTACCACCTCTCCGCTCAGTCCTTCTCCCAGATCACCCATGACCACTCCGAGGTCCAAGAGCTCATCGACTCCGGTCACCTGGACCGTTCCCGGGCACTGTCAGCATGCCACCGCAACGTCATCACCCGGGCACTGGGGGCAGGCGGCGGGGACCAGGTGGTCGCCGACCAGTACCTTCTGCCGGCCACCGAGGGCGACCGCTTCATCATCTGCTCGGACGGGTTGAGCGGGCACGTCACCGAATCCCTCATCGAGATGGTAGCCCGGTCCGTGCCCGAGCCGAGCCACGCCGCCCAGACGCTGGTCGACCTGGCCCTGGCCACCGGCGGCCGAGACAACGTCACCGTCGTCATCGTCGACGTCGTGGAGGCCTTCCCTCCCTGGGAGGACACGCAGGTCGACGACACCACGCTGCCCCGGGCCACCGACTCCGACTCCACCGTCCCCACCCCCGCCTCCAGGAGGTCCTGTCCATGAAGATGCTGACACGCTGGGTACCCGGCGGCATCCTGGTCGCCGTCGCGGAAGGCGGCGTCCTCGCCCTCGACGGGAGCGCGCAGGCGATGGAGGCGATGTGGGCTGAACTCACTGAGCACCGCTGCCTCGGCGACCTGCTGCGAAGCCTGAGCCGGCTGCACGACAACGAGGTCTTCACCCTTCCCGACTTCCTCATGATGGCCATCGACGGCCAGGAGCTGCGAGTGGCCGCCCGGGGGCGCTTCTGCCTCCACCTGGACACCGCAGACGGCGAGCGCAGCTTCAACGCCTCCGAGGTCATCGTGTGGGAGGAATCCCGCTATGACCGGGTCAACCAGTGCATCCTCGAGCTCATTCCAGCCACTGGACGTGCAGCCGGCCCCGAACAGTTCGAGGAACTCCTCCCCCTGCGGTCGGGGATCGTCCGCGCCTCACAGCTGCACATCGGGTTCGGATCCCACCAGTTCCCACTGCCCTCACCAGCTCAGAGCAGCGCTCACGGGGGTGAGGAGACACCGCTGCCGTCGGCAGTCCAGGAGATCCTCCAGCAGGCCCAGGCCGAAGGCGTCCCGGAACCGGTCGCCCCACCGGCACCATCGCCCCGACCTGCGACGCAGGGCCAGAAGGGGATCGGTCACCCGGACTCCCCCGATCCAGGACGGACGCTGGGACCGGAGTCCTTGGACCTGTTGGCCGGCGCGGGTTCCCTGCAAGGGACCGGCTCCGAGGACCCGGCCACGGTGCTGGGTCACGACGACGTTCCTGCGGCCGCTGGTACCGCAGACTCACAGATACGTGAGCAGCAAGCCGAGGACGAGTACTTCGGTCATCTCTTCGAGCACACGATGATGAGGGGGGTTGAGGCTGCGGCCATCCGCTCGGTCCACTGCGAGGACGTTGATCCGTTGGCCCAGGTCACCGGCGGGCTTGGAGACCACCGCGCGCAGCCCCACAACGAGGACGCCTCCGGTCATCCTCTCGAGGCGCACTCAGCACAAGCGGATGATCCGCTCCCGGCTCACGGACAGGCACCGCACGGCGGCGGTACGGACGAGGCCTCCCCGAATGGTTCCGCCCCTTCGAGTGAGCACTGGCGGCACGACGGGCACACGGTCTCGGCCGCCGGGCTTCATGCCGCCAGGGACGCGCTGGGCGGGCAGGCCAGGACGGCCGGGATCGATGAGCCCTCCGGCACCGGCCCCAGTGTGCTGGCCGTCTTCTGCGAGACGGGGCACCCCAACCCGGTGCATGCCTCCTCGTGCCGCGATTGCGGCGGCGCCATCTCCTCCAGGACCGGCCAGGTCCAGCGACCGGTCCTGGGCATTCTGCGTGTCTCCTCCGGTGCCACGGCGGTTCTGGACGCTGACGTCATCATCGGCCGAGTGCCCCAAGGCACGAGCACCACCGCCGCTCAGAGTCCTCATCTGCTCGCGGTCCCCAGCCCGGGCAAGGCGATCTCGAAGACGCACTGCGCGGTGCGGGTCGAGGGCTGGGACATGAGTGTGGAGGACCTGGGGTCCACCAACGGCACCTTCCTGCTGCGTGCCGGCGAGGAGCCCCGCCGAGTGCCCGAGCACCAGCAGATCTTCCTACGCCTCGGCGACATCATCGACATCGGTGACGGCACCACCCTGACAGTGGAGCGTGAGGCGTGATGTCCTCCGAGCGAAACGCTCCGCCGCAGGGCCCACCAATCCCCGGAGCCAGACCAAAGCGCTTCCTGGGCGCCGGGGGCTTCGCCGATGTCTTCCTGTACGAACAGCAGGTTCCGCACCGCGACGTAGCGGTCAAGATCCTGCGGCAAGGAGGCAGCCAGCGCGACCACCACCGGTTCACCACTGAGGCGGACCTCATGGCCCGGCTGTCGTCGCACCCCTCCATCGTGTCGGTCTACGGGGCAGGGACAGTGGAGGAGGAACGCAGCTACCTCATCATGGAGTACTGTCCACCGCCGCACCTGGGCAAACTGGCCGCATCCCAGCCTTTGACGCTCACACGCACCCTGGAGATCGGAATCCAGGTGGCGGGCGCCGTGGAGACCATTCACCGGGTCGGTTACCTCCACCGCGATATCAAGCCGGCCAACATCCTCCTCACCTCCTTCGGACGTCCGGTGCTCGGCGACTTCGGGATCGCCGCTCCTATCGGTCTGAGCATCGAACAGGATGAGTTCGGTGGGGCCTCCCCACCGTGGGCCTCACCCGAGCAGCAGCTCGACCAGGAGAGTCTGACGCCAGCCTCGGACGTCTATGCCCTGGCGGCAACCATCTACACGCTGCTGGCGGGACGCTCGCCCCACGTTGACGTCTCCGGCGCCGACCGCAACGACCAGCTCTCGATGCTGGACCGAGTGCTCCACCGACCGATCCCCCCAATCGGACGACGCGACGTGCCCGAGCAGCTCGAACGGGTCCTGGTCACGGCGATGGCCAAGTCGCCCAGCGGCCGGTACACCAGCGCCGTCGCCCTGGCTCGCGCGCTGCAACAAGTGCAGACCGACCTGCAGCTGGCCACCACCCAGCTCGATGTCATGGAGGAGACACCCGGAGGGCAGCCGGATGGGGCCGGGGACCAGGACTCCACGATGCTGCGACCGGTCCTCACCGTGGACCCCGATGGGCCGACCGGCACCGTACCCATTACCCATAAGCACGACGACGCCGCCACAACCTTCGCGCCCCGTCGTGTCGAGGCCCAGTCCACAAACGGCACCCTGCTGCGCAATCGCTCCCGCCTCCGGTTCTCAGCGCCTCATGCGCCCGCAGGACCACTCATGCCCGAGATGCCCGGCACCCACCCTGGGCGCAGGGACGACGACGCCGACGCAGCCCTGGAGGCGACGGTCCTGCCGGGACAGCGGGCACGTGCCTCATCGGCCACGACCTCATCATCTCCGCGGTGCGGGACTGCTACCCATTCCGTTGACGATGCGGCCGATGGCACCGCCAACACTGCGGGTTCGGACGAGGCCGAGGTGCACCGGAGGCGCCAGCGGGAGCATCTGTCGGGGCGAGCCGTGGCCGTCACTGTTCTGGGCGCCGCCGTCGTCGTCTGCCTGAGCGTGATCGGAGTGTGGTCTGTGCTGCGAGAAGAGGGTGGGACACAGCAGGCCACCCCCCATCCAGCCACCACCGCACCGCCCGGGGCCGTTCCCGGAGCCGGGCTACTGCCCGCCGTCACGGACCTCAAGGTCTCCCAGGCGGAGGGGCGCGTCGCAGCCACCTGGTCTTATGACTCCAGCGGCGGCGACGTGGTCTTCCTGTACCGCATCTCCGACCCGGGCCAGCTGCTCCCGGTCCAGGAGACCAGGCAGACCAGTGCCACCGTCACCCCGATCAGTGCACGCACCTGCATTGAGGTCATCGCCCGGGACTCCAGCGGGGCATCGTCGGAGGCCTCCGTCGCCTGCATCGACACACCCGGGGCGGGCAGCTCGGGGTGAGCCGGCGCTCCTGCCCGAGGTCCTGCAGGCAACCTCACGAACACCGCCGTTCAAGGAATAACCACCCATTGAGGAATCAAAGGAAGAAGGAGGGATCATGACGAATTCTCCTGCCGAGCCCCTGCTCGTGGACTTCGTCGGCGAGCTGTACAGCGTCGAGCCCGGTACGCGCTTCAGCATCGGGCGCGAAGGGGATCTCGTGCTTGACGACGACAACCTGTTCCTGCACCGCACATTCCTCATCCTGGAGCATGACACGGGCCTGTGGTGGGTTGCCAACGTCGGCTCTCATATCGGGGCGACTCTGACCGAGAAGTCCGGTACCTCCCGTTCCTGGATCGCGCCCGGGGCCCGGGTACCTTTGGTCTTTCCGGAGATGGCCATCGTGTTCACCGCAGGGTCGACCACCTACGAGATCCTGCTGACCGTGCCCCTTCCCGGCTATGAGACCGCCCAGCCTCGCCCCATGAGCCCCCAGACCGGTGAGTCGACCGTGGGTATGGTGACCCTGACGCCAAGTCAGCACCTGGCGATCCTGGCACTGGCCGAGCCCTGGCTCAGGCGCACCGGCAGCGGCCCGGTGGACCTGCCGCGCAACGCCGACGCGGCCGCCCGGTTGGGTTGGACCCTGACCCGTTTCAGCCGCAAGCTGGACAACGTCTGCGACAAGCTCGACCGCATCGGTGTCAAGGGCATGCGCGGAGGACCTCGCGCCCACGCCTCCTATCGGCGCACCGCCCTGGTCGACTACGCCCTGACCGCACGGATCGTCACTGTCGAGGATCTCCCCCTGCTGGACAGCACGACGCAGCCGGCGGGCACCGAACATCCAGCGCCTGTCCTTCCACTCCGGGCGCGACACGGAGCTGAGGCGCAGCGATGAAGATCCAGCTCTCCGTGGTCGGGCGCAGCGGCCACCCCACGAACCTGCGCATCACCGCTGACGCCACCGCCACCGTGGGAGACGTCGCTGCGGCACTGGCCAGCGCCAGTCCCGTCAAGGCCACAGGCGCCGTCGATCCCGCCGCGGTGACACTGCGGGTGCTCGACCCGGCGGGCGTCACCGCCCCGATGACCCTGACCAGCCACACGCCACTGGACGAGTCGGGGCTGCGCTCAGGCGACCTGGTCAACGTGAGCGCAGTCGTCTCCGAGCACTCGCCGTCCCAGCAGGTGGCCATCGCCCAGGTCGTGTCCGGGCCCGATAAGGGGCGGAGCTTCCCCCTGCCTCCCGGCTCGACCGAGCTGGGACGCTCCGGCCGCTGCGACATCGTGCTCAGCGACCCGCTCGTGTCCAAGCGGCACATGCGGATTACGGTGGGGCACGGCATCGAGGTGCATGACCTCAACTCGGCCAACGGCGTCATCGTGGCTGACCAACGCGTTCAACGCCTGTCGCTAGGACCGGATGACCTGGTCACCGTCGGGGACACGACGCTGCGCCTGTCCATGCTGACGACCGTCTCGTCGATCCCCGGTATCCGTCAGGGAGGCGACAACGGCGACATCGCCTTCACCCGCTCTCCACGGGTGGTCCCGCGCACGCCCGCGGTCAAGATCAAGCTTCCCGAGGTGCCGCGCTCCCGCAACGCCGCCCGGTTCCCGCTGCTGGCGATGGTCATGCCGCTGCTCATGGGGGCGACCATGCTCCTGATGACCCGCAACATGCTCAGTCTCATCTTCATCCTCCTCAGCCCGCTCATCATGATCGGCAACTGGGCGGATCAGCGCATCCGGCGCAAGCGTGAGCTCAAGCACGACATCAAGGTGTTCATCCAGGGAGTGGAGGACGCAGACCGGCGCCTGACCCGCACGCACGCCGCGGAGCGCCGGGCGCGCAAGGCCCAGTACCCGGCTGTCAACGAGGTGGTCGACCAGGCTCTCGCACTGGGGCCGATGCTCTGGTCACGGCGCCCGGAACATCCTGAGTTCCTCCAGCTGCGTCTGGGGCTGGGGACGGATCTGCCACGCACCGAGATCGAGGCGAACACGCACCGAGACGGCCTGGCGGTCCATCACCAGTCCCTGGACAAGCTACGGGAGCGCTACGCCACGATCAGCGACGTCCCCATCATCGTCAACCTGCGTGAGGACGGGGCACTAGGCGTGTGCGGAACCGGCCCGGACCTGGAGGCGGTGGGGCGGGCCATCGTGGCCCAGCTCATCTGCCTGCACTCCCCCGCGGAGGTCACGGTGGTCTGCCTGACCGACCCGACCGGCCGAGAGCGGTGGGACTGGTTGGAGTGGGCGCCTCACACCTCCTCCCCCCACTCCCCACTGGGTGACCTGCAGCTGGCCTGCGACGGCGCTACCGGCACTATTCTCCTGGCCCGTCTGGAGGAGCTCATCGTCCAGCGCGGCGCCACCACCCCGGCGCGTCGTGGACCGTCGGAGGATGTCAGTGACGACGAGGGGGATGAGGCCATCGTCCCCGACGTCGTCGTCATCGTCGACAACCCTGGGGTCAACCGCTCCCGGCTCATCCGGGTCGTCGAGCAGGGTCCGGACGTCGGGGTCCACGTCCTGTGGTTCGCCAGCGACGTCGCCGACCTTCCCGCCGCCTGCCGCACCTTCCTTCATCTGGGCGAGGAGAAGACGGTCGTCGGCTACGTGCGACGCTCGCGCAATGCGACCGACGTCGTCCCCGAGTCGCTCAGCCACTCCCAGGCCCAGGCGCTGGGTCGCCACCTGGCTCCAGTGATCGATGCCGGTGTGCCCGTCGACGACGAGTCCGACCTGCCTGCGGCCATCTCCTTCGTCGGCCTGACCGGCGAGGAGCTGGCGGACTCCGTGGAGGCCCAGATCTCCAGGTGGAGTGCCAACCACTCGATCATCGACCGAGGAGGTGCGGCCGTCCCCCTCAAGCAGCCCTTGAGCCTGAGCGCCCTGGTGGGGCAGGGAGCGGAGGCACCCCTGGCACTGGACCTGCGCGCCCACGGGCCTCACGCCCTGGTCGGGGGGACAACGGGTGCCGGAAAGTCGGAGTTCCTCCAGTCCTGGGTGCTGGGGATGGCCCAGTCCCTGTCCCCGGATCGCATCACCTTCCTCTTCGTGGACTACAAAGGGGGCTCGGCCTTCGCCCGCTGCACCGAGCTGCCGCACTGCGTCGGTCTGGTGACGGACCTATCCCCCTACCTGGTGAGGCGGGCGCTGACCAGTCTGAGAGCCGAGCTGCGCCACCGAGAGCACCTGCTCAATGAGAAAGGCGCCAAGGACCTGGTCACGCTGGAGAAGACCGGGGATCCCGATTGCCCGCCCAGCCTCGTCATCGTCGTCGACGAGTTCGCCGCCCTGGTCGGTGAGGTTCCAGAGTTCGTCGACGGCGTCGTCGACGTCGCTCAGAGAGGCCGGTCCCTGGGGCTGCACCTGGTCCTGGCCACCCAGCGGCCCGCCGGCGTCATCAAGGACAATCTGCGGGCCAACACCAACCTGCGCGTGGCACTGCGCATGGCAGACGAGTCCGACTCCCAGGATGTCCTGGGAGAGAAGACCGCCGCCCATTTCCCTCCGGAGTTCCCGGGGCGCGCCGCCGCCAAGACCGGGCCGGGCCGGGTGACCCGCTTCCAGTCCGCCTACCCCGGGGCCCGCACCTCCGCCAAGCTGCAGGTGGCCCGTGTCTCGGTCGACGAGATGACCTTCGGGGTCCCCCGCCCCTGGCAGGTGGCCCATATCGAGACCGCGTCCGATGACGTCCCCCAGGACATCGAGAGGGTCGTGGACACGGTCAAGCGGGCCGCCCAGGAGGCGGGTATCACCGCTCCGCGCAAGCCGTGGCTGGAGGAGCTCGCAACCACGTACGACCTGAACTACCTGCCCCAGCGCCGGGACACCGAGCTGATCCTGGGCGTCGTCGACGACCCGGACAGCCAGGACCAGTACGCGGAGTACTTCCGTCCAGACGATGACGGCAACATCTGCTTCTACGGTTCGTCGGGCTCAGGGAAGTCGACAGCGCTGCGGACCCTGGCGATCGCCGCCGGGATCACGCCCCGATCGGGGCCAGTGGACGTCTACGCCCTGGACTTCGCGGGTGGCGGACTGCGGATGCTGGAGTCACTGCCGCACGTGGGCGCCGTCGTCGACGGTGACGACGAAGAACGCGTCAGCCGGTTACTGAGCCACGTGGTGAGCATCATCGACGAGCGCTCCGAGCGCTACTCACAGAGCCGTGCGGGCACCATCACCGACTACCGGCGCATCGCCCACCGCAATGAGGAGCCCAGACTGCTGCTCCTGCTCGACGGCGTGGGCTCCATGCGCGCCGAACTGGAGAAGACCTCCGACGGCGTGGCACTGCTGGACCTGCTCCAGCGGATCCTCGTCGACGGCCGCGGAGTGGGGGTTCACGTGGCCGCGACCGCCGAGCGCCCCAATGCTGTGCCCACCTCGATGAGCAACTCCTTCCAACGCAAGATCGTCCTACGGCAGACCGATGAGGACGGGTACATGTACTTCAGCCTGCCCAAGGACGTGCTCACCCCCTCCAGTCCTCCGGGAAGGGCCATGCAGGTCGGACGCAAGGACGAGGAGCTCCAGCTGGCGATCCTGGGGGATAACGTCAACATCCTGTCCCAGTCACGTCTGGTGGACTCCCTGGGGCACTACCTCACCCGTCAGGGCCGGCAGCGGCCGGCCGCCATCGGAAAGCTGCCCTTAGAGCTGCCCGCGGCGGGGCTGCCACGAACAGTCGCGGGCGCCCCGGCGCTGGGCATGTCCTCGGACACGCTGGCCATGATGGGCTTTGAGCCTGTCGGCGCGATCCTGCTGGGCGGCCAGCCCCAGTCGGGCACCTCCAACGCGATCCGCTGGATGAGTACAGCGCTGTGCGAGTGGGAGCCGCAGATCGTCCGGGTGCATCTGGCCTCGCGGCGCTCACCGCTGGCAGCCATGGAGGGACTGTGGGATCTGTCCGTCTCCGGTGAGGAGAGGATCCGCGAGGCACTCGAACGGCTCTCACCGACCCTGGATGTGGAGGCCGACCCAGGCCATCCCCACGTCGCCCTGTTCATCGAGGGCTATCCCGAGTTCCTCCAGGCCCCACTGGAGATGGCCCTCATCGACGCGGTCAAGAAGGCCAAACGCAACGGGCACCTCGTTGTGGCTGAGGGCGACACCTCCCAGTGGAACTCATCCTGGCCCCTGCTCCAGGAGGTGCGCTCCGCCCGCACCGGTCTCATCCTCCAACCCGACTCCATGGATGGCGAGCTCATCCTGCGCACCCCGACACCGAAGGTGCGCCGCGGTGAGATGCCGGTGGGGCGGGGCTACTGGGTCAGTGCCGGTCGTGCCGTCAAAGTCCAGGTCCCGCTCATGGAGTGAGAGGAGTCGACGCTCGACCGTCACCGGAACAGAGCCTGTCCTGTGAGGCCTACGTCGACAGCGCTCCACGGTGGGGGTTGACCCCCATCGCCTCCCGAGTTCTTCACCCGTACCGTCTTTATCAGCAATCATCCCGTCTCCGGAAGGACAACCCGTGAGCTGCCACGACATCAAGATCGTCGACAAGGACTTCTCGGAGGCATTGCTCTCCCTGGGAAAGATCGAGCACGCCTTCACCTCAATGAGTGATCGCAGTAATCAGTACGCCACGATCGTCGGACACGACCAACTCGCCTCAAGCCTCGAAAAATTCGAGAACTCATGGAAGAAGAAACGCGCTGATCTGACCAGCTCCATCCAAAGCTACCGCAAAGACCTGGAGGGTGTCCGCGACGCATTCACCGCCTGGGACAACGGCGTGGGCAAGGGCCTCAGTAACGAGCAGCAACCGTCACAGAAGGCCGATACCGGAAGCCAGCAGCAACCGCAGACCAGTTCAACACAATCCAGCACACCGCACAGTGGCGAACCCCGACAGCCACTCTCAGCTGGGGACACTCCAACAAACTCGACGGAGAGTGCAGGAACGAGAGCCACGCCCGAATCGAGCGCCAATCGCGGCACCTCCGGCCCCCTTACCCCTTCCTTCAGCGCTTCAGCACAGACGGAACCGACAGACTCTTTTCAAAGCGGTTCGCCACTTTCCTCCCCACTCAACGAGTCAGGTCACCCCGAAGTTGAGCAGATGCGCCAGCTGCTCGGCCCCGCGGTTGATATCGGCCTTGCAGCCTCACCCGACGGCTCTCTGACCATGAGAATCGGCTCATTGACCGGGATCAGTCTTGCAGCCATCAGCAGCGTTCTGTCACACCGGAAGACATCTCCCCCTACCATAGACACATTGGGATCCGACACTCGCCAAGGCGACTCCTCCAACGACCTGCGCCAAGCCCTTGCCGAAATCAGCAATAACGACATCCCCACCTCACTACACTCCGACCGGGAGAGCACGCTGGCTAGCCTCCAAGGCATTGATGAGCAGCCACCGAAGGCTCCTCTCACAACGTCAACACCCCCGGACATGACGAGCGGCTCGAGCGCACCCCCATTACCTCAGGACCACCTTCCCTCAGAAGTCGACACGTCAGCCTCCCCCATATCGCCGACACCCCCAGCACCTCAGGCAGGAGAATCGACACCCCCCTCGCTCACACCTCCGCAGCCCAGCCCCTCCCCCTCCACTAGTGCCACATCCTCATCCACGTCAGCAGGCCACAAGGCAGAACCCTCATCCTCTTCAAGCACCCCCCTCATGAGCGGAATGGGGATGGCCGCAGGTCTGGGGACAGGAAGTGCCATACAGTCAGCAAACGACGATAAGCGAAATGAAGAAGCCCGTCGCCTGCGGGACCAACTGCAATCTCTTAAGGAGAAGAACTGATGAGTGCACGTCCCTCTGACTGGAGCCCACTCGGACAACAAAAGGATCCCATCCCCGGAGATCCGCTGGGAGTTCAAGCCGCAGCCCGCCAATACACCGAGACTGTTGAGGCCATAAAAACCGCCCAGAGCAGCCTCCAGAGCATTTCCTACGAGTCTCACGGCGAAGCCGTGGCCAAGCTGCAGAGTAAAGCCAAGCATCTGGTGGAACAGATTGGCCAAGCCCAGTCGCGCTGCGAAGGAGCAGCAGCAGCATTGAACACCTACGCACCACACCTGGAGAACGCCCAGAAGATCTCCCTCGAGGCACTCAAAGAGGCGGAAGGGCACGCAGGTCAGCTTAAGCAGGTAGAAAACCAGAAGAAAAACATCGAGAACGCCTATAATTCCAGCCGAAACCCCGAGGAAATGAAGTCCCTGAGATCAAGCTATGCCAACCTGCTTGGACAGCAGAGCGAGATCCAGGGGAACATCAACGCATCCAAGAAAAAGTTGAAGCAAGCGATCGAAGAGCGCGACTCTGCAGCAAGCAACGCCATCTCCCAACTTGATAAGACCGACGAGAACAGCCCCATGAAAGACGATTTCTGGGACACCGTCAAAGAGGTCCTCAGAGTCATGGCCAAAGTGGCTGAGCTCATCGAGCCAGTCTTTGACGCATTCAGCGAGTTCGTTGAGGGCATCCTTCCTGCAGTCACCGAAATCGCCTATGCAATTAATCCGGAACTTGGAGTCGCTGTGAGCATAGCAGTTCCGGTCACCCTGACCCAAATGAAGGGATGGATTCAGCGCATCCAGGACATCTCTAAGGTCGCGGACGGCAAGATGAGACCAGGAGAGTTTATTAAGAGAGAACTTAATCGAACCGGCGAACTATTCAAGTCACTAGCCAGCGGAGTCACAGAAATCTTCAACAAAGGAAAAGGGGGAGGAAAAAACAAGAAGACCCCTAAAACAAAACCGAAGAACAAGCCCAACCATCAAACCCACAATCCTCAAGACCCCCACCGCAAGAACAAAAATAGATCCCCAGAACCCAATCGTTCCCCCAAAAAACAGCCACACCCCATACCGGGGCGAAAAACCCCCAAGTCGATCCCCCTGACCAGACTCGCTTGACGCCTCCGAAAAAACAGGCTCCCACGCACTACATACGACACTTAGACAGCCAAGGCGAGAAATATCGTGAGACCCTTCAACTACATCATTCCCCCAGAATGGAGAACAGTCCACCTCAGCGGAGACCTATCCGCTCAGGCTACCGAACTAGCAGAGGAAATGATTTCTGCAGGCAACAGCGAGACACTACATCACATACGCGGGAAAATTGCAGAGGCATTGGCGAGCCATCTCATATCGCTGGCCGACCTTGAGGCATTCTTGCTGCTCATGGAGGTCGATGCAGTTGCAGGCATCCGCACCGGTACTTTCCTTGCAGCCCTCCCATTTCCTTACCAGGAAGGCGAGGATCCAATGGACACTCTTCTCGCCATCGCGGCTTCGACACCAGGCGCACAAGCATTAGAGGGCGGAGATCTGCTCATCATGCGTACACGAGTCGCGAAGGATTGCACCGATTCCATCAACACGGCCTTGGTTACGGCCAGAGGAGACCTGGGTCTCGATCTGTCAACGCTCACCCCGGGTTCCGCTGTGCGCTCGGAACGACTGACCTACTACCTCGGCCATCCAGATATTCCTGACAGCTGGTTCACCATGGTTGGAAACATCACCACTCACGACGACGCCGACGGACAAGCGTTGGCAGGGTCACTTCGGGATGTATGTGATGCGGTCGTCGAGTCAGTGAGGTTCTCATGAACTCATACTCTCTTCCCGAGTCTCCACAATGGACCGAGGTCCCTCGTGCCGACCAGCCAGAAGGGACAGTTCAGCCCTTTGCCCGGCTGGGTCTGAACAACGCAGACGGGGACATCATCGGCATCGTCGACCTCATCGCCTTCCCCGCTGAGGGAGAGGAGTCTGAGAGCCTCCCTACCCTCATCACGGCGCCAGAAGAGGCACCTGGTCCCCATGTGTGGGACACGGTGCTGCTACCTGGCGGAACCACGGCCTACCGCTCTCTGGGGCCGACTCTCGAACCATTGAACGAGCGAAGCACCCCTATCGAGTTTGTGTGCTACCACGCGCTGCGCCGCGGCAGCATCGATGTCGTCGCAGCCACCTGGCTGGGACCCGACCCAGGCATTCTAACGGAGGTGATCACCCCGCTCGAGACCATGCTTGACTCGCTCCAGATTGAATCGTGAGCGGGCCGATGGGGGTTGAGCCCCATCGCCGCAGATCCTGATGACCGCAATACTTACGTTCAACAGCAACACCACATGAAAGGACTACTTCCATGGCCAACATCTCCGCTTCCTACGAGGACATGCGCTCGCAGGCCAACGCCCTGATCACCACCCGCGACAACATCCAGCAGCAGCTCCAGCAGGCCAAGATGCAGGTGGACAACCTGGTCTCCTCGGGCTTCGTGACCGACGCCGCCTCCGGCGCCTTCCAGACGAGCTATCAGGAGTTCACCACGAGCGCCACCAAGACCATCGATTCCCTGACCAGCATCTCCAACAACCTCAACCAGGTCGTCTCGACCCTGGAGGAGACCGACACCTCGTTGGCCTCCCAGCTGCGTGCCTGACCGTACACCGACTCAACGAGGCGCCTTGGGTGCGCTCGCGACATCATGCGGGTCCCCCAAGGCGCCTCGGTCGTTGTGCTCCGGTCTCAGCCACGACAGGAGCCCCGGTCCAGTCACGTGGCTGGGGCCGGGTGCGTCGCCTCCAGCCGGAGGCGGTGCGCTCCACCTTCCCTGAGAGCTCCAGGATCCCCAGTGCCGACGTGGTCTCCTTCGGGGACAGCCCGGCGGAGCGGACGATGGACTCGGTACTCGCCGCGGCCCGGGCCGGCATGGCGTCCAGGACCAGCGAGGCGGCCGAGTCCAGGCCGTCGAGGAGCCCACTGCCTCTCAACTCGGGGTCCTGCTCCTTGGCGGCGTCCGCGTCGACGGTGCCCAGGGGCGTCAGCAGCTCCAGGGCATCGTCGGTATCGGTGATGCACACCGCCCCTTTGCGCAGGAGCCGGTGGCATCCGACTGAAGACATGGAGGTCACGGGGCCGGGAACGGCTCCCAGCTGCCTGCCCAGCTCGAGGGCGCGGTGGGCAGTGGACAGGGCGCCCGATCTCCAGGCCGCCTCCACCACGATCGTCGCCTGCGAGATCGCCGCGATGACGCGGTTGCGTGAGACGAACCGGTGGCGGCCGGGCTGACAGCCCGGCGGTACCTCCGCCACCAGGGCCCCGGAGGCGATGACTGCCTCCAGCACCCCGGTGTTTCCCACCGGGTAGAGGCGGTCCACTCCCCCGGCTGAGATTGACACCGTTGGTCCCTCGCCCAGTGCCCCACGGTGAGCGCAGGCATCGATGCCGAAGGCTCCCCCGGAGACGATGAGGCCGCCCTTGGCCGTCACCCCCGCGGCCAGGGAGGTGGCGACCGTTTCCCCGTACCGGGTAGAGGCCCGGGCCCCCACCAGTGCCAGGCACAGTCCGCTGGCCGGTCCCACCGGCATCCGCTGCTCACGTACAGGTTGACCAGCACCCGCGACACGTGGAGCCTCGTCGTCTCCGACGGCCCCGGGCTCGCCTCCCTCAAGGCCCTTGTCCCTCAGGTCCCCGGCGTTGACCAGCAGCGAGGGGTCGCCGCGCACCCACAGGCAGAAAGGCGGGTGCTCAAGCTGGTCGAGTCCCGGCGGCCACCAGGGCTCCCCCGGGAGGATGAGGCTGCCACCCAGGCGGTCAAGCACATCGAGCTCACGGCGGATATCGAGACCCTCCAGGCGCGGCGCCCACCGGGCGGCGACCTGGGCCCAGCAGGCGCTGATATCGGCGGAGCCGGACATCCCCGGGGGCGGCTGCGGCACCGGTGGCCGCGGGGAGCCGCGCACCTGTCCGGAGGGGTCGATGGCCTCCTCCAAAAGCCACCTCAGGGCGGGACTCGGCCCGAGCCGGCCCACCACCATGGCTGCGGTGGCGTTGTCGGGCTCAGCCAGGCGGGACCAGGTCGCGCGTGCCAACGCCGGATCGTCGATGTCGTAGGGCAGTGTCATGGGCGTCATGGGTGTTATGGGCGTCATGGCCGCACTCCTGAGGTTCTCAGGGCCAGGGCGGTCCCGATGTGGGCGAGGGAGAGGGTGTCGAGCTCCTCGAGGTCGGCGAGGGTCCAGGCCAGTCTGAGGACCCGGTCCACCCCGCGCAGGGAGAGGTCGCCGCGTTCGAGGGCGGTCATGAGCCGGTGGCTGAGCGGAGCGCTGAGTCCGCCGTCGGGTCCTCTGAGGTAGGAGCCGGGGACCTCCGCATTGAGGCGCCACGGGGTACCGGCCAGTCTGCGCTCCGCGGCCCGGCGGGCGCGCAGGACGCGCTGCGCCACCTCGGCGCTGGACTCTCCGTGTCCGGCGGAAGCGAGGTCGGCGGCGCTGACGGCACCGACCTCGACCTGGATGTCGACCCGGTCCAGCAGTGGACCGGACAGTCGTGAGAAATAGCGCCGCCGCTGCAGGGAGGTGCAGGTGCACTCCAGGCCGCGGCCGCCGGCCTTGCCGCAGGGGCAGGGGTTGGCGGCCAGGACGAGCTGGAAGGCGGCCGGGTAGCTGGCACGTCCACCCACCCGGTCGATGGTAACCGCTCCCGACTCCAGCGGCTGGCGCAGGCAGTCCAGAACGCCGGCACTGAACTCGGGGGCCTCATCGAGGAAGAGCACCCCGCGGTGAGCCAGGGAGACATCCCCGGGGCGGGGCAGGCCCGAGCCTCCCCCGACGACGGCGGCCCGGGTCGCCGTGTGGTGCGGCGCGCGCAACGGCGGCCGGGTGATGAGTCCGCGGGCGGGATCGAAGATGCCGGCCACGGAGTGCAGAGAGGTGACGGTGACGGCGTCGGCCTGCTCCAGGGGCGGCAGGATGGAGGGGAGCCTCTCAGCGAGCATGGTCTTGCCCGTACCCGGGGGCCCCACCATGATGAGGTGATGTCCCCCGGCGGCGGCGACCTCCAGGGCCTGGCGGGCCTCGGACTGCCCGACGACGTCGGCCAGGTCCGGCTGCTCGGCATCCTGCGGCGGGGTCGTGGGGGCATCGTCTGTGGCGGCCTCGGTGACCTGCTCCAGCGCGGCGGCCACGGCCGCGCTCAGGCGCCCTCCATAACGCTCGACGAGCTGGCCAACGTGCCTGACGGCGGTGACGCGGGCGCCGGGGACGAGCTCGGCCTCGGCGGCGGCCTCGTGGGCGACGACGATCTCCTCGACCCCAGCGGCCACCGCGGCCTGGACGCTGGGCAGGACACCGCGCACCGAGTGCACGGAGCCGTCCAGCCCGAGCTCGCCGATGTAGACGGTCCGTCCCAGGAGCCCGGCCGTGCTCCGTCCGAGCCGACCGCGGGCCCCCAGGACGGCCAGGGCGAGCGCCAGGTCCAGCCCGGTCCCGGTCTTGCGCAGATCCGCTGGGGAGAGGTTGACGGTCAGGCGCTGCTCGCCCCAGGTGACGCCGCAGGTGCTCAACGCGGCCCGGACGCGCTCACGCGACTCACGCACGGCGGCGTCGGGCAGGCCCACGAGGGTGAATCCGGGCAGGCCCTGGGCGGCATGAGCCTCGACCTCAACGATGTGTCCGGCCAGCCCGGTCAGCGTGACAGCGAGTGTACGAGCTAGCCCCATGACGCATCCACCGCCCGGTGGTGGCGCAGCAGCGCAGGACGCGCGTCGCGCAGAAGGATGGAGACGACGTCCAGGCGCATGCCGGCGTGCGGCGGGGTCTCGTGGGTACTCGCCCAGGCGGCAGCCAGGGCCCGCAGTCGGGCGACCTTGCGGGCGTCGACGGCGGCGGCCGGCGGCCCCTGGCGCAGGGAGCTGCGGGTCTTGACCTCGACGATGACGAGCCTTGCTCCTGCCCGCCCCTGAGCTGGGTCGGTGACGGACTCACTGCCCGGCTCGCGGTGCGCGTGACCGGGTTCCAGGGCGATGATGTCGAGCTCTCCGCGCAGGCCGTGGTCCGGACGCCAGTTGCGCTCCAGGACCTGCCAGCCGATGTCCTCCAGGTAGGTGGCGGCAAGATCCTCTCCACGCCGTCCGGTGCTCTGGCGGGACGTCCCTGCGCGGGCAGCTCCTGCGCCTCCCGGGCCCTGGAACGGCGGCGTGAGCGCGTGATCGCCGCACCTGGCTGCGATCACCGTTCGTCCCCTTGTGGCTGCTACGACCTGGTCGGTCATCCCGATCACCTCCGCCACTAGCGTGAGGCCGGATCAGCCGGTGCGCGTCATGGCCCGATCGGCTCTGTGGAAGGCGCTGTCAGAAGACGAGCTGTGGCCCCCGGCGAGCGGGGAGGGACAGCCGAACGGAGCTTTCTGAGGTGGCGCGGCGTGGGAAGGACGCTAGGAGGAGGGGATGTCCATCTCGAGCTTGGTGAGCTCCTCGACGTTGACGTCCTTGAAGGTGACGACGTGAACGGACTTGACGAACCGGGAGGCCCGGTAGATGTCCCACACCCAGGCGTCCTCGAGGGTCAGCTCGAAGAAGACCTCCCCGCCGCTGGTGCGTACCTGGACGTCAACGGCGTTGGCCAGGTAGAACCGCCGTTCAGTCTCCACCACGTAGGAGAACAGGGAGGCGACGTCGCGGTACTCCCGGTACAGCGAGAGCTCCAGCTCGTTCTCATAGGACTCGAGGTCTTCTGCGCTCACCGGGCCATCATGCCTGGCCTCAGCCGCTGGAGGCGGCAGGCAGCGGGGGCGAGTCGGCCCTGCCCGCACCTCGCCCCCGGGGCCGCACACCCGCGTCAGGCGGCGCCGTCAGCGGTGGCACTTGTCCAGGCCGGGCAGGTGCCAGCTGTGTCGATGCTGGTCACTGGCCCCCAGGGTGGCGAGTCCCCGGATGTGGGCCGGTGAGGCATAGCCCTTGTTGGAGGCCCAGCCGTAGCCGGGGTCATCGAGATCGGCCATGAGGCGGTCGCGTTCGACCTTGGCCAGGACACTGGCCGCGGCGACGACGGCGCACCGGGCGTCGGCCTTGACCTCCATGCGCACCGGCGGGGTGGAGAGAACCTCAGCCGGCTCGGGACTGTCCTTTGGGGCATGAGTGCTCTCCAGGGTGGTGAGCAGGTCGGGTTGGGGGGCGGTGAGCCAGTCGGCCACGCCGTCGAGGATGATGACGCCGGGGGCGTGACGGCGATCAGCGACCTGCTGCAGGGCCCGCAGACCCGCCACCCGAAGGGCCCCGATGATGCCGTGCTCATCGATCTCTGCCGGTGAGGCGTGGGCGACGGCGTGGTCCACGAGCCAGCCGCGCACGGGCTCGATCAGGCCGGTGCGGGCCCGGGCCGTCAGCTGCTTGGAGTCGGCGAGTCCCTCGGGGAAGTCATCGTCGGTGCGCCGCGCCACGATCGCCAACCCGACACTGACCGGTCCGGCCAGGGCCCCGCGACCGACCTCGTCCAGACCGCCGACGTAGTCGTAGGTCTCCAGCAGGGCCTTCTCCAGGGACCGGTCGGGGCGGGTGGGTCCTCGAGGACTCACCTCGTTCTCCCCGCAGCCTGCTCCTGGCCGGAGGAGTGTGCCGAGACGTCCGGGCTGTCAGCCGGCCCGCCGGGTCCGGTCTGCGGCCCGTCATCAACACCGGCCCCCTCGCCACCAGTGCCAACGTCATCGGAGTCCCTGCCCTCGGGGGCCGGGGAGGGGGGCTCCTCCTCGGAACCCGTCTCCCCGTCACCCGTGGGGGCAGCGGGAGACGAGGGAGGTGCCGGCGGCGTCGCCTCCTGCGCCGGGACGTCTGAGAAGGCGCGCTCCCCTCCCCACAGCAGCCCCCACCGGCTCAGGTGCGTCCACTGGAAGACCACCTTGGCCACCCCGACGACGTTCTTGAGCGGCACGAAGCCGCCATGGGCGTCGTCACGGTGGTAGCGGGAGTCGGCCGAGTTGGAGCGGTTGTCCCCCATGACCCACACGTAGCCTTGGGGGACGGTGACATCGAAGGAGGTCAGGGACGGGGACTGACCGTCCTTGACGTAGGGTTCCTTGATCGCGACACCGTTGACGCTCAGTGTCCCCTTCCCGTCGGCGACCACATGGTCGCCGCCGACACCGACGACCCGTTTGACGAGGTGATGGCCGGTGTTCTCCGGCAGAAGGTTCACTGAGACCATGAGCCTCTGGGTGGCGCCGCGCAGTCCCGTCGGTTCCTTGACGTGAAGCCAGTCGTCGGGATCGGAGAAGACGATGACGTCACCCCGCTCGACGTCGTCGGAGCCGTACATGGGCACGGCGACCTTGTCCCCGTCACGCAGGGTACGTTCCATGGAGCCCGAGGGGATCTCGTAGATCTGGACGACGTAGGACCGGAGAAGAGCCGGCACCATGATGACGACGACCACGACGAGCACCAGTCTGATGACCCGTTGGTACAGGGGGCTGGTCTGCGGCGGGGGGATGGCGGGGGCCACCTGCCGGCGGGGCGGGATGGAAGGGGGCAGCTCGGTGGGCTCGTCATTGGGCTCGGGCTCGGCGTCGGGGTCGATGAACGGGTCGTAGTCCCACTGCTCGCTGTCGTCGACCGGGGCCGCACTGGGAGGTTCCTCGGCGGCCTCAGGAGCCGTGCGGCTCTCCTGGGGGGAGTCCGCTGACGGAGAGCTGCAAGCCGGTGTGATCGCGGACCTGGAGGTCCGGCCGATCTGAGAGGGATCGGCCTGCTTCAGGTCCAGCCCGACGTCGTCGGCCCCATCCTGCACCGGACTCACCGTGCTCCTTCCCCGGAATTGATGGACATGGGTCCACCGCTGCACGGCGGTGGGAGATGGCGAGCGCCCGGAACCCGTGGGCTCCGGGCGCCGCCTGGAGAGTGCAGGCGCTCAGTCCTCGCGACGCTCCTTGATCTTGGCGGCCTTACCGCGCAGGTTGCGCAGGTAGTAGAGCTTGGCGCGGCGGACCTGGCCCCGGGTGACGACCTCGATCTTCTCGATGGAGGGCGTGTGGACGGGGAAGGTGCGCTCAACACCGACGCCGAAGGAGACCTTGCGGATGGTGAAGGTCTCCGAGACGCCGCCGCCCTGGCGCGCGATGACGACGCCCTGGAAGACCTGGACGCGGGTACGCGATCCCTCAACGACCTTGACGTGGACCTTGAGGGTGTCCCCAGGACGGAAGGAGGGGATGTCGTCACGCAGTGATGCGGCGTTGATCTCGTCGATCAGGTTCATGTTTCTCTCCACACCCGTGCCACTGGTCAGGAGTGCTGGTTCGGCGGCGCCGCGCCGTGCGGGGCAGCGCCGGAGGTGGACGCTCCTGGGCTCCTTCACGGCGGCCGCCTCCCCAGTGGCAGAGGAGCCGCAGGACCCAAGTGCCCGCTCAGTTTGCCACAGCCTCAGTCCACGGACGAGTGCGTCAGCCTCGACGTGCCTGAGTTCACGCCTTTCTCACGCCCCGGCACGCATTCGGGGCGATCAGTCCCCGGAGCCCGCCAGCGTGCTCGCCGGGTTGGGCGCGGCCGGTCCGGCAGGGAGCGCCGTGGGGGTGGAGGTCGGCTTGGGAACCTGGGAGAAGACCTCCTGCCCGGAGGTGAGGCTGGACCAGTGGGAGTAGGGCCACACGACGTTCTTGGCCACGCCGACGACGTTACTCAGGGGCACGAAGCCACGGTGGACATCGTTCTGGTGGTAGCGGGAGTCCGAGGAGTTGGAGCGGTTGTCGCCCATGACCCAGATGTAGCCCTCGGGGACGGTGACGTCGAAGGCGACCTCGGAGGCCGACCGGCCGGGCTTGAGGTAGCCCTCATGGAGCTCGACGCCGTTGACGGTCAAGGAGCCCTTCCCGTCGGCCACGACGTGGTCACCGGGCATCCCGATGACCCGCTTGATGAGGTGGTGGCCGGCGTTCTGGGGGAAGATACGGATCGCGACGAGGAAGTCCTGCGCGGCGCCCTGCAGGCCAGTGGGCTCCTGGGTCGTCAGCCAGTGGTCAGGGTCCGTGAAGACGACGACGTCACCCCGGTGGACCTTGTCGGAGTCGTACATCGTCACGGTGACGCGGTCGCCCTCGTTGAGGGTGTTCTCCATCGAGCCCGACGGGATGGTGAAGCTCTGGATGATGAAGGTGCGGATGAGGGCGATGATCGCCACGGCGACGACCAGGTAGGACAGGGTAATGCCCCACTGCTTGAGGCGGAAGACGATCCGCTCACCCAGCGAGGCCGGCTCAGCGGCCTCGCTGGCCCCGGCCTTGTCCTCGCCGGCGCGGTCCTTGTGACGGTGGTTGTTCCGGCGGTCATGGTCGGTCCGCAGGTGCCTGCCCGAGGTCACGTCCTCATCCGCCTCATCATGGATCCTGCCCTGAGGGCTCTGGTCGGGTGCGCTGCTCATAGGCCTTCTCCTGTCCGCCGGGTCATGACGACGTCGTGGGCGTCCTGGCCACCGACGTTGTAGGTGCGGGTGCCGACCTGGCGGAAGCCGGCCCGCTTGTAGGCCTTCTGGGCGCGTTTGTTGGTGACGTGGGTGCCGAGCCAGAGCAGGTCTGTTCCGTGGGCGCCGGCCTGGCGCGTCACGGCGTCCATGAGCGCGGGGGTCAACCCGGATCCCCTCATGGCGGCGTCGACGTACACCTTGGACAGCTCGCCGACGACCTCTCCCCCGGCGGGCCGCACGCAGGCGGGACGGGGGTCGATCCCGTGGGGCTGTTCCCCGTCGGAGTCGGCCTCCTCGCGCAGCACCGCGGCGTAGCCGACCAGGGCCGGAGCGGTGCTCGTGCTCGCCCTCCCCTCGAGGCCGCCGTCCCGCACTGACGGGGGCTCCAGCAGCTCGGCGAGAATGAGGTCGACGCGGTCGTCGTCGGCCCAGGTGGCGAACAGCTCGGGAACCAGGTTCGTGGCGATGTGGCGCTCGAGGAACTCGGGGTCGATGACGTTGCCGCAGGCATCGGGAAAGGTGCGCGCCGCGAGCTCGGCCAGGGCGTGGGCGTCGTCGGCGGTGGCGTTGCGAAGGCGCACCGGAACCGGGTGGTCCGCCCCGGCCGGGACTGCCCATCCCAGGCGAGCCAGGAGCGCGCGGTCCTCACGATCCAGGCCGGCGGGGTCCAGGGCCCGGATCATGTCAGGTCGGCGCTCAACGGTGCGGGTGAGGGCCTGGTCCCGTCTGGCTCGAGCGATACGGCCGTGGTCGCCGGAGAGCAGGACGGGGTCGACCTCCAGGCCTCGCCACCGGGTGGGGCGGGTGTGGACGGGGTACTCCAGCAGGCCCGCGACTCCGTGGGACTCCTCGACCAGGGACTCGGGGTTGCCCAGGACCCCGGGCAGAAGCCGGGCGATGGCCTCGATCATGACAATAGTGGCGACCTCTCCCCCGTTGAGCACGTAGTCGCCGATGCTCAGCTCGCGCACCTCGATGCCGCGGGAGGCGTAGTGCTCGGGCACGCGCGCGTCGATGCCCTCGTAGCGGCCGCAGGCGAAGACCAGGCGTTCGGCTCCGGCCAGGTCCTCGGCGGTGCGCTGGGTGAAGACCTCCCCGGCGGGGGTGGGGACGATGAGGACCTGACGGGGCGCACCGGGGGTGTCCACGGCGAGCACCTCATCGAGAGCCTCGCCCCACACGTCGGGCTTCATGACCATGCCAGCCCCACCGCCCAGGGGCGTGTCGTCAACGGTGCGGTGCCGGTCGTGGGCGTGGTCGCGCAGATCGTGGACGTGCAGGTCGAGGGGGCCGTGGTCGGCCGCCTTCCCGATGAGGGAGAGGTCGAGGACCTTGAGGTAGTCGGGGAAGATGGTGACGACGTCGATCCTCACCTGGCCTCCTCCGCCTGGCCGCGTCCGGGGAACAGGCCACCGGGCGGGGCCAGCGTCACGGTGCCGGCCTCGGAATCGATGGCCGGTACGAGAGCCTCAACGAAGGGCACGGCCACATCGTCCCCCTCAGGGGTGGTGACCACGAGCCGGTCCTGGGCGACGCCGGGCTCCAAGTCGGTGACCTCTCCCAGCTCCTCACCGGAGACGCTCAACGCTCGTAGACCGACGAGCTCGTGGCGGTACCAGGCCTCCTCGGAGTCCTCAGGGCCCTCACCGCCCTGGTCGTCGTCGGTCTCGACCAGGAGCCTCACTCCTCGCAGGGCCTCGGCAGCCGTGCGGTCGCGCGCCTGCTCGAAGGCGGCGAACCAGCGCGTACCGTCGAAACGCAGACGGCTGACCGTCAGCGGGCCCGCGTGGGCCGGCTCCGTGGGGACGGTGGTTCCAGGTGCGAGACGGCCCTCGGGGTCATCGGTACGGATCTCGAGACGCACCTCGCCCTTGAGGGCATGGGCGGGACCGACGACAGCAAGGGTGAGCAGCACCTGTTCTCCTGGGATCGGGGCATGGAACGGTTTGTCCGGAAGGTCTGGATGTCTGCGGCCAACCTACCGCGCCGTGGTCTGCGTTCCCATCGGCCGCGGGGATGAGGTGGCGAAACGCCGGAGTGAGGTTGGCCAACTCGATGCGGACCATTCTCCTGTTGGCCACGGTCGTCGCCACCGGCGGCGCAGGAGCGCCCGCCCCGAAGGACGACGACGCCCGGCCCCCTTGGGCGGGGACCGGGCACCGGCGTTGATCGATCAGACCGGCCGAGGCCGAGACGGCCTACTGCACCGACCTGAAGGCCCTGCGCTCAGCGGCGGTCAGTGTCGACGACGTCGACGCGCACCGGCGAGTCCGCCAGCGCTCCGACCACTGTGCGCAGTGCTCGAGCAGTACGGCCCGAGCGGCCGATGACTCGGCCGAGGTCCTCGGGGTTGACCCGCACCTCCAGCAGGTCGCCACGGCGCAGCGACCGGGAGGTGACGGTGACGTCGTCAGGGTTGTCGACGATGCCCCGTACAAGGTGCTCGAGGGCGTCGGCCAGCATCTCAGGCCTCCTCGGCGGCGGCCTCATCGGAGGCCTGGTCCTCAGCGGACTCCTCGGCCTTGGACTCGGCGGCCTCGGCCGCTGCAGCGGCCTCCTCATCAGCCTTGGCCTTGGCGGCGGCGGCCTTGCGCTTCTCAGCGTCATCGGCGGCGGCCTTGACCGCGGCC
This sequence comes from Actinomyces sp. SKVG-SVH-4(1), assembly GCF_048514265.1. NCBI lineage: Bacteria > Bacillati > Actinomycetota > Actinomycetes > Actinomycetales > Actinomycetaceae > Actinomyces > Actinomyces sp. SKVG-SVH-4(1). The sequence goes on along the minus strand of NZ_JBGEVE010000001.1, from coordinate 296,708 downwards.
TCCTTGGCGACCGCGGCGGCGTCGGCGTCCTTGACCTTGAGGGTGCTCTCGACACCCTTGAGGCCCTTGAACTGGTGATAGTCGCCGGTGATCTTGATCAGCTTGTAGACAGCGTCGGAGGGCTGAGCGCCCACGCCGAGCCAGTACTGGACGCGCTCGGAGTCGATGCTGATGAGCGAGGGCTCCTGCATCGGGTCGTAGACGCCGATCTCCTCGATGACACGGCCATCGCGCTTCTTGCGGGAGTCGAGGACGACGACCCGGTAGAAGGGGGCGAACTTCTTGCCCATGCGCTTGAGGCGAATCTTGACTGCCACTTGGTTGAACTCCTGGTTCTGGATGGTTTGGCGCGCGCTGGTCCCCGGTGGGGTCAAGCAACGGTTTCCGGCGTGAGCCGAGACGCGACCGGGGCCGGGAGAGGGACCGACGTCCGACCGAGTACAGCCGGACATTCTGCCAGAGCCTCCGAGGAGGTCGCCAGCCCGAGCCGGGGCGCCGCCCCACCACTCGGTGCGAGATCGCCCACAACTGTCGCCGAGAACAGCGCTGAACGGAATTCACGGTTCGGCCGGGTGGCGATGCCAACACACTCAAGCCCATCCGGGCCGCACCGGTCCAAAACCCGGCATTACATACGAAATCGGGGCATGCTTCGTTCATGAGGCCTCCCTCCTTCAGCAGTCGCAGCATCCAGCCACCCGGCAAGACCTCATCGATCCGACCACCCCGTTCCGGACAGAGCGCTCCGACGTCGATCCGTCCTCCCAGCACCCCCTCGACGGACGGACTGCCCTCAGGCGCCGACCACGAGAGCGCCACGACCGGACCGAAGCGCCCCCAGCGCACCCCACAGCCCCTGACTGGTGACACGCAGGCCATCAAACCCCGCCTCACTGTGGGGCTTTGGCCCGCGGTCATCCTTGGAACCGTCTGCGTGATGGCACTCGTCATTGCGGGACGGGTGGCCGTGAACTCCACGTCACACGTTGCACCGAGCGCCTCTCCCCCACCACCTCCGCCTGCCTCCTGCGAGATGGAAGGACATCAAACGGAAGGCTCTTCATGGAAGAAGACGTGGAGTCTTGACACCGGTCTCCCGGAATGGGAGAACAATTTCACGTGGGACACCTACGCGTGCGGGCACTATATCGTTGTCATTCACCACAAGAACGACGATGAGGCAGATCTGACAGGATTCCACATTAAAGGCAATACACCCAAGAAGATCTGGTCGACGTCACTAGGATATACGTTCACCACCGGCTACCGACATTGGTGGGGAGGGCACCTGCTACTGAACGGCCAGGTTCTTGACCCAACAACAGGAAAGACGACTGAACTCCCAACGGTTTTCCAGTCTTTAACCTTCGTCGCCAATGATAACACAGCCGTCTCATGCAGTTCCTCATACTCGGACGCGAACAGCACCTGCACGGGTTGGGACTGGAATAATGGAGAGCCGACTCAGCGCTGGCAGCAGACCTACGACTTCACATCAGTCCACCCACTCTGGCACCATGCCGATGGAACACCATCATCAGAGTCGATCGCGGTGTCCGTTGAAAGCTCCCCCAAAGACTCTTCCAGCATCGGAGTTCTTTCGACGAGTGACGGCTCCCTTGTGACCCTCTCACCGGAAAAGAACAGTCAAGGGCACCCCATTCAACTGCTTTCCGCCAGCGACGGCTGGGTCACTATCGATCCAGACAGCTCGACAGCATCCACCTTCTCCAAGAATGGGGCACCCGCGGAGTCCTTCGCCCTTAAGGGCTCCGCAGCGTCCCTCCTCATCAAGGATGGCCAACAACCCACACTGTCACAGTTCAAGGCCGCTTACGAGTCGGGCGACACGAGCTGGGCCGATATCGACCTCACCTGCACCGATGCCACGCACTGCAGTCTCAATGGAAACCCATTGACGCTGTCCGACGACGTAGCCACGTGGAACACCCCGGCCCGTGCGCAGTTCCAGAGCTCCTGGAAACTGAGTACCGACAAGCGCACGCTCACCATACGCGGCCGCTCCGCCAGCAGTGAGATCGGTGCGGTGTTCATGATCGACACGGCATCGAAGACGCCGTTGGCTCCTCTGCCCATCACATCCCGTGGCGCAGTCATCCCCGTCTGGCGCCAGGATTTCATTGTCGCGATCGACGGCTCCACGTTGGTCGGCTACGCACCGCAGTCCTGAGGACACGACGGCCTTCCGCACAGCCCGCTGCTGCATGACAGGTGTCATGCGCCAGCGGTGACAGCGCTCAGTACCGGGAGCCGGGGACCGGCGAGAGCCTGGGGCCATGATCCGAACCACCACAGACGCCACCGCTTACTTCCCGGGTTCCTGTCCTCAGGTTGGGCGCACGGCTCCAGCCCCCGCGATCGACGCCCATGGCCTGCGCAAGGTCTTCGGCAGCCTCGTCGCCGTCAACGGCCTTGACCTGACCATCCGGTCCGGAGAGGTGGTTGCCTTCCTGGGACCCAATGGCGCGGGCAAGTCCACCACCCTGGACATGGTCCTGGGGCTGACCCAGCCCGACGCCGGGACGATCGAGCTTCTGGGGACCTCTCCCGACCGGGCGGTCCAGGCAGGTCGCGTTGGTGTCATCTTCCAGGACGGCGGTCTCCTGGACGACTTCACCGTCGGGGAGACCCTGCGGGTCGTGGCATCGATGCAGCCAGGGCGCCCCGGCCGTCGTTCCCGCGCTCGCCACGCGCCCAGGCTCAAGGATGTCGTCGACGAGGCCCATCTCGGGCCGATCCTCGCCCGCAGAGTGAGCCGCTGCTCGGGAGGCGAGCGTCAGCGCCTGCGCCTGGCCCTTGCTCTGCTGGCAGACCCCGACATCCTCGTGATGGACGAGCCCACCGGCGGCATGGACGTCAGCGCCCGGATCGCCTTCTGGGAGACGATGCGCACCCAGACCCGCCGCGGCCGCACCGTCCTGTTCGCCACCCACTACCTGGAGGAGGCGGCCTCCTTCGCCGACCGCATCGTCATCATTGCCCACGGCCGCCTGGTCGCCGACGGCAGCGTCGACGACATCCGGGCTCTGGGCGATGGAGCCCTGGTCACCGCCACCTGGCCCGGGCTCTCCGAGGAGTCACTGGGACAGCACCTGGCCGACTGTCCCGCGGCCGGCAGCATCGGGCACGCGGTCGTCCACGGTGACCACGTGGAGCTGCGCACGACGGACTCCGATGCCGTTGCCCGCTGGCTGCTGACTGCCACCCCCGCCGAGCACCTGGGTATCGGTGCCGCAAGCCTCAATGAGGTCTTCACCGCTCTGACCTCCGACGGCTCTGATGAGGCAGCCCCGTAGAGGACTGAGCCCACACCCTTCACCCCGACCGCCATCACCACCAGCAATGAGGCCACATCATGACCGCGACGTCCCAGACACCCTCTGATTCCTCAGCATCCAACTCCCCTGTCGATCCCGACGCGGGCAAGCTCGCAGGCCGATCACCTCGTCCGGGAAGGCTCAGGCCCGCGCGCCCTGTCCTGACCTACCTCTGGCTGGACCTCTATCGGAGCCTGCGCGAGCCGGCCAACCTCTTCTTCGTCATCGCCTTCCCTGTGGCGATGTACCTCGTCTTCGGCCGGTTGAACGCCTCGGCCGGAAACTACGGCCCGTACGCCCACGGCAACGTCTCGGCATCAGTGATGCTCGCAATGGCCTCCTTCAGCGCCTGTCTGGGTGCCACGAGCGCCTCGGCGGCGGCCGCTGTCGAGCAGTCGGCGGGCTGGGGCCGGCAGATGGCCGTCACCGGTCAGGGCCTGCGCGGCTACCTGGTGGTCAAGACCGGAACCGCGGTGGGAACAGCGGCTCTTCCGGTCACCGTGGTCCTCACCGCTGGAGCACTGACGGACTCGCAGATGGAGGGCTGGGCCTGGGCCGCCAGTCCCCTCATCTGCCTGATCGGGGTCCTGCCCTTCGTCCTGTGGGGTCTGGCCGCCGGGATGTGGCTGCCGTCCTCGGCATCGATCGGTATCGCGACCTCCTTGGTCTCCTTGTTCGCCTTCATCGGCAACACCTTCATGCCCCTGAACCACACGCTGCTGACGATCAGCCGCTTCACCCCGATGTACGGGGCAACGGCGCTGGCCCGGTGGCCGCTGGGCGAGGGGTGGGTCTACGTTCCGGATCGGCAAGGGGGCGTTCAGGACCCGTTGTGGATGCCGTTGGCTAACCTGGTGGCGTGGACACTCATCTTCGGGCTGCTGGTGATCGGGGCCCGACGTCGGGCGACCAGGCGCCGGTGAGGCCGGAGATGACCATGCCACAGCCCCTGCGTGACTCAGCCGACCTGACGGCATCATCGTCTGGGTCAGGGCGGTCCCGTTCCCGCTCCTGGCGCCTTCATCGTCGTCATATCGTCTGGGACGCCACAGTATGGGTGCTGTTCCTGGCCCTTCCCATCATCCAACTTTTCCTCGGTTCCTTCGCCTGGTGGCAGCGTCTGCTGGGGCTCACCGGGGTGCTGGGGTTTATCGCCGGCTACGTCTGGGCGTTCTCGACACCGGACAACCGTGCATCGAGCGTCGGAGTCCCTCCTATCGGCCTCCCGACTCGCGTCCTTCTCAGAGAGCTCGCGGTCCAGACCTTCTTCACTGTACTGACGCTGCCGGCACTGGGATGGTGGACGGTCTGCTTCTTCCCCTTCTTCTGCTCGTTGATCCTGTTCTCCACGACGTTGCGCCGGGGCATCCCCACCGTTGTCATGGCGACGGGTCTTCTGGTTGCCGCCTCTCTGTTATGGAACACGCATCCGGATTCGCACTGGCAGGTACTGGGCATATCGCTCACTGAGGTTCCCATCGTCATCGCCCGCATCGCGGTGGAGCTTCAGGAGCGTCGAACGGCCGCCGAGCGCGAGCTCGCCCTCGTCTCCCAGCGAGAGGCACTCGGGCGCGATGTCCACGACATCCTGGGGCACTCCCTGACGGTGCTCACTCTCAAGGCCGAGGTCGCCCGCCGGCTCATCGAGCACGACCCAGCCGCCGCCTCCCGAGAGCTCGACGAGGTCATCACCCTGGCCCGCGGAGCCCTGACCGACGTGCGCTCCACGGTGACGCGCCTACGGTCCCCGGACCTGGCCAGCCAGGTGGAGGCCACGCGCACCGCCCTGAGCGCCGCCCAGATCGATATGGAGATGCTCGGCAGTGCCCAGGACATTCCTGAGCGTCAGCGTGCCCTCATGGCTTGGGCCCTGCGTGAGGCGACCACGAATATCGTCCGGCACGCACGCGCCACCAATGTCACCGTGCACCTGGCACCGGGGATGCTGCGAGTGAGCGACGATGGTGTCGGCCTGGCCGGCGACCAACCCGGCAACGGGTTGGAGGGCCTGCGCTCCCGTTTCGAGCAGGAGGGCGGTTCCCTCACCATCGTCAGTCCGCTCACCCGTCGCACGGACTTATCCGGCGACGTCGAGACAGACTCCGCTGACGAGCCGTCCGGCGGAACCAGACTGGAGGTGAGGCTGCCGTGACCCCGATCCGTGTGCTCATCGCCGATGACCAGGCCCTCGTGCGCGGTGCTCTGGCGACGCTCCTGGGACTCGAGAGCGATCTGGAGGTCGTGGCCCAAGTGGGGCGGGGCGACGAGGTCCTGGAGGCGGTGCGCGAGCACGCCGTGGATGTGGCACTGGTGGATATCGACATGCCGGGGCGCGACGGGCTGGCGGCCACCGCCGAGGTCGTCGGCTCGGGTTTGCCGTGCCGGTGCCTCATCGTGACGACATTCGGCCGCCCGGGCTACCTCTCACGGGGCATGGAGGCAGGGGCGGCGGGCTTCATCGTCAAGGACACCCCGCCCGAGGCGCTGGCCGAGGCGATCCGCAAGGTCCATGCGGGTCTGCGGGTCATCGACCCCGAACTCGCCCAGGAGTCGGTGCTGCTCGGGCCGAACCCTCTCACTGAGCGGGAGAAGGAGGTTCTGCTGGCGGCGGCCACGGGTGCGGACGCTCGAGAGATCGCCACGCGGCTGCGCCTGGGCGAGGGCACGGTGCGCAACTACCTGTCCTCGGCGATCGCCAAGACCCACGCCCGCAACCGCACCGAGGCGGCCCGCACCGCCGAGACCAACGGCTGGTTATGAGCCCAGTCACTTCCAAGCCGTCGGCGTAGCACAGAGAGGTAGAGATGGAGAGCTCATCACAATGGCATGAACTGATCCGACGAGAACCGATCTTCCACCACCCGGAGCTGATCTGGGACGCCGGCTCTTTCGATGAGCAGATCGCGGAGGACTTCAACGAGGTCGGTGCCTCGGGACGGCGTTACAGCCGCAGCGAGGTCAAGGAGATCGTCCTGGGACGCTTGGAGGGAACGCATGCGGAATCCCTCACCGATGGATACAGCATCGAGGAGGCTGAGTCCCGCATACTGGCCGACGACCTCGTCCAGGTCCTCTACACCTTACGTACGCCGAGTCGTGTCACCCGCAGATCCACGCTCTACCGTCGCCGGGGCTCGACCTGGCAGGCGGTATTCCACCAGGGCACCGTCATCGAAGGCGCTACCGGCTGAGCCCCACGACGGCCGCCCGGGGCGGCGACGAGGCTCTGACCACGAGCTCGTACGCTGGGGCTCGCGGGCAGCTGCGGAGGATCAGGCCTTGAGGCCTGCCGTACGTACGCGAGGGCCAAGCAGCTCCCAGGCGCCGCGGGCCGTTGTGTCTACAGCCCGAGGTGGCGGCGCAGGTCATCGGGCAGGGCGCTCATGGCGTCGGCGACGTCATCGCCCGAGGGCTGTGCGCCGGTCTGGGCCTGCGGCTGGCCCTGAGGCATGATCCCGTAGCCGGAGGCATCGCCCTGGCCACCTCCGAGCCCGAAGGAGGAGCCGGCTGCGGGCGCAGCCCCCTGCCCGCCCTCGATCTTTGCCTGCTTGGCGGCCGCCGCCTCCTTGGCCTGACGGGCGGCCTTGGCGGGGTTGCCGCTGCGGCCCTTCTTGCCGCCCTTGCCGCGCTTGGCCTTGGGGGCCTGACGAGCCTTGGAGTGCTTGCCCATGCCAGGCAGCGACCCCATGCCGGGCATGGGACCGCCCTCACCGAGTCCGCCCATGCCGCCGGAGGCCATGGCCTCCATCATCTTCTTGGCCTGCTCGAAGCGGTCCACGAGCTCGTTGACGGCCTGGACCGTGGTCCCCGAGCCCTTAGCGATACGGCTGCGGCGAGAGCCGTTGAGGATCGACAGGTCCTTGCGCTCGGCGGGCGTCATGGAGCACACGATCGCCTCGATACGGTCGACCTCGCGCTCGTCGAAGTTGTCCAGAGCCTCACGCATCTGCCCCATCCCGGGCATCATGCCCAGGAGCTTCTTCATGGAGCCCATCTTGCGGATCTGGCGCAGCTGGCCCAGGAAGTCGTCGAGGGTGAAGGTTCCCTTGGCGAGCTTGGCGGCGGCGTCCTCGGCCTCCTGGCGGTCCATGGTCCGCTCGGCCTGCTCGATGAGAGTGAGCAGGTCACCCATGTCCAGGATGCGCGAGGCCATCCGGTCGGCGTGGAAGCGCTCGAAGTCGGTCAGGCCCTCACCGGTGGAGGAGAACAGGACCGGGGCGCCGGTCACGCCGCGCACGGACAGGGCCGCACCACCGCGGGCGTCGCCGTCGAGCTTGGAGAGGACCACGCCGGTGAAGCCGACACCGTCGCGGAAGGCGACCGAGGTGTTGACGGCGTCCTGACCGACCATGGCGTCCAGGACGAAGAGGATCTCGTGGGGGGAGACCGCATCGCGGATGCGGATCGCCTGGTCCATCATCTCAGCGTCCACACCCAGGCGGCCGGCAGTGTCCACGACGACGACGTCGTAACCGCTGGTACGCGCGTGCTCGACACCGGAGCGGGCCACCGCCACCGGGTCGCCCACGCCGTTGCCGGACTCGGGCGCCCACACGTGCACCCCGGCGCGCTCGGCGACGACGCTCAGCTGGGTCACGGCGTTGGGGCGCTGGAGGTCGGAGGCCACCAGCAGGACGCGCTTGCCCTGGTCGCGCAGCCAGCGTCCGAGCTTTCCGGCCAGGGTGGTCTTACCGGCACCCTGGAGACCGGCGAGCATGATGATCGTGGGGCCGCGGTCGGCCCAGTGGATCTCCCGGGTCTGGCCTCCCAGGACCTCGATGAGCTCCTCGTTGACGATCTTGACGACCTGCTGGCCCGGGTTGAGGGCCTGAGAGCGGGCGGCGTCGACCGCCTTCTCGCGCACCGCTGCGGTGAAGGCGCGCACCACGGGCAGGGCGACGTCGGCCTCCAGGAGGGCGCGGCGGATCTCGGTGACCGTGGCGTTGACGTCGGCCTCAGTGAGACGACCCTTGCCGCGCAGCTGGTTGAAGGAGGCGGTGATGCGATCGGAGAGGTTGCCGAACACGCGATGGTCCTTCCTGGCGCCTTCGGGCGCGTTGGTCGGGAGACTTCAGGGCGGGTGAGGGTGGAGCGTCCATGCCCATGGGCCATGGCGCTCACCTCGACTGTGACCCAGGATAGCGGCAAGAGGGGCCCGTCCTCTCCCCCGCGCCCGGACCGGGACTGACCCCACACTCTCCAGCCGGATACGTCCCCCCGCGTCATGTCCCAGGGTCCCGGCCCCCTCCACCTCGAGCACAGGTTTTCTCCCGGTATTCCGCCGTATTTCACCGCCCGGTGACCCCTGAGATATGTCATGAGCAGGTGATGACCGATGGGCCATGGACCGCAGCCGACGCGGGGCGAGTCTTGAGCCATGAGCACAGCAACGCCTCGGACTGGCCTGGAGGCCACCGTCACGGAAGACCCCCGGACGGACCACATGGACGCCGTCCGACTGACCGATCTGCACAAGTCCTTCGGTGAGGTCACCGCCGTCGACGGTGTCGACCTGACCATCCGCCCCGGCGAGGTCGTCGCCCTCCTGGGCCCCAACGGCGCAGGCAAGACGACGACGATCGACATGGTCCTGGGACTGAGCCGCCCCACCAAAGGCGATGCGAGAGTCTTCGGGATGAGCCCGCGCCAAGCGGTCGACCGGGGCCTGGTCGCCGCAGTCATGCAGACCGCCGGGCTCCTGCCCGACATCACCGTGCGTGAGACGGTGCAGCTGACGGCGAGTCTCTTCTCCCACAGAATCGACGCCGAGGAGGCCATGCTTCGCGCCGGTGTCACTGACTTCGCCTCGCGCATCGTCAAGAAGTGCTCCGGGGGCCAGCAGCAGCGCCTGCGCTTCGCCATGGCGCTCGTGAGCGACCCGGCACTGCTCATCCTCGATGAGCCGACCACAGGCATGGACGTCGAAGGGCGCCGCAGCTTCTGGGAGGCCATCCACGCCGACGCCGAGCGCGGGCGCACCATCGTCTTCGCCACGCACTACCTTGAGGAGGCCGACGCCTTCGCCGACCGGATCGTCCTGATGCGTCATGGGCGCATCATCGCCGACGGCACCGCCGCCGAGATCCGCGCCTCCGTGAGCGGCCGCTCCCTGCGAGCCACCCTGACCTGCACACCCGAGCAGCTGCACAGCGCCCTGACCGATCTGCAGACCCGAGGACGGATCCACGACATCGAGATCCTGGGCAACACGCTCGCCCTGAGCTCGACCGACACCGACGCCGTTGCCGCGCTCCTGCTCAGCGATCACCTGGCTAAGGACCTGGAGATCACCAGCCGAGGCCTGGAGGACGCCTTCATGGCCCTGACCAGCGACAGCGCCTCCGCCCCCAGTACCGGAGCGTCAGCATGAGCCGTTCCGTCCGCCCCAGCAGCACCGTCACCCTCCCGTCCACGTCTTCCACCGGAACCGCAATGTCCTCTTCTCAGTCCTCCTCGTCCTCCTCCGCCTCATCAGTAGTCAAGCGCCTCGATCTGTCCTCCCGGACCACGCCCCCGCTGGGAGGGTTGAGCCTTCCCCTGCTGTCACTCGAGGCGCGCCGGCGCCTGCGCAACCGTCGCTCCGTCATCTTCTCGATCGTTCTTCCGGTGGCCTTCTTCCTCATGTTCACCACCACCGACTACTCGGCCATGCCCTACGGCAACGGCAATGTCGTGGCGAACATGATGATCGGCATGGCCCTGTACGGCGCCCTCATGACCACCACCGGGGCAGGAGCGGCCGTGAGCAACGAGCGGGCCTCGGGCTGGAGCCGACAGCTACGTCTGACGCCGCTGAAGCCCATCGCCTACATCACCGCCAAGGCGATCGTGGGGATGCTCATCAGCGCTCTGGCCATCGGCGCCGTCTACGCCTGCGGCCCCGTGCGTCACGCGCAGATGCCTGCGAGGGTCTGGATCTCCTCGGCCCTCATCATCTGGCTGGGCTCCCTGGTCTTCGTCGCCTTCGGACTGTTCGTCGGCTACCTCCTGCCCTCGGACAACGCCATGCAGGTGGTCGGCCCGCTCATGGCCCTGCTCGCCTTCCTCGGCGGCATGTTCATCCCGTTGACACCGGGCTCCACCATGGATCGCATCGGCAGCTTCACGCCCATGTACGGGCTGCACAACCTGGCGCTGTGGCCCATGGGCGCAGAGAGCTTCTCCTGGTGGTGGGTGGTCAACGTGCTGACCTGGCTCGCCGTCTTCCTGGGCGGGGCCGCCTGGAAGATGGGCCGGGACACCGCCCGGGCGTGAGACCGTGAGTACCATCAGGGTCATGAAAGCCCGCGCCTCCTCCTTGGCCGAGGCGCGGGCGCGCCGCACCCGCGTTGTGGCAGTCGGCTGGGGGATCGCGTGGGCCGCCTCCATGGTTCCGGTCGTCAGGGAGGGGCTGACCCGAGGAACCAGCGGCGGGGTGTGGGGCGCTGTCAGCGCCATCGTCTCCTGCGCGTGCCTGTACGCCGCCTGCTCGCTCAGCGTGAGACGGGTGCGACAAGGGCTGACCTGGCCCAGCCGCCTGAGTCTGTTGCTCATCGTCATCGGCGCGCTCACAGCGATCGGGGCCGCCCTCGGCGTGGGCCCTCAGAGCCTGCAGCTGGTGGTCTTCCTGGCCATCGTCCTGGCCTTCTCCCTGCCCTGGCAGGCGGCCATCGGCCCCATCGCGATCCTCGCCGGCACACTGTTCCTCGTTCCCAGGATGAGTCCCTCCTGGTCCGCAAGTGAAGGGGCCTGGATCGCTCTGCTCGGTGCGGGCGGCGCCTGCGTCTTCGGGCGCTACATCATGGAGCAGCGGAGGGCGGCCCGCGTTCTGGAACAGCGCACCCACGAGCTGGAGATCAACGAGGAGCGCAACCGCATGGCCCGGGACATGCACGACATCCTGGGGCACTCGCTGACGGTCATCGCCTTGAAGACCGAGCTCGCCACCAGGCTCGTCGATGCCGCCCCCGATCAGGCCAAGGCGGAACTGACCGAGGTTCAGTCCCTGGCGCGCTCCGCCCTGGCCGACGTGCGCGCCACCGTCAACAGCTACCGCGAGCTGAGTCTGGCCGGCGAGCTGGCGCGCGCCACCAACGTCCTGACCTCGGCCGGCGTCCGCGCCGACCTCCCGCTGACCGTCGAGATCGTCGATCCCGAGCTGCGCGAGCTCTTCGCCTGGGTGGTGCGCGAGGGCGTCACCAACATCGTGCGCCATGCCCACGCCTCGCACTGCCGGGTGGTGCTGAGCGCCGACTCCATCGAGGTGGCCGACGACGGTATCGGGCTCAACTCGGCCGCCGCCGGTGACGGTCACGGATTGGAGGGGCTGCGCCAGCGCTGTGAGGACAACGGCGCCGACCTCACCATCGAGACGCCCTCCCATGGCAGCGGCACCGTCCTGAGGGTGCGCGCCCGCCGTCTATCCTCACCTATGGTGCCCGACGCGGGCCAGTGACCCGGTCGCGCGCATCCCGAACTCCGGCGAGCACTCATGCCGTCGGCCCTGAGGAACCTTGAGTAACGGAGCCGAGCGATGATCCAAGTGATGCTGGCCGATGACCAGGCCATGGTGCGCGGAGCACTGGCCGCACTGCTCGCCCTGGAGACCGATATCGAGGTCGTCGCCCAGGTCGGGAACGGGAACGATGTTCTGCCCGTCGCGCTCGAGCACCGGCCCGACGTCGTCCTCATGGACGTTGACATGCCCGGCACCGACGGGCTGAGCGCGACCGCGAGTCTCCTGGAGCGGTTGCCGGCCACGAGGGTCCTCATCGTCACGACCTTCGGGCGTCCCGGATTCCTGCGGCGCGCCATTCAGTCCGGGGCCCACGGCTTCGTCGTCAAGGACGCCCCGGCCACCGAGCTGGCCGAGTCGGTGCGCCGGGTCCATGCCGGGCTACGAGTCGTCGACCCGGCACTGGCCGCCGACTCGCTCATCTTCGGGGACTCCCCCTTGACCGCCAGGGAGACCGAGGTGCTCCAGGCGGCGGCCGATGGCGCCACCGTCTCCGAGGTCGCCCGGCGGGTCCATCTCTCGGAGGGAACCACCCGGAACCACCTGTCCCAGGCCATGGCCAAGACCGGAGCCCCCACCCGGGCCGCGGCGGTGCACATCGCCGCCCAGAAGGGGTGGATCATCGAGTAGCGCGGGGCGTCGGTTCTTAGGCTCAGCCCAGCAGCGCGTCGACGAAGCCCTCCGGGTCGAAGGGGGCCAGGTCGTCAGCGCCCTCCCCCAGGCCCACGAGCTTGACGGGCACGCCCAGCTCCTTCTGGACAGTGACGACGATGCCGCCCTTGGCGGTGCCGTCGAGCTTGGTGAGCACGATGCCGGTGACGCCCACGGCCTCGGAGAAGACCTGGGCCTGACGCATGCCGTTCTGGCCGGTAGTGGCGTCCAGCACCAGGAGGATCTCGCCGACCGGGGCGATCTTCTCCATGACGCGCTTGATCTTGCCCAGCTCGTCCATGAGGCCGGCCTTGTTCTGCAGGCGCCCGGCGGTGTCGACGACGACGACGTCCGCCTCCTGGGCAGCGGCCTCACGGGCGGCGTCGTAGGCGACTGAGGCGGGGTCGGCCCCCTCCTTCTCGGAGCGCACGACGTCAACGCCCACGCGCTCGCCCCAGGTGCTCAGCTGCTCGGCCGCCGCGGCGCGGAAGGTGTCGGCCGCCCCCAGGACGACGGTCTTGTCCTGAGCCACCAGGACGCGGGCGAGCTTGCCGCAGGTGGTGGTCTTGCCGGTGCCGTTGACCCCCACCATGAGGATGGCCGCCGCAGGCCTGCCCTGGGCCCCTTCAGCCGGGGTGGGGCGCTCCAGGTTGAGGGAGCGGTCCAGTGAGGGGTCGACGAGCTTGAGCAGCTCGGCGCGCAGGACAGTGCGGACCGCCTCGGGGTCGGAGGTTCCCAGGACCTTGGCCTGGGTGCGCAGCTCGTCCATGAGGGAGGTGGTCACCTCGATGCCGAGGTCGGAGGTGAGCAGGGTGTCCTCGATCTCCTCCCAGTCCTCCTCGGTGAGGTCTCCTCGGGACAGGACGGACAGGACCGCCTTGCCGAAGCCGCCAGCACCGGCCAGGCGGGCGCGCAGGCGCTGCATGCGGCCCGGGATGGACTCGGGGGACTCCAGCGTCGCAGCCGGCTTGGCGGCGCCCGCCCCTTCCGCATCCTCATCGGTGTCCTCGTCCCCCGAGGGCAGAAGGTCCTCCACGGACATCGGCTGGTGGGCGCTGATCTCGTCGGAGACCTGGCCCCGCCGTCTGCCGGCGTAGAGCCACAGCCCTCCTCCGATGACGATGACCAGGATGATGCCGAGAACGATGAGGATCGGTTCCATGGGCCCATCATGCCCGATCATGGGCTCCCTGTGGCGGGGTCGGTCTGCCCGGGTCGCCTCTCGCCCGCGGACGGCACGACGGCCATGGCGTGCGACGCAGCTGTGGCATGAAGAAAACTGCAGCACGCCTGTTGACGTGCTGCAGGACGGGCCGCCGTCGTAGCGGCAATGCCCATTGAGCCGTATCGCCCTGAGACCAAGGCGGCTCTAGGACAGTGAGAGAAAGTGCGAGAGGGTATCGGAGCGGCGATCTCCCACGGCCAGGATTTCATCGAGAAGTAGCGTCATCGCGGCATCACGTAGTCGTGAAAAAACGTTGACCGCAGTATTTCACGAGACGACCGCCGCTACTCAACTCTGAGACTGCGACAGGCCACCGGTTGCCGGCTCGTGCGCCTGAGCGCGACGCCGGGCGCCGGCGGAGCCACGGGTCCTCTCGGCAGCGTCCATCGCCTTTCCGACGACGCCGACCAGCCCTCCGAAGCCCTCGGTGCCGGCGTAGGCCGCCGGCCCCTCACGGGTCATGAGGTCGGACAGGCTGACCTCCTGGGGCACGACCTCGACCTCGACGTCCTGCTCCGCCAGGCGCACCTCCTGGGAGTTGCGGACCACGCTGCGAATGCGTGAGGGCCAAGAGCGCACCGGGAAGCGCTCAGCACAAACCATGCCGAGCACAAGCAGGCCGGCAACCAGCACGACAACGAGGGGAAGAATCATGACACCCATAGTTAGGATTCTGCCTTGCGAATTACGATCTGACCAGACTTTGCACGCACTTGTCGTCCAATCAACAACAAAACCTGACAACTTCCTGACACAACAATGGCTCATATCTGAAAACGAGCGTCATGCTGCCAGCAGTCTATCACATTCCCATCACGTTTCACTCAGACATCAGGAGTCACAGCCGTACCGCGGTCGGGCTGGGCCAGCCTCTGCGAGACGGCCTTGGTGACCCCGTCGCGCATCGTGATGCCGTAGAGGGCGTCGGCCACCTCCATGGTCCGTTTCTGGTGGGTGATGATGATGAGCTGGCTGGAGCGCCGCAGCTCGGTGAAAATCTCCAGCAACCGCCCCAGGTTCGTGTCGTCCAGGGCCGCCTCGACCTCGTCCATGACATAGAAGGGCGAGGGCCGTGCCTTGAAGATCGCCACCAGGAGTGCCACGGCGGCCAGCGAGCGTTCCCCTCCTGAGAGCAGGGAGAGTCGTTTGACCTTCTTGCCGGCGGGGCGCGCCTCGATCTCGATGCCGGTGGTGAGCATGTCATCGGGATCCGTGAGCACCAGCCGCCCCTCCCCGCCGGGGAAGAGCCGATCGAAGACGGAGGCGAACTGACGGGCGGTGTCCTCGTAGGCCTGGGCGAAGACTTCCTGAACTCGCGCGTCGATCTCCTCGACGATGCTCAGCAGGTCGTCCCGCGAGCGCTTGAGGTCGGCCAGCTGCTCGGCCAGGAACTGGTGACGCTGCTCCAGAGCCGCGTGCTCCTCCAGGGCCAGCGGGTTGACCTTGCCGAGCCGGGCGAGGTCGCGCGAGGCCTTGGCCAGGCGCTTCTCCTGCTCGGAGCGCACGTAGGGACGGCCCAGGTGGCCCGAGCCGCCGGCCGACACCTGAGCAGTCTCC
Source organism: Actinomyces sp. SKVG-SVH-4(1) (assembly GCF_048514265.1). NCBI lineage: Bacteria > Bacillati > Actinomycetota > Actinomycetes > Actinomycetales > Actinomycetaceae > Actinomyces > Actinomyces sp. SKVG-SVH-4(1). The sequence continues at coordinate 281,443 of NZ_JBGEVE010000001.1, read as the reverse complement.
TGAACCGCGGCGGAGTCGGAGCCAGAATCGGCGGCAGCCTCGGCGTCCTCAATGAGCTCGGGAACGAGCATGTGCGGTCCGTACTCCTCCACAAGGGGATCCAGCTCCAGGCCGAGCTCGTTCATGGCGCGCTCCGCCAGGGCTTCCAGACGCATGCGCTGCTCGGCCCGAGCCACCTCCTCGCGGTGGGCGGCGTCGGTGAGGCTGCCCAGCTCCTTGGTCAGCCGGTCGATCTCCTCGCGAACCTCGTTGGTGGCGGCCAGGGCCTGGGCACGTTCAGTCTCAATGGCGGCGCGCTCATCTGCCGCCTGCTGCACACTGAGGCGTGCTGCCTCAGCGGCCGCGCGCGCCTGGTCCCGCACATGGGTGGCGACGGCCAGCTGGGCGCTGCGCCGCTGCTGGGCCCGCTCGGCGGCGGCACGCTGGTCCCTTTCACGGCGCGCCGCCGCTCGCAGCGAGTCGGCCCGCCCGCGGCTGGAGCGCTCGCGCTCCTCGGCGGTGCGCAGGGCGAGCCTGGCGTCGGTCTCCGCGGCGCGGGCCTGGCGCGCGGTGTCCGCAGCGGCCTCACGCTCCCGGCGGGCCACCTCCAGGGCGCGCTCAAGGCTGTCGGGACTCCCCTTCCCCGAGGCGCCCGCCGCTCCCGCCCCACCGGCACCTCCGACGCCGTCACCGTCCCTGGTGTCACCCACCCCGTCCTCCACCTCGGCCAGGGCGGCAGTGGCGGCGGCGAGCTCGGCGGTGCGCTGGACCGACTCGGCCTCGGCACGCTCCAGCACCCGGCGAGCACGCCCGGTCTCCTCGGCGGCGGCGTGGGCGGCGGAGGTCAGGCGGGCCATCGCCTCGGCGGCCCGGGCGGCCTCGGCGTCAGCCTGGCGCAGGGCGGACAGTGCCTCGCTGAGCGCCTGGCGAGCAGCATCCTCCTGGCGACGGGCCTCCTCCAGGGCCGCGTCGGCCTCAGTCTCGGCCTGTGCGGCGGCAGCGGCCTCAGCGTCGGCCTCCTCGTGGGCAGCGGTGAGCTCGAGGACCGAGGAGGCCCCCCGGCCGGCCCCGGCGACCCAGCCGGGCGCCAGGACGTCTCCGCTGCGGGTGGCCACGATGGCATCGGGCAGCTCGCTACGCAGGGTCCTGGCTGCCTCAAGGTCCTCCACCACCCAGGAGTCCTTGAGCAGCCGGTCGAGGACCCGCTCGAGACGTCCCGGCTGCGCGGGACCGACGAGGTCGTGAGCCGCCAGGGCCCCGTCAACGGGAGCCGCCCCTGCCTCTTCATCCGTGTCGGCTTCGGCAGTCAGTGATGGGTCGTCGGCCAGCACCAGTCGTACCGCCCCGATGTCCTGGCTTCGGGCATGATCCAGCCCGGCCAGGGCCGCCTCAGCATCTGTGGCCAGGCCGGCCTCGGCGAGCGTTCCCAGGAGGGCGGCGACGGCGTTCTCCCAGCCGCGCTCAACATTGAGGTGCTCGGCAAGCGGTCCGAGGAGACCGTCGATACCGGCTTGCAGCAGCGCGGCGGTGCCGTCCTGGCCACGCAGGGACATGGCCAGGGTGTCGCGTCTGGCGGTCCAGGTGGCCCGGTCGGAGGCCGCCTCCCGGCGGGCGTCGGTCGCGGCCGCGACGGCTTCACGGGCCTGGGCCAGGCGGCGTGCGGCCTCGTCGTGCACGGCGGCGGCCCGCACCGCCGCGTCGGCAGCCGCGCCGGCCTCGGCAGGTACCTGCGCTGGGACGACGGCGTCCCGCGCACCACCGGCGGCCACCTGCGCCGGTTCCGCTTCTCCCCCGGCTTCGGCCAGGGCGGCCCGGGCACTGTCCTCGCGGGCCTCAGCGGCGCGCAGCGCGCTGCGCGCCTGCTCGAGGGCGGCCAGGCTGGCCTCGTGGCGACTACGGGCCGAGGCGACGCGCCCACCGGCCCGGGCGATGGTCTCACGTCTGTCTGAGACGCGACGCTGAGCCGCTGAGAGCTCCTGGTCGGCTGCCTTCTCGGCGGTTTCCGCGTCCGCACGCACCCGGGTGGCGTCGCTGAGCGCGGTGCGGGCGGCCTCGAGGGTGTCGGCAAGCTCGGCCTCCTCACGGGCCGCGGCCTCGGCCCGCCGCTCGAGCTCCTCAGGATCGGTGCCGTGACTCGGGGCCGGGGCGGAGGCCAGGAGCCGGATCCGCTCGCCGGCCACGTCCGCGAGCGCCCCGAGGGACTGGGCCGCGGCCGTGAGCTCCTCCCAGATGCCGCCGGCGCGGGCGAGGCGCTGGGCGGAGGTGGTCTCGATGGCGGCCAACTCGCTCAGGCGGGCCCTGGCGACACGCTCGGCCTCCTCGACGGCGCTGCGGCGCCGGGCCAGGGCCTCCTTGTCCTCGTCACCGGCCTCCAGGAGGGACTGGGCCTGGACGACGTCGTCGGCCAGGAGCCGGGCGGTGGCGTCACGGACCTCGACCTGGATGCTCCGGGCGCGCCGGGCAATGGCGGCCTGTCGGGCCAGGGGGCCGAGCTGGCGACGCAGCTCCTGGGTGAGGTCAGCGACGCGGGCGAGGTCGGCGGCCATGGACTCCAGCTTGCGAAGGGCGCGTTCCTTGCGCTTGCGGTGCTTGAGGACGCCGGCGGCCTCTTCGATGAAGCCGCGGCGGTCCTCAGGCGTGGCGCTCAGGACCGCGTCGAGCTGCCCCTGCCCGACGATGACGTGCATCTGGCGCCCGAGGCCCGTGTCGCTGAGGAGCTCCTGGACGTCGAGGAGGCGGCACGGGCTGCCGTTGATGCGGTACTCCGACCCGCCGCCACGGAACAGGGTGCGCGAGATGGTGACCTCGGTGTAGTCGATCGGCAGGGCGCCGTCGGTGTTGTCGATGGTCAAGGAGACCTCGGCACGCCCCAGGGCCGGGCGGGAGCCGGCGCCGGCGAAGATGACGTCGGCCATGGAGCCGCCGCGCAGGTTCTTGGCGCCCTGCTCCCCCATGACCCAGGTCAGGGCGTCGACGACATTGGACTTGCCGGACCCGTTGGGTCCGACCACGGCGGTGATGCCTGGCTCCAGGCGGAGGGTGGTCGACGACGCGAAGGACTTGAATCCCTTGATCGTCAACGTCTTGAGGTGCACGGGCGCCACCCTAACAGCGCCAACGGTTCTCACGGGGACTCAAACGACAAAGAGACTTGACACAACCACGTGAGACAAGCACACTTTCCATATCAAGGGAGTCGGGCACGCGGCGCGCACGCCCTCCCCGCCATCCCGCCTCGTTCCCGAACCCGAAGGAGCCACGATGCTTGAACTGTCCGGCCTGTCCAAACGCTTCGGGAGCCTGCAGGCCCTGGACGATCTCTCCTTGTCCCTGGACCGCGGTGAGATTGTTGGCTTCGTCGGTGCGAACGGAGCGGGCAAGTCCACCACGATGCGCATCGTCATGGGGGTGCTCCACGCTGACGCCGGCACCGTGACCTGGAAGGGAGCCCCCGTGGACGCCGCCATCCGCCGCAGTATCGGCTATATGCCTGAGGAGCGCGGCCTCTACCCCCGAATGAAGGTGGCCGAGCAGCTCATCTACCTGGCCCGTCTCCACGGTCTGTCCGCCTCCGCTGCCAAGGCGGCCGCGAGCCAGTGGACCGAGCGCCTGGGCCTGGAGGAGCGCCGCGGCGACGAGGTGCAGAGCCTGTCGCTGGGCAACCAGCAGCGTGTCCAGCTGGCTGCCGCGCTGGTGAGCGGCCCCGAGCTGCTCATTCTCGATGAGCCCTTCTCCGGCCTGGATCCGGTGGCCGTGGACGTCATGAGCCAGGTCATCTTGGAGCGGGCGGCAGCAGGCGTGCCCACTCTGTTCTCCTCCCACCAGCTCGACGTCGTCGAGCGCCTGTGCGACCGGGTGGTCATCGTCCGCTCGGGCCGGCTCGTGGCCGATGGGACGATTCCCGATCTGCAGGCCACCGCGACGCCCCGTTGGCGGGCCGTTGTCGAGCCGGCCGCGGGGAGCGCACCAGTGCAGACCGCCTCCTTGAACCTGCCCGCCCCCACGCTCGTGGTCGATGACGCCGGCCGCCTGGTCATCACCGCGGCGGGAGCCGATGAGCAGGAGCTGCTGAGCACGGCCCAGCGCCTGGGGACGGTGCGCGAGCTCGGCCCGGTGCGCCACCGGCTCACCGAGATTTTCCGGGATGTGCTGACCACGCCCTCCCGTGAGGGAACCGCCGACACCAATGAGACGAAGGAGACGCACTGATGAGCGACCGGACCACCCCTATTACTCGCCGTCAGGAGATCGCCCTGGTCACCGGCCGCGAGCTGCGGGCGCACCTGCTGAAGAAGTCGACCATCATCCTGACCCTGGTGCTGCTTATCGCCGCCGTCGGCGGCATCGTCGGCGTCAAGCTCTACACCTCGGGCCAGGACCAGGCCTACCGGATCGGGCTCAAGGGCATGTCCCTCTCCCAGGCCGCCGGCCTGGACAAGGCGGCCGCCTCCAACGGGGAGGCGATCGAGCTCGTCGACGTCTCCGCCCACCAGGCGAAGGACGTCCTGGCCGGTGACGCCCCCGAGGGCACGCCGCACGTGGACATGGTCCTGGACGTCTCCGGCTCGACCCCCACCATCACTGTAGACAAGTCAGCCGACGACGCAGTCGTCTCAGGGGTCACGGCCTACCTTCAGCAGTCGGCTCTGGGCCAGCAGATCGCGTCCCTGGGAGGCGACCCCGCCCAGGTGGCCTCTCAGCTCAGCGCCGCCAAGCCCGAGGTGACAGTGCTCCACGCCCCTCAACGCGATTCGGCCGACTTCGGCTCACGCTACGCGATCCTCATGACGATCGACATCCTGCTGCTGTTCGCCATCATGGGAGGCGGTCAGTTCATCGCCCAGGGAGTGGTGGAGGAGAAGTCGAGCCGGATCGTGGAGATCCTCCTGGCCTGCGTGCGGCCCAGCTCGCTGCTGGCCGGCAAGATCCTGGGGATCGGCATCGCCTCGGTCCTGACCACAGGACTCGTCGCCGTGGCCGGGGTCGTCGCCGCGAAGGCCACGGGAGTCATGCCGGAGATCAGCCTCAACCTGGACGGCGTGCTCGTCGCAATGATCGTGTGGATGATCGTGGGCTATGCAATCTTCTCGGTCGCCTTCGGGGCCGCGGCCTCGCTCGTGAGCCGCCAGGAGGACGTCAGCTCGGTGAGCATGCCCCTGGTCATGCTCTCGATGATCCCCTATGTCCTGAGCTTCATGATGGCCACCGGAGACACCAACAGCATGACCTTCCGAGTGCTGTCCTACCTGCCGCCCTTCTCCCCCTTCATGATGCCTGCGCGCCTGGTGCTGGGGGTCTCCTCCTGGACCGAGCAGTTGATCGCCCTGGGGCTCGCGCTCGTCTTCCTGCCACTGCTGGTGCGCGTGGCGGCGGCGATCTACACCCGGGCCGTCACCCGCACCGGCGCCCGAGTCCCCCTCAAGGAGGTCCTCAGGAGGGCCGAACGGGCCTGAGCGAGAGGTCTCATCGGCTCTCACCTGCCACACCGCGACGACGATGGTGCGACTCCTATGAAGGGAGTCGCACCATCGTTGTCTCATGGCAGGCGTCAGGCGCCCCGCGAGAGGGGCTGGTGGTCAGTCAGCCAGCTCGGGGAACCAGATGGCGATCTCACGGGCGGCGGACTCGTCGCTGTCCGAGCCGTGGACGAGGTTGAGGATGGCGGGGGTGCCCCAGTCACGTCCCAGGTCTCCGCGGATGGTGCCGGGCGCGGCCGTGGTGGGGTCGGTGGGACCCATGAGGCTGCGCACGCCCTCGACGACACGCTGCCCCTCAGCAACTGCAGCCACCACGTTGCCGGAGGTCATGTACTCCACAACACCGGGATAGAAGGGCTTGTCCACGTGCTCGGCGTAGTGCTGGGCGAGGATCTCCTCAGTGGGGGTGAGGACCTTCAGGGCCGTCAGGGCGTACCCCTTGGCCTCGATACGACGCAGGATCTCACCGGTGAGACGCCGCTCGACGGCGTCGGGCTTGATGAGGATGAGGATGCGGCCGGCGTGGGAGGTGCGTGCCATGGGGGCTCCTTGGTGGGTTGGCATTGGAGGGACCAGATGGACCATAACGGGTCCGGGCGCCTACCTGCCATGGCGGGGCCGGTGAAATCAGGCCTGCTCGACGACCAGGATCGGGTCGGCGGCGCGGTCGCGGGCGGCATCGAGGGCGGCCTGAAGGATGAGTGCGGAGGACTGGGCTCCGGGATCGCGGTGGCCGCAGGAGCGTTCTCCCAGGAAGGAGGCCCGACCACGACGGGCCTGGAGAGGCTCGGTCTTCTGGGCACCCGTGGCCGCGGCCTGCGCGGCTGCGGCGAGAACACCGACCTCGTCCTGCCCGCTCTCGGCGGCTTCCCTGGCGGCCATCGCCGCGGGCCGCCAGGCATCGGCCATGGTCTTGTCACCGCTGATGGCATGTCCTCTGGCCTCCAGACCCGAGGTGGCCTCCTCCAGGGCGCGAGCCAGGTCCCCAGGCCCCCAAGCGGCAGCCTCACTGGAGCGGGCGGCCTTGAGGAAGGCCGTTCCCAGCAGTGGCCCACCGGCACCACCGACGGTGGCCATGAGCGTGGTGGCGACGAGCTTGAGGACCCCTCCGGGACTTGCTGGGACACCTCCGGACTGCTGAGCAGCATCGAGCTTGGCGACCACCGCCTTCATGCCGCGCTCCAGGTTGTCCCCGTGGTCGGCGTCTCCGATGGCTCGGTCCAGCTCGGTCAGCTCCGCGCGGTTCTCGGCGATCAGCTCGGCGGCGCGACGGGCCCAGTCAAGGGCCCAGGCGGCGTCTAAGGACATACTGCTTCCTTCTCGGGTCTTAGCAGGTGTTGGTTCCAGGCATGAGCGCCACGCACCCGAGGGTGAAGGACGACCATGCGGCTGTGATCGGGCTCCGCACGGCCCCGATGAGTCCCGACGCGTCCTGGGAACGTCTGTGGGACGCGCCGGAGCAGGCCGGCGAGGTGCTCATCGCCCGCTCGCGCCCCCATCCTCTCACGCCCCCTGCCGCCTCGCGCGCTGAGACGACCGCAGGGCCTGCGACCAGCCCAAACGCACATGCCTCCGCAGTTGGAACGGGGACTCAAGGAGCGCCGTCGAAGGAGCGGGCCGCTGCTGTCAGGGCCTGCCGAACAGGGCGCGAGCCTCGGCAGCCAGGACCACGGAGCCGACGATGAGGATTCCTGAGGCGGTCAGCGGGGCGTCATACCCCTCGGACAGGGCGACCGCCCGCTCCACTCCCTCGCCGAGCTGCTGGCTCACCACGACGCGGTCGGCGCCGTAGACCTCCCGGGCGATCTCACCCAGGTCCTCGACGTCCATGGCCCGAGGCGAGTCGATGGGGACGCACACGACGGCGTCGGTCACCGGTTCCAGGCCCGCCAGGATGCCCTCGGCGTCCTTATCGGCCATGACACCCAGGACCGCGACGAGGTGCTGGAAGCCGAAGGCCTCCTCGATGGCTCCGGTGAGGGCCTCGATGCCGTGCGGGTTGTGCCCGGCGTCGACCAGGACCGTGGGCGAGGAGCGCAGCACCTCCAGACGGCCCGGGCTGGTGACGGAGGCGAAACCGTCCTCGACGATGCGCGCCGGCAGCCGGCGCCCGCCGTGGACCGCCTCGGCGGCGGCCAGGGCGAGCAGGGCATTGTGGGCCTGGTACTCCCCGTGCAGCGGAACGAAGACATCCTCATAGACGGCCGCCGCCGTGGCGAAGGTGACCATCTGACCGCCGACGGCGAGCTGACGGTCGAGGACCTGCAGGACGCCGGCCTCCGGTGAGGTGGGATCCTCCTGCGGGTCCCGCTCCCGGCGCACGACGACCCGGTGAGAGGCCGCGGCCTGCTCGATCTCAGCGGCCGCCTCGGGGACCTGGTGGGCGACGATGACGGTGGAACCGTCCTTGATGATGCCGGCCTTCTCATGGGCGATCTCGGTGATCGACGAGCCCAGCCAACGCTCGTGGTCGCGCCCGATCGGGGTGATGACGGCGACGTCGGAGCCGATGACGTTCGTGGCGTCCCACCGCCCGCCCAGGCCCACCTCGATGACGGCGACGTCGACGGGGTAGTCGGCGAAGGCGGCCAGAGCCATGACGGCCAGCACCTCGAAGAAGGACAGGCGGGGCCCCCCGGCGGCCTGGGAGCGCTCATCGACCATGGCAACATACGGCGCCACGTCCTCCCAGGCGGCGATGAAGCCCTCCTCACTGATCGGTTCACCATCGAGACTGATGCGCTCGCGGATAGTGGCCAGGTGCGGGGAGGTGAAGCGGCCGGTGCGCATGCCGCCAGCGGCCAGCAGGCGCTCGGTCATACGGGCGGTGGAGGTCTTGCCGTTGGTGCCGGTGATGTGAACGGTGCGGTAGGTGCGCTCGGGGTTGCCCAGGAGGTCGAGGACGGCCTCGACCCGCTCCAGGGAGGGCTGGACCTGGTGCTCGGGGGCGCGTGCGAGAATCTCGGCCTCGACCTGGCGCATGCGGGCGGCAACCTCGACGCCGCGGGCGGCGGCTTGCAGATCGCGCAGGTGCTCACCCTCGGAGTCGTCGGCGAGCTGGGGCTCCCAGGAGTCCCAGTCGTCGGAGTCGTCGGCGTCCACCTCGGCCAGGAGCTCCTCGAGGCGATCAGTGTCACCACCCGGAATCATGTTGGCGGCAACGAGCTCACGCAGAGCCTCGAGGTCCTCGCGGTCCTGGGACTCGGCGTCGGCCTGTCGCTGAGCACCGGCCTCCTGAAGCTCGGAGACGGTCAGCCCCTCGCCCTCGGCCAGATCGGGGGCGCCTGCGGCCTCCAGGTAGGGCAGGAGCTCGGGGTCGATGCCGGCCTGGCCGAAGACGGCGTCGACAACCTCCTCCCCCGTAGCCCCCTCGGGGATGCCGAAGGCGGCGCCGGGCCTGACCTGCTTGGAGTCGTCGTCTACGGGCACTGTGCCATCCTTTACTCGACGTGACGGGTTGGGCGGAGGCTCTCTCAAGCGCCCCCTCCCAGCCCTAATCTAGCCGAGGCCCGAAGACTCCCAGCCACTGCATAGTCACGACTGATCGGCAGGGGAATCACGTGAGCGCAATCTCTCACAGCAAGGTCCGCACCCGAACAACGATTTCTTCTTAAATCTTTTTCGGGGCACAAGCCCATTCGGGCGGCTTCGACAATACGACTACCATGATTGTTGTACAAAAACTCGATGAATACATCCTAATTCTCGGTGAAATATTTGAGGAATTCACCAGGGAACCCTATGGGTATAGGGGTAGACATACCCCCCACATGCCTGCCTAGGCTTCCTCCATGCGTTTGTCAGTGATTGGTTGCGGATATCTCGGTGCTGTTCACGCTGCGTCAATGGCGGAGCTCGGGCATGATGTGGTGGGCGTGGACGTCGACGCCCACAAGGTAAATCTTCTGAGTAACGGCAGGGCGCCGTTCTTCGAGCCCGAGCTTGAAGGGCTTCTGGCCCGTAACGTGGAGGCCGGACGCCTGACCTTCACTCAGGACTTCTCCGCCATTAAGGGAGCCCAGGTCCATTTCATCGGCGTGGGCACACCGCAGTCCGAGTCGGGGGCGGCGGACATGACGTACGTCGACGCAGCCGTGACCGCCATGCTCCCCCACCTGGGGCACTGCACCAGCGGCCCTGAGGTGGTCGCCGGCAAGTCCACAGTTCCCGTTGGCACCGCCGCCCGCCTGTCCCAGCTGATCGAGCCGACCGGGGCGCTGCTGCTGTGGAACCCGGAGTTCCTGCGGGAGGGCTTCGCAGTTCAGGACACGCTGCGTCCGGACCGGATGGTCTACGGCCTGCCGGAGAATCCCGACGCCGCCGGCCGCGCCCAGGAGACGATGGACGCGGTCTACGCGCAGATCCTGGCCACCGGCACCCCGCGTCTGGTCATGGACTACGCCACCGCCGAGCTGGTCAAGATCAGTGCGAACGCCTTCCTGGCCACGAAGATCTCCTTCATCAACGCCATGTCCCAGGTCTGCGACGCCGCGGGGGCCAATGTGACGGCCCTCGCTGAAGCGATCGGCATGGACAACCGTATCGGGCGCCGGTTCCTGCGCGCCGGTATCGGCTTCGGCGGAGGCTGTCTGCCCAAGGACATCCGTGCCTTCCAGGCCCGCGCCGGCGAGCTCGGCGTCGGCGACGCCCTGGCCTTCCTCGCGGAGGTCGATCGCGTCAACGACACCATGCGTGCCGGCGTCATCCGCACAGTCGCTGAGCTCCTCGGTGAGCACACGTCGGCGGCCACGGTGACGGTCCTCGGGGCCGCCTTCAAACCGGACAGCGACGACATGCGCAACTCTCCCGCCCTGGATCTCGCCGTGGAGCTGTCGGGCATGGTCGAGCGAGTCGTCGTGCACGACCCGGCCGCCGGCCCGATCCTCGCTCAGAGGACGAACCGCCCCTACGAGGTCGCCGCCTCAGCGCAGTCCGCCCTGGAGGGAACCGACCTGGTCATCATCGGCACGGAGTGGCGCGAGTACCAGGATCTTGACCCCGCCCAGGCGGCCGGTCTGGCACGTAACCGCTATGTCATTGACGGACGCAACTGCCTGGATGCACAGGCCTGGAAGGCGGCCGGTTGGAGCTACCGCGGCATCGGCCGACGGTGAGCGGCTTGGGCGGCGCGGGCTCCTCAGCGCCGCCCAAGCCTGCCGGCGAACGCTGCGGCCACGGCTCGAGCGCCGCCACCCAGCACTGACATGTCGCTGGTCGCCAGGAGGATCAGGCAGACCCAGACCGCCCCGTTCAGCCATGAGCCGCCGTCGAAGGACGTGCACACGGCCATGACGCTGAGCAGCGCGAGCTGGTAGGTCAGGCGCGAGCGGTCCATGGGCAGGTCGATGCGGCGCCTGAGGTCCCGGGCTCGCACCACCAGGACGAGGGCGTAGGCCACCGCTCCGGCCAGGCCGGCGCCCCACGGTCCCATGAACGGCACGAGAGCCACGCCGAGGATCACGTTGACCATCGCCCCCATCATGGTGGAGACCATGAGCATGCGGCTGTTCATGAGTGCCTGGTAGAAGGTGCCGAAGAAGATGGTCATGACCCCGAAGGTCGCCGCCAGCATGAGCAGGGGGACGTAGCGCCATCCCTCGGCGAACTCGGCCTGGAGCATCACCCTGGAGATCGGCCGGTTCAAGGCGATGACCAGCCCGGCGGTCGACAGAGTGGCCAGCGAGTAGCCCCGCAGGACGGAGCCGAAGAAGGCGCCGCGGTCGGGTGAGTCGATCTCGCGGGCGGTGGAGTACTGCCAGGCCTGTTGGAAGACGGAGGCCACGATGTTGATGAGTGAGGGCATCTTGCTCGCCGCGGTGAAGAGCCCGGCAGCTGCCAGGCCGCTGCCCCACAGGACCACGTACCGGCCGGAGACACTGACCAGCCACCACGACAGCAGGTTGGGCACGAGCGGCAGGCTGTAGACGAGCATCCGGCGCAGCAGCGCCCGATCGAACCTGAATGGGGCCAGGAGCCGGTACTCGGCCGACCCCAGGAAGGCGACAAGACCACCCACCAGGTAGCCGATGGTGTACGACCACAGGTAGCCCTCGATACCTGTATGCGCACGGACCAGGAGCAGGTAGGTGGACACCACCATGGCGAGCGCATTGATGAGCCCGTAGGCCACGAAGCGGCGCACGTGCCCCAGCCCACGGGCGAGCTGGGTCGTGGCCTTGAAGACGCACACCGAGCAGAACAGGGCGAAGAACGCTGCCGCGTGCTCCATGTTCCACAAGACGCTGCCCAGGGCGCACGCCACCCCGGTGCACACGACGCCGCCGCCCAGGACCACCAGGGAGTTGGCGAAGAGCTCGCCCTTGGGAACGTCGTCGTCAATGGAGAAGCGGTAGAGGGCCTCCACGACGCCAAGCGAGAGCAGTGGGAGCACGATCTCGATCGCGCTGTTGAGCAGCTCGGCCGTCCCGTACTCACCAGCCGTCAGCGCAGTCGTGTACAACGGCATGAGGACCAGCGAGACGGCCTTGACCGCCAGGCCCCCCAGGGCGAAGACCAGGGTGTTACCCAGCAGGAGCCTCATGCGCCCCTTATGGCTTGCCGACATCGAACTGAGCCTTCCACTTCTCGATACGGTCGAAGTCCAGGCCATGGATCGCGGTCGGCCAGGAGGACTCGATCAAGTCGGCCAGATCGGTCTCGATGGAGTCGCGCTCCACCAGCGGCAAGGAGTAGTCCTTGGCCATCTCCCGCGCGCGGTAGTCAATGGCCACGATGATGGCGCGCCGCTTGCGCTGCAGAGCGAAGATACCCCCGTGCAGACGGTTCCCCACGTAGTCGACGCCCCGGTCGAGCACCTCCCGGAAACCTGCCAGGCTCGGCGTGACGATCTCGACGCCGTCGGCCGCTCCCAGAGACTGCAGGTAGTCCAGGTCGTCGATGGACTGGGGCCAGAAGTGCAGTCGCGAGTAGCTCCTGCGCAGCACGTCGACCATTGCCCGGTCCTTGCGCGGGTTCGGGTGGTAGGAGGTGAGCGTGAAGACCACCTCGTCGCCCTTGGTGCGGGCAATGGTCTCGCAGTGCTCAGGGGTCAGTCCCCACAGGGTGGGGCAGCCGGTGTTCCAGGCTCGCAGTCCCACCCGCTGCAGGAGATGCTTGGTGCGCTCGTCACGCACCGAGTGCACCAGGTCATGGGACAGCACCTTGCGGTAGAGGGCCCGCGTGTAGAGGTTGACCGATGAGGAGTTGGCCCCCGCACCCACGCCGAGACACACCGTGCCTGTGGCCATCCCGCAGTTGAGGTAGTTGATGTTCCATGTCGGCAGGGGCCGCAGCATATTCGTGTACAGGGCGTTGGTGCCGCACAAGAGCTTGATGTCGGCCCCTTTGAAGATGCTGAGCCGGCGCTTGGACAGCAGATACTGCGCCGGCGTGTACATCGGGGTATGGGTGGCCAGGCGCATGACATAGTTCGACGAGAACAGTTCGCGCCAGTTCATCTCAATGGATCGCCCAATGATCTCATCCCCCATATTGAGGGATCCAACGGATGTATCTAAAAGCAGAATATGCTTCATAATCTTCCCTTCTTGCGTCAGCAAGATACTTCAGCTCAACCAGTCAGATCGGCCCAGCAAGGATACGCCGTGTCGACAGACTCGCTTTCCCATAGACATCACGAAAAGACAACAGGGATCATCACACTGTACAGTTAAGACAAAACGCACTGGTTGACACAAAAGCATTTTTACAAGCAGGGCAGTGAATCGTCGCTTTGCACACAGAGCCGTTATACCGCGCACATCCTGCGCCGCCCTCCCCGAGTCAGAGCTGGCGCATCAGTCCCCCGCTCCTGCGCCTCAGGGACTCCGTCACGGCTCGAGCACTGTTGGTGAGAACCGTCATGTCGCTGGTCGCCAGTAGCCCCAGGCAGGCCCAGACCACGGCAGTCAGCCATGAACCGCCGTCGAAGGACATACATGCGGTGATACTGATGAGCAGCGCGAGCTGGTAGGTGAGACGAAGGCGGTCTATCGGCAGGTTGATGCGGCGCCTGAGGTCTCGCGCCCGCACCACCAGGACGAGCATGTAGGCCACCGCTCCGGCCAGGCCGGCGCCCCACGGTCCCATGAACGGCACGAGAGCCACGCCGAGGACCACGTTGACCCCTGCGCCCAGAGCGGTCGAGGCCATGAGAACGCCGCTGTTCTTCAAGGCCTGGTAGAAGCTCTCGAAAAAGATGCTGATGACCCCGAAGGAGGCGACCAGCATGAGCAGGGGGACGTAGCGCCATCCCTCGGCGAACTCGGCCTGGAGCATCACCCTGGAGATCGGCCGGTTCAAGGCGATGACCAGCCCGGCGACCGTGAGAGTCGCCAGCGAGTACCCCCTCATCACGACGCCGAAGAAGGCGCCGCGGTCGGGCGAGTTAATCTCGCGGGCGGTGGAGTACTGCCAGGCCTGCTGGAAGACGGAGGCCACGATGTTAACCAGCGCAGGCATCTTGCTCGCCGCCGTGAAGAGCCCCGCGGCCACGACTCCGCTGCCCCACAGGACCACGTACCGTCCGGAGACACTGACCAGCCACCACGACAGCAGATTGGGCACGAGCGGCAGGCTGTAGACGAGCATCCGGCGCAGCAGGTCGCGATCAAACCTGAATGGAGCCAGGAGCCGGTACTCGGCCGACCCCAGGAAGGCGACAAGACCACCCACCAAGTAGCCGATGGTGAAGGACCACAGGTACCCCTCCACGCCCAGGTGCGCGCGGACCAGGAGCAGATAGGTGGACACCACCATGGCGAGCGCATTGATGAGCCCATAGGCCACGAAGCGGCGCACGTGCCCCAACCCACGGGCGAGTTGGGTCGTGGCCTTGAACAGGCACACCGAGCAGAACAGGACGAAGAAGGAACCCGCATGCTCCATGTTCCACAAGACGCGCCCCAAGGCGCACGCCACCCCAGCGCACACGACGCCTCCCCCCAGGACCACCAGGGAGCCGGCGAAGAGCTCATCCTTGGGAACGTCATCGTCAATGGAGAACCGGTAGAGGGCCTCCACCACGCCCGCCGACAGTAGCGGCAGCACGATCTCGATCGCGCTGTTGAGCAGCTCGGCCGTCCCGTACTCACCAGCCGTCAGCGCAGTCGTGTACAACGGCATGAGGACCAGTGAGACGGCCTTGATCGCCAGGCCCCCCAGAGCGAAGACCAGGGTGTTACCCAGCAGGAATGCGATGCGGTTCTTATAACTCGCCGGCATCGAAGTGCACCTCCCACGTCGGGCTGGCGTCGCGTCTCTCCCGCAGGCAGCCGCCATTCAGATCACCGACACCGGACCTACACGAACTCGCGGAACGGACAGATTCCATCACGGGATCCCTTTCTCGAAGAAGGTTCGGTAGGGGAACAGGTGGTACCACTCGGGCCGGTACAGGAAGAAGATCGTGGAGGCTGCGAGGGCGATGATGACCAGGAGGGCGCCGATGTAGGAGCGCTCGGGCCTGCGGCCCCGCACGGTGAGGTTCACCAGACCGACGACGAAGGGCATGGTCAGGTACATCTCGAGACGATCGACGAGGTTGAAGCCCAGGGACACCGTCACCATGGCTATATCGGCAACGGCCAGTGCCAGGAGACTGCGGGTACGCCCGGAGGGGTCTTCCTCCACGGCGGCCTCCCATCCGCAGGTTGAGGCCAGAAGTATGAGGAAGATGCGCACTACGATCAGCAGAACGGTGGCCGAGCGCACCCCGCCGTCGGCGTAGTCGCTGTTGAGGTAGTGACCGTAGTAGGCGGAGGACGCCGCAAGGGAGTTCATCACCCAGCTCAGTGAGAGCATGCTGGTCCCGATGAGGGCGCCCCATTTGATCCAGTCACCGAAGGTACTCAGCCGCATGGCGGAGACGAGGTAGATGACGAGCAGGAGCAGGGCGCTGAGATGGAACTGGGAGGCGAGCGCGATGAGCAGGGCGTAGCGCAACAGCTTGCGCTCCATGAGCGCGGGGACGGCCAGCAGGAAGATCGCCACCGCAACGCTCTGTCGGGTAAAGAGTGTGAAGTCGTAGAAGGCGGATATGCCGAAGGCGAGGAGGACCGCCAGGGAGTAGTTGGCGGCGTACCGCTTGATGAACAGCACCGCTGATCCGTAGACGAACACCGAGATGATGAGCAGCAGGATGTTGAAGCTGTCCGTGATGCGGCTGACCAGGTAGTTGAGTACGACATAGCCGTACTCGAAGCGGCTGACGGTGAAGGCCTCCTGGAGGGAGGTCGTCGCCTTGATCTCCTCGAAGACCCGGTGGTACTCAATCGTGTCATTGCCAACGCTGACGGCTCGCATGGAGGAGAAGGCCACGAAGGCCACGAAGGCCACGACCAGAATGACCCGGGAGCCCCGCCGACCGGCATTGCCCCGCAGCCCCAGGAGAGCTGCTGGCAGGAGAAGAGCGGCGAAGAGCGCGAAGTGAATCCACATGCTCCGGCATCACCATTCCGCCAGCGCACGGTAACGGTGCGCCAGCCGCTCGGCTTCGTGAGTGATGTCGAAACCCGCGACGCGCGTGGCCCGCTCTGCCTCCGCCCTGCGCCGCGGGTCCCGCCCGTGGTCGAGGGCCTGGCTGACATGGTGCGCCCACTGAGGCGCCGGCATGTCCAGCGGCAGGAAGGAGACCTCCCCAATCGTGACCTCATCGGTCACCTCGTCGGAGCACACCAGCGGGAGCCCCGCGCACTGCGCCTCCACCCCCACCATCGGCAGCCCCTCGTAGAGGGAGGGCAGAAGGAACATGTCCATGGCCTGGTAGAGGTCAGGGACGTCCTTGCGGTCCCCCAGGAACAGAACGCGGTCACTCAGGCCGCGCTCGGCCACCACGGCCTCGATGCTCGGCCGTAGCGGGCCGTCGCCGATGAGCATGAGACAGGCCTCGGGGCGCGCACGGAACAGCTCGGTGCACACATCAATGAGGAACCGGTGGTTCTTCTGCTCACTGAACCGTCCCACATGGCCGACGACGGGTGCCTCCCCCAGCCCCAGCCGGGAGCGCACCTCGGCACGGACCGACTCGTTGAAGCGGTAGGTCTCCACATCGATCGCGTTGGGAACTACCTCGAAGCGGCCTGAGCCGAACAGGAAGTCGCCGGCCGCCCGGGAGCAGGCCAGGCGCGCGTCGGAGTAGGCCCCGATATTGCGGCAGACGAGCCAGTTGCGCAGGCTCCGCAGCCGGGAGTCGGAGTACGCCGTCGCATGGGAGTGGACGGCGAAGGACCGCACCCCGTGGCGATGGGCCACCGGGTAGAGGAAGCGCGACAGGATGGGGTCGTGCAGGTGCGCCACGGGGTACTGCCCCGCATGCTGCTCCAGCACCTGCCCCACGGATGATCGGATGCGTCCGATATGGTTCCCGGCATCGATGACGTAGCAGCGCCCGCCCAGTGCCTCGATCTCCTCACGGTGGGTCTCGTCGGGCGTGGCGTAGCAGAAGAAGTCGAACACCACCTGCGAGCGGTCCATGTGCCTGAGGTAGTTCATGAGCACGCTCATGACTCCGGAGCGCCGGGAGATTGATGAGTTGATCTGCAGGACCCGCAGGGGGCCGCCCCCAAGGTCACGCGTGGTCGATGACTGTTCCTGACTCATTGCCTGTCTGCCTCCGTCGGCCCCGGATCGGTCCGGGGAACTGCTCGTCCTGCTAACGCCGGTCCTCATTTCACCTTGAGGGTCTTGATGAGGACCCACACGCCGATGTGGAAGACGGAGCGGGGGACGCTGAGATGCTCGATGTCGCGGTAGAGCGTCCAGTGGTACTTGACCAGGCTCCGTTTGTTGGCCGACACCGATCCCGAGCGGAGCCGGTACCTCATGAGCACCACCGGCATCCCCCAGATGTAGGGCTCGGTGCGGAGCATGCGCAGCCACAGGGCGTCGTCGTTGCGTTTGCGGATGTTGGGAACCTCGAACTTGCCCAGGCGCGCCACGTCGTACATGACGGTGGAGTTGCCCACCGGGCAGTCCAGGAGCAGGCGGTTGTAGCTGATCCTGGCCGGGCTGCGCACGATCCTGCCGGTGGGCACGCCCTGCTCGTCGATCTGGGCGTAGGCGGTGCAGGACATGGCCACGTCACGCGAGGTCATGAAGTCGATCTGCCGCCTGAGCTTGTCGGGGTGCCACAGGTCGTCGGAGTCCAGGAAGGCCATGTAGCGCCCCTGGGCCAGTTCCATCGCCCGGTTACGGGCCATGGCGGCACCGCTGTTGGTCTCCAGCCGCACGTACCGGATCCGCGGGTCGTCCTTGGCCAGAGCCCCGACCACCTCAGTGGTGTCGTCGGAGGAGCAGTCGTCGACGACGATCAGCTCCCAGCGGGGGTGGGTCTGGGCCTGGACGGTGGCGATGGTCTCGGCGATGAAGGCCCCGCAGTTGTACGTCGGCATGATGATGGAGACCAGGTCGGAGTCCAGTTCGTGATCGTGCTCAGTGCCTGCTGTCATGCTTGCTCCTTAGGTGTCGTCGTTGCGCGCCTCACCTGGCCACCGCCAGGACGGTCCTCAGCGCGATCGACAGATCTCGTCCGATGCTGAAGTTCTGGACGTCACGCAGGTTGAGGCGCATCTTGGCCGGCAGGACCTGAGTGAGGTAGGCATCCTGGCCCGGCGGGGCGGCCGCCAGGATCTCGGCCTCGTCCTTGAACTCGATGGAGGCCGTGGAGGTGACTCCGGCGGGCAGCAGCAAGGTGGCCCGCATCTGCGGGGTGTACTGCTGGACGTACTCGGGCACCTCCGGCCTGGTCCCCACGAAGCTCATCGTGCCGCGCAGGATGTCGATGAGCTGACTGATCTCATCGAGCCGGTAGCGGCGCAGCACCGCTCCGACCTTGGTGACCCGGGGGTCGTTACCCCGGGTGATCTGGTCACCGGGATCTGCCGGCCGGTGCGTCATGGTGCGGAACTTGACGATCCGGAACTCGCGCCCGAACTGGGTGACCCGCCGTTGGCGGAAGAACACCGGTCCGGGCGAGTCCAGCTTGATGAGGGCCGCCAGGATGATGAACAGCCACCCGAGCAGCACGATCAGGATCGTCGCACCGACGACGTCGAGCAGGCGCTTGAGCCGCAGCTGGACTCCGCGCCGGGCCAGTGCCTCGTAGTAGGGGCGGACCTCCTCGGTACGCAGGGAGACCGGCAGCTCCTCCCAGGGCGGCATCGTCATGAGCGGCCCATCGCCGCGAGCGTCTCGAGCGCGCAGCTGATGACGTAGTCGACCTGCTCGTCGGTCAATGAGGTGTGCAGGGGCAGACTCACCTCACTGGCGTAGAGGGCGTAGGCCTGCGGGAAGTCCTCAATGGAGAAGCCGAGGTCGCGGTAGGCGCTCAGCAGGGGCAGCGGCTTGTAGTGGACGTTGCAGGCCACGTCCGCGCGCGCCATGCGCTCGATGAATTCGTTTCGCGCCTCCTCCCCCAGGCCCGGCAGGTTCGCCAGGTAGAGGTGCCCGGAGGAGACGCTCCCGTCCTCGTAGTGCCGCAGCGATGTCACGCCCGCCGGCGCCAGGGCCTGGTCGTAGCGGGTGATGATCTGGCGCCGACGCTCGAGCATCGAGTCGTAGCGGGTCATCTGCGCCAGGCCGATCGCGGCGCACACGTCGGTCATGTTGCACTTGTAGGCGGGGCTGACGACGTCGTACTCCCAGGCCCCCAGGCGGGTCTTGGACAGGGCGTCCTTGCTCTGCCCGTGCAAGGACAGCAGCATGTACTGGCGGTAGAGCTCCTCGTCCAGGCCCAGCTCCGGCCTCCACGTGACGGCGCCGCCCTCCGCGGTGGTCAGGTTCTTCACGGCGTGGAAGCTGAAGGTGGTGAAGTCGGCGGCGCTGCCCGAGGGCGTGCCGTCGCGCCGGGCACCGAAGCTGTGGGCGCCGTCGGCGACGAGGGCGACACTTCCCAGCGCATCCTGGACCGCCCCTGCCGGGGTGAACAGGTGGCTGTGGCTGTCGACGACCGCGCGCAGCGCCGGGTAGTCGCACATGCGACCACCGATGTCGACCGGGATGACGGCCTTGGTCCGCGGGGTGATGGCGGCCTCCAGGGCGCCGGGGTCCAGCCCGTAGCCGCCGTCGGCCTGGCCGGCATCGACGATCACGGGGGTGGCGCCCACATGAACGATCGGGGAGGCAGAGGCCGTGTAGGTGTAGGCCGGGACGATGACCTCGTCTCCGGGACCGATGCCCAGGACCCGGAGGGTCAGCTCCAGCGAGGCGGTCGCGGAGTTCAGGCAGGCGGCCCGGGTGGTTCCACAGCGCTGCGCCACCTGCTTCTCCAGGGTCTTGGTACGCGGTCCGGTGGTGATCCAGCCAGAGCGCAGTGCATCCACCACTTCCTGGCACTCGGCGTCGGTGATGTCTGGAGGCGAGAAATCAACACGCATCAGTCAGCTGTCCTCACTGTTGGCGACGGATTCGTACTGTTGTCAAAACGTGGGTGATAGGTGGGCACCGCGCGAGCAAGCTCCCGCTTGATCTGCTCGCCGCCCTGGGGCAGACAGGCCATGAGCCGAGCGATCTTGTCCTCCACCTCCAGCCTGGTGGGAGGCGGTGCCGTGGAGACGAGGATCGAGGGGTTCTGCGTGGGGTGCAGATCCTCATCGCGCATCTGCAGCTCCTCGTAGAGCTTCTCGCCAGGACGCAGCCCGGTGAAGACGACCTCGATGTCACGCCCCACCCGCAGGCCCGAGAGCTTGATGAGGTTGACAGCCAGGTCGTAGATCCGCACGGGCTTGCCCATCTCCAGGATGAAGATCTCTCCGGCCTGGGCCATGGAGCCGGCGGTGATGACCAGCTGGGCCGCTTCGGGGATCGTCATGAAGTAGCGGGTGATGTCGGGGTGGGTGACAGTCAGCGGCCCACCTGATCTGAGCTGGCGCCTGAACAGCGGGATGACCGAGCCGTGGCTGCCGAGCACGTTGCCGAAGCGCACGGCGGCGAAGACGGTGGAGCGGCTGGTCTGGGCCAGGGCCTGGATCTCCAGCTCGCACAGCCGCTTGGTGGCCCCCATGACGTTGGTGGGGTTGACCGCCTTGTCGGTGGAGACCAGGATGCAGTGGCTGCAGCCGAGCTCCTCCGCCAGACGGCAGACGACCCAGGTGCCCAGCACGTTGTTCTCCACGGCCTCACGGGCGTTGTCCTCCATGAGCGGCACGTGCTTGTGGGCCGCCGCGTGGAAGACGACCTTGGGCCGGTACCGCTGGAAGCAGTCGCGGACGATGCGCTCGTTGGTCACCGAGCCGATGACGACCGAGAGCGTCACCCCCAGCTCGGTCGCCTTGGGCTGCATCTCGTGGAGCAGCTCGTAGGCCGTGTTCTCGTAGACGTCGAAGATGATGATCTGGCTAGGCCGGGCCTCGATGAGCTGACGGACCAGCTCAGAGCCGATGGAGCCACCACCGCCGGTGACCAGGACGACCTGGTCGCGCACGTACCCCATCCCCGTGGAGTCGAAGGCGACCTCGTCACGGGAGAGCAGCTCGGTGATCTCGACCTCCCGCAGTGCGATCCGCCCGTCATCCTGCTGAGCCAGGTCCCGTACGTTCGGGAGGGTGAGGATCCTCAGGCCCGTTGTCAGGCAGATGGACAGGATGCGCTGGCGCTCGGAGGCCAGCGCCGAGGGGCAGGCCAGGACGATCTGCTCGGCCCGGCACTCCTGGGCGATGCGGGGGATGTCGTCACACGCACCGTAGACCTTGACGCCGTGGACGTGGCGACCGTGCTTGGTGATGTCGTCATCGACCAGGGCCACCGGTTCTCCGCACATGTCCTCGTCCCCCAGGTGCATGCGCTTGATGGTCAGAGAACCGGTCTGCCCGGCTCCGACGATGAGGGTACGGGGGCGGGAGCCCGGCTCACCTGCGCGAGCACTGCGGTGGGCGCGGCTGTGCCACAGCGCCCGGGCGGCGAGGCGAGTCCCCGCGGTCATGATGACGAGCAGCGCCCAGGCCATGACGTAGGAACGCACCGACAGCCCACCATCGAAGGCCAGGGAGAAGAGCAGATCGCCGCAGATCGAGCCGACGACGGTCGCGTACAGAATCCTCAGCGCCTCCGCCATCGAGGCGTAGCGCCACAGGCTGTTGTACATCTTGAAGGTGGCGAAGACGCCCACGTTGACGACCCCGAGCACCCCGACGGCCAGGAGGCCGCCGGTCGCCCCCGTGGCGGTCGCCCATTTCGTGGTCCCCCAGGCCGCGGAGTACAGCGCCATATACGTGGCCAGGAAGTCGATGACCATCAAGGCGACCGGCTCGAGCCGGCACAGGGCGAAGCCTCCCCGCTGCGCGCCGCAGTCCGACGGTCTCACGGGCGCCGAGCCCGGTGCTGAAGGGGCGCCCGCGGTGGCACCCCCGGGCGCTGCGAGGGATCGTGCGGGTTGAGGTGCGCCAGGGCGACCAACCTCGGTACTGCGCTCATCACGGCCGGCGGTGCCATGGGAGTCCTGATGCGCTTCAGCCATGAGTCGTCACGCTCCATTGAGTCTGCTGAGGAGCATGGGACACACCGCATGAGAGTGAGGAACTCCGATCAAGCGTTTGACGCTGGCAGGAGCGACAGATTTCAAATGTCATCAGGGTTTCAATCTGCATATGGGCGAGCAGGTTTCACTGCTTCGCGGGACGGACTTGGGGATGCGGCTCCTACTGCTCAACAGGAGGAAACGACACAGAAAAGGGCACACGGAACCCATTGAAAAATCACTAACAGATTCCGTACTTAATGCTCAGCATTAATCTAACACCAAGAGTCACCGATTGGAAGATTTTGAGGATGCTACTCCTCGATCGTCGTTTACCAACAGATCCACTTCGGCACAATGGTATAAATCCACAGGCGACTGGGCCCGAGAGCCTGAAGCGTCAAGATTCATTCCAGCGGAACCCCGGAGCACACACCCCAACGACTAACGTCAGTGCGACTGCAAAGTAACATTTGGATAAACATCCTTGACGTCACGTCTCGGCTCTCTGCACACGTGCCGCATTCAGTGAAGGAAGGGTCAGACGGTGGCACTCTCCGCATGAGTGACGGCAGCCTGGGCACTCCGACTACCGCGCCCGAGATCGGACACGTTGGTGAGCACCACGCCGAGCATGTGCCCGCCTCCCTGCCCCACGGCCAGCGCGGCCTCGCGAAGCTCTTCGGCAGACGTGCGCCCGGCTCGCGCCACGAGGAGGACGCCACCGGCATACTCGGCCAGCACCACAGCGTCGGTGAAGCGGCATACCGGAGGCGCATCGATAATCACGATGCGGTCTGCGGCCAGATGATGCAGGAGGTCACTCATGTTGCGGCCCCCGAGCAGCTCAGAGGGGTTCCCGGGCATGTCGCCGGCAGGCAGGAGCTCCAGGCCCGGCACCTCGCCTTCGACCAGGACCTGACTGAGACGAGCAGTCCCCACCAGGACCTCCGCGAGCCCTGGGGCACCCGGGGCGCCGACCGCACTTGGCGAGCGCAGGTCTCCCCCGACCAGGACGACCCGATGACCGGACAGAGCCAGGACTCGCGCCAGACCGGCAGCCGTCGTCGAGGCCCCCTCCCGCGGACCAGCAGAGGTGACGACCACGACCTGCCGAGCCCCGTGAGACAGGGCATGGAGCACGTTGGTGCGAGCGGCCCGAAGCCGCTCCTCGACCTCCGTCTGCGCACCACGACCCAGTCGCAGAGGCGACGGATCCTTCGGCAGCACGCCGAGCACGGGCGCCGACAGGGCCTTGCGCACATCCTCGGGCCCCTTGAGGCTCTTGTCGAGCAGCTCCTGGACGAGAATCCACACGTACCCCAGAACCAGCCCGGCCAGCAGCCCCACACCCACACAGGTGACCAGGGCGGGGGACCGAGTAGCACTCACCAGCTCGGCGGAGGACAGCAGGGAGATCTTCACCGGAGAGTCACTGCCCTCCAGCTCAGTCACCTCTTCGGCCGTCTGGCGGACGACCTCATCGGCCAGAACCTGAGCCTGACGCGAGGTGGAGGCCTCCACGGAGACCTGCACCGACACGGTCTCAGGCGTCCGCGTCGCCGACACCGAGGAGGCGAGCTCTTCCGGGGTGACATCCAGCTTGAGGGACTCGATCACGCGCTGGGCGACTGCCTCCGAGGTGAAGACCGGAACGGCGGCGTCGGCCTTCAAGTCGGCGAGCTGTGCCGCGTTGTAGTGGGACTGCGTGTTCAGCCCCGGGTCTCCGCCCACCTCCACGTGCAGGTAGGCCTGAGCCGTCGCCGTATAGGAACTCGGCGTCACGAAAGCGAACGCTACTGACAAAAGTACACAGATCACGATCGCCAGCGCGAGAGATCCGAAACGTCGACGAGTTAGATGAAGAAGGTCCTCGAGCGTCATCCGCATACCACCTGTCATTATTCAGGACTGATAGGACACAGCACTCACCAGCATGAAGCGACAGTCACGATACCCCACGAAGGAGCGCCAGAATTAATGACACAGACAGTAACACGCGAGAACCCGAACAGGGCAAGTGACCGACGGACTTAATGAGAAAGCCCTCACGCACATCGAGAGACTTGATAGGTCTCACTCACCGAGCACGACGATTTTCGTAGAAAATCTACAGACACCATTCCCTGAGCATTAAACCATCACAGGATGATGCCCTTGAACGACTTCTTCTCGGGAAGGACGATTCGATCACCGAATATACGGTTGTAGCGAGCGGGAGCAAATTCAGACAACCCATCGGCGTCGGTGAAGGTGATCTCACCGAAGTAGACACGTCCCCGCACCTGGTAGAAGTCAACGCGCGCGCAGGCGAACCCCTTCCCGAGCCTGCTGGCGAGCCGGAGCATGGTCTCCAGGCCGCTCGGCGGGGGAACGTCCGGGGCACGGACAGCCTCGCAGGTGTACTCGAAGGGGGCTCGGGTCCAGTCGGGCAGGTAGGTCCCCCGCATCGCGCGCCCCGCGCGCCTGTCCACGGTGAAGGCGAACTGGACGACGCCGTCGAACACCATGAACTTGTAGTCTCTCAGGCCCCCTGTGCCGTCACGCAGGAAGCGCTCGCACACGATGCGCGGCTCGCAGTACTCGTAGTGCAGCTCGAAGCCGCCCTTCATGGCCTGACGCAGGCCGAGCCACTCCCTGAGGCGTCCACGGGCCCACTCCTCATCAAGAGCACTCTTGTTCGGTACGAGGATGTTCCACCCCGAGCCGTGCGTGGCCTTGAGGACGAAGCTGGTCGGCAGGGAGGCGAAGTCGATCTCATCAGGCGAGTCCCACACACCCAGCAGAGGTACGAGGTACTCCTCCCCCACCGTGTCGGCGACCCACTCGCGCACCAGGAACTTGTCCGCCAGACGCCCTTTGAGGGGTGTGGAGTCATAGAGCTTGAGCCAGTGGATCTTCTCAGTCATGGTGCGCGGCGCCTCCAGGTGGCAGGGGCGTCCCTTGAAGAGCCAGTACCAGTGCTTGAGGGCCGCACGGTACTGGGGCGGCGACAGGTGACAGTTGCGGTGGTAGATCGCCTGCTTCAACCATCCCTGAGCCGGCGGGGGAAGAACTGCTTCTGCAGCACCCTTGATACTCATCGTCCGTACCTCTCACAACCAAGGCCACCAGCGAGCCTGCTCCAGGGAGAAGGCTGCGCACGAAGCCTCCCCTACCGCCGTCATGGCGGTAGAAGGCATGCTGACCGGGAGATGGGAGAGGCGAACCGCGGGAGGAGGAGCACAGTTGCTCAACCAGTTCCTGGTGGCCGAGCAACGGGATTATTCTGCCTCACACCTCAGGTAATAGGAAAGTTAACCTACCGGCGTGTCGGATCGGCTCCGCGTCGCCGTGCGCAGCGCCCCTCCCGGCAGCTCATCGCCACGATGACATCACTGGGCTGGGGCGGGAGAACCTCAACTCGTCTCTCGGACCTGGATGCAGGAGTGGGGCCGGCCAGACCGAGCTCATCGGTCTGGCCGGCCCCACGACGCGGCCCGTTCGCCGGCTGGGTCAGCTATCCCTCGCCTCGGCGACCTTCTCAACCGTGGCGGTGGGCTCCTTCGCGGCCGGGTCGGCCACGACGGAGGCGTCCACGCAGCCGACCTCCCGCTTGATGAGGTCCAGGTGGGCACCGGTCCAGGCGCCCCGGACTCATGACCCGGTCACGCTATCTCAAGCACACAGGCCGTTCTCCCCGCTCGCGCGGGGTTTACGGGCACAGCGTGCCCGTGGGCCGCAGTTGGGTCGGATCATCCCCGCTCGCGCGGGGTTTACCGAGTCTTGACGATACGCGATGCGCGACATATGGGATCATCCCCCAGGGGGTCGGCAAAGTCGGGTCAGGTGGTTGGCTGGGTGATGAGCTTGATGGCGCGTTTTGGTTGTCGTGACAGGGATCTGGCGGTGGAGGCGATAGCGGCTTGGGCGCCGTGGGCCAGGCGGATGAGGCTGATGGTCAGGTTGCGCAGGGTGGTCATGATCTCGGGGCCGTTACGGGTGCGCAGCTGGTGGCGGCCCTCATCGAAGACGACATCACGGACCGACGTGGAGCCGGTTCTCGATTCCCCAGTGCCCTTGGACCCAGGCGGCAACCTGCTCAGGCTGGGCCTGTTCCATGGGCAGTGAGCAGACCCGGGTATGCCACCTCAACGTGCTTCCTGCCCTTGACGGTCCTGGTACGTCGGACCTGGAGAACCTGAGCCGCTACGGGGAAGTCCACCCACTTGGGTGCCTGGACAGCCTCGGGCGGTGCGCCGCACCCGCCGCCCGAGGCCGGTGTCGACACTCGAGACGGACGGGACCTTCTTCCAGGGCAGGTCCTTGAACGTCCTGCGCAGAGTCTTCTGGTTGCCTTTGACGGTGGAGCACGTAGTGGCCTCCCTGATCGCGGATCCACTGGGCAGTATCCACCTGTGTGTGCATGGCGTCGGCGGTGACCACTACCCCGTCGAGGTCGAAGGGCTCAAGAAGCTCTCTGATGACGGGGATCTCGTTGGACTTGTCCACTACCCGGGCCTGGGTCAGCACGGCGCCCGTGGCGTGGTCCAGAGCCGACAGGAGGTGCGGCGCCGAGGCCTGCCCCAGGCGGGCCCCGCGCACGGTCTTGCCGTCCACCGCGATGACTGTTCTTCCCTCGACGGTGCCGGTACGAGTGCACAACCACGACCTCAGACGGGTGTTGAGGTCGGTGGGGTCCAGGTCCTGCAGCACCCGCCGGATGGATGACTGCCGACGGCAGGGCCTGCCCCGTCTCCAAGCCCAGGGACCGCAGATCAGACGGGGGCAGGTCGGTGGTGTGCTCCCAGATGGCCGTCAGGCTCCGGCAGCCTGCGAACACTCCTGTCACGGCCAGGGACAGGACCGTGAACAGGCTGTGGCGCACGCCCCGCCGATCCCGGGGGTCAGTGATGCTCCTTAAGAACCTGGGCCAGGGGCTGGCGCGACAGGACAGACGTGGTGGCCGATGACATCAGCGCGGGCTCCCAGGACGAGGAGATGACTAGACACCACTCATCGTCCCTACGGGGCCCGCGCCCCCGTCCCAGCGACACACCACCCCCATCAAAGCGGCTCAGACACCCTCACCCACCGACCTTGCCGACCCCCTGGATCATCCCCGCTCGCGCGGGGTTTACCCCTCGTTGTCAATCTTGGTGCGCTTGTCGGTGGGATCATCCCCGCTCGCGCGGGGTTTACTCGCTTCCGGCTTCTCCAGCGCCACCGATCAGGGGATCATCCCCGCTCGCGCGGGGTTTACCACGGTGGCCCCTCGTTCCTGAATCCGCCGTCAGGATCATCCCCGCTCGCGCGGGGTTTACTTGTGCTCTCGGTGCTGGGGGCGCTGAGTGTTGGGATCATCCCCGCTCGCGCGGGGTTTACTGTTCGCGCGCTTCAGGGCGGCCGCCGCCTGCGGATCATCCCCGCTCGCGCGGGGTTTACTTTGCCGGTCTGCGAGACCGGTGTCCCCCGGGCGGATCATCCCCGCTCGCGCGGGGTTTACATCTCCCGCCGGAAGATCGGCGCATCCGGCGGGGGATCATCCCCGCTCGCGCGGGGTTTACGAATCGACGTGGCTGACGATGTGGCGAGTATCGGGATCATCCCCGCTCGCGCGGGGTTTACATGACATGGCGGGCGCCTTGCCGGGGAAGT
Organism: Actinomyces sp. SKVG-SVH-4(1); assembly: GCF_048514265.1. Classification (NCBI taxonomy): domain Bacteria; kingdom Bacillati; phylum Actinomycetota; class Actinomycetes; order Actinomycetales; family Actinomycetaceae; genus Actinomyces; species Actinomyces sp. SKVG-SVH-4(1). The sequence goes on along the minus strand of NZ_JBGEVE010000001.1, from coordinate 253,900 downwards.
GGGGGATCATCCCCGCTCGCGCGGGGTTTACCGAGCCCTCGTCGCCACCCGCGACGGGGGCTCCGGATCATCCCCGCTCGCGCGGGGTTTACCTACGCCGTTGACCGTGCGAGCGCGCGTTTCCGGGATCATCCCCGCTCGCGCGGGGTTTACAATCGGGCGCCGTGGGTGAATAGCGTGTCGTCGGGATCATCCCCGCTCGCGCGGGGTTTACACCCCCTGGTTCTCGAGCAAGGCGAACGCCATGGGATCATCCCCGCTCGCGCGGGGTTTACTATGATGCGATATTGGAACTAACGATAGGACCGGGATCATCCCCGCTCGCGCGGGGTTTACAGTGGTGGTGGCCGGATGGTCGAGGCCCCCACGGGATCATCCCCGCTCGCGCGGGGTTTACCGCCTCGAGCTCGGTGAGCGCGGCGAGGTGCCCGGATCATCCCCGCTCGCGCGGGGTTGACAGCCCCTGCCGGAGGTTCCCGGTCCAGTGGTCGGGATCATCCCCGCTCGCGCGGGGTTTACTGCCCCCACTGGGTGGACACGGGCACCAGCGGAGGATCATCCCCGCTCGCGCGGGGTTTACCAGTGACGGTGAGAATCTCGGACCCGAAGAGGGGGATCATCCCCGCTCGCGCGGGGTTTACCCGAACGGGCCGGCGCCAAGGTAGCGGCCGTTCGGATCATCCCCGCTCGCGCGGGGTTTACTGGCCGAGCAGGTCCCAAAGCGTCCCAAGGCCGGGATCATCCCCGCTCGCGCGGGGTTTACGCCAAGGCCGCGCCCACCCTCGGCAACCTCGGCGGATCATCCCCGC
>NZ_JBGEVE010000001.1:252808-252991 GCF_048514265.1 Actinomyces sp. SKVG-SVH-4(1) | reverse complement strand
TCGCGCGGGGTTTACACATTCGTGGGCACGTGGACGGGCGACCAGTACGGATCATCCCCGCTCGCGCGGGGTTTACGCCAAGGCCGCGCCCACCCTCGGCAACCTCGGCGGATCATCCCCGCTCGCGCGGGGTTTACACATTCGTGGGCACGTGGACGGGCGACCAGTACGGATCATCCCCGC
>NZ_JBGEVE010000001.1:173775-252708 GCF_048514265.1 Actinomyces sp. SKVG-SVH-4(1) | reverse complement strand
TCGCGCGGGGTTTACGTGGGCAAGGCCCTGTACGACATCGGGGCCGAGGGATCATCCCCGCTCGCGCGGGGTTTACGTGGGCAAGGCCCTGTACGACATCGGGGCCGAGGGATCATCCCCGCTCGCGCGGGGTTTACGACCCGGTTACTTGTGCGTACCAGCGCCCGTACGGATCATCCCCGCTCGCGCGGGGTTTACTTGTCGTTCTCCTTCAAGATAGTCAGGATTTCCGGATCATCCCCGCTCGCGCGGGGTTTACACCCAGTCTGGGGCGTGGACCAGCTGCCACCGCGGATCATCCCCGCTCGCGCGGGGTTTACTCCAAGATCATCCGTCGGTAGGCGTCGATCGCCGGATCATCCCCGCTCGCGCGGGGTTTACAGCTGTTCACCTTCCCTCGCGTCATGGCGAACAGGATCATCCCTGCTCGCGCGGGGTTTACTGCGCCATGTTCGCGAGCAGGGGCGCCACGACGGGATCATCCCCGCTCGCGCGGGGTTTACCGGTCTTCCTTACGGCGTCGTCGTCTGCGAGGGGGATCATCCCCGCTCGCGCGGGGTTTACTGGGACGTAGGCGCTGACCCAGTTAATGCCTGCCGGATCATCCCCGCTCGCGCGGGGTTTACCTATATGGCCACCAGCAACACGTTCGTGGGCACGGATCATCCCCGCTCGCGCGGGGTTTACGGCGCTACGGGCACCGTGGCTGGTGGTTCTGAGGGATCATCCCCGCTCGCGCGGGGTTTACCGCGGGGGATGAACCTCTCCAGGTCGGTCCAGGGGATCATCCCCGCTCGCGCGGGGTTTACCCAGGGCGGGCGAAGTGGTAGAAGCCGAGCCGCGGATCATCCCCGCTCGCGCGGGGTTTACTACTGGCGTCGCCCCATACGCCGTCAGGATCGGGGATCATCCCCGCTCGCGCGGGGTTTACGCCGGCACCCCCACAGACACAGGCCCACCTACAGGATCATCCCCGCTCGCGCGGGGTTTACAGTGGAAGGGCGGGGTCCTGGACCGCGAAGGCCGGATCATCCCCGCTCGCGCGGGGTTTACGCGACGACGTCGGGCGAGGCGGCCGCGAACGCCGGATCATCCCCGCTCGCGCGGGGTTTACTCTATTGAATGAACGTAACCCGATGATTGTTGCGGATCATCCCCGCTCGCGCGGGGTTTACCCCCTGCCGCTGCGGTGCTCGTGCTCGGGGGCTGGATCATCCCCGCTCGCGCGGGGTTTACGTCGCTGAATGAGTATGTTCAGATGGCCCGTAGGGATCATCCCCGCTCGCGCGGGGTTTACGACATTTGTTTGTGTGGTGTGGTTCACGTGTTGGGATCATCCCCGCTCGCGCGGGGTTTACACCTTCGCCTTATTCGCCTTGCGCTGTTCCTCGGGATCATCCCCGCTCGCGCGGGGTTTACAGCGGAATAAAGTAACCAATGGTCTCCCATTTCGGATCATCCCCGCTCGCGCGGGGTTTACCCTCCGTCTTCGTCGGAAGCACGGCAGATGCAGGGATCATCCCCGCTCGCGCGGGGTTTACTCGACTCCGACGTGGACGACTCGGGAGAGCCCGGGATCATCCCCGCTCGCGCGGGGTTTACCGGCGGGCGACTGCCCGTGCCCGTCACCCGTTGGGATCATCCCCGCTCGCGCGGGGTTTACGAAGCGAGTGCCCGCGCCGCGTCCTCATCTGCGGGATCATCCCCGCTCGCGCGGGGTTTACCCATCCCTTTTTGTCCCACCAGCGTCTCCGGTCGGATCATCCCCGCTCGCGCGGGGTTTACTTGGTAGGGGCAGGGGGAAGTCACTTAGCGTGCGGATCATCCCCGCTCGCGCGGGGTTTACGTCGCCGCCCCACGCCTTCACCTTCGAGGTGGAGGGATCATCCCCGCTCGCGCGGGGTTTACATCTCCTCGGGAAGACCAGTCCAGTGATACCGGGGATCATCCCCGCTCGCGCGGGGTTTACGGCGTCAACCCGAGGTCCGTCCGTGACTGGTGCGGATCATCCCCGCTCGCGCGGGGTTTACCCTCTCAACGCTATTGGTCAGTTGGGTGGGTATGGGATCATCCCCGCTCGCGCGGGGTTTACTTGTCTGTTGATCGCATTTCCAAGGCGTTCAAGGGATCATCCCCGCTCGCGCGGGGTTTACGGCACAATCTTTGGGAAGTAAGCCTCAAAGACAGGATCATCCCCGCTCGCGCGGGGTTTACCCCAGTTGCATCCTTTCTCAACTAGCGCTGTAGGGATCATCCCCGCTCGCGCGGGGTTTACCCGGTAGGTTCAGGATGCGGCGCATCTCGTCGAGGATCATCCCCGCTCGCGCGGGGTTTACCACATTCGCTTCTCGGTATCAGTTCCAAGAATGGGATCATCCCCGCTCGCGCGGGGTTTACGGCGACCGCGTTCGTTCGCTCCTCACGACCATGGGATCATCCCCGCTCGCGCGGGGTTTACCCTACGATTAATTCACTGCCGAACGGTGCTTCGGGATCATCCCCGCTCGCGCGGGGTTTACGTCCCCATCGAAGCGAAGGACAAGGACGGCAAGGGATCATCCCCGCTCGCGCGGGGTTTACGAGGTCTCCGTCTGGATCGACGGTGGCACATGGGGATCATCCCCGCTCGCGCGGGGTTTACAGCCCGGCGGGACGGTGGGTGAACCGGCTACACGGATCATCCCCGCTCGCGCGGGGTTTACACTATCCTGAGACTGACCACGTTGAAATGGTTGGGATCATCCCCGCTCGCGCGGGGTTTACGCAACGATGGGAACTTAGTTGTGAGTAGCAGCCGGATCATCCCCGCTCGCGCGGGGTTTACACTTGCGGAACCTTGGAATCCCAACGACGAGGCACCCTACCAGACTGCGTTTGCCTTCACTGCCGACCTAGCGCTCGCTCCGCAGGGTTCCGATAGCGTCGTCGTCTTGCAGCAATCGACCAGGACTCCTTCGGAGCCTTGACGGCGCCGGGGATCGCCTGCGATCCCTCGATCTGCCGGTACGGGGTGCGCATGACAAGGCACCCTTCGATATCGACCGGTTCACGCTCGTGCGCCAGGGAGGCGATCTCGAACCGTTGCTCGGATCGCACCGACCAGATCAGTAGAGCCCGCCCCTCCCCGATGTATGCGCGCACCAACTCCCACAACTGCTCTCGCACTCGAGCGGAGAGATGCCCGACGAAGACCCCAGGAGATACCTCTAACAACCAGCGAGTCATGGAGCCCCGCAACGAGGCAGGGGCAGCAGAGAGAACCAGAACTACCATCCCCCTGCGTCCTCTCCAGCGTAGTTCGCCCCACCAGCTACAGCACGCTGCTGGTAGTCCCACAAAGAGACGACGTTGATGTTCATATCCTCCAGATCATCAACCTCAAGCAGACGGTAGATATCTTTGACCGTCCGTTCGATGATCTTGAGCTCGAAGACCTTGTCCCGAACTCGCCGTCGAGTGGTCCCAGTGAGGTCATCCATCCCCTCGGAGACGACGTCGAAGGCGATGGGGATCGTTGTCTCCGCTTTGTACAGGTCGGCGACATCGTAGACGAAGGAGCGCTCATGGCCCGTGTGAACGAAGCCGAGTCCTGGAGAGCACCCCAGGGAGACAATCACTCCGTGAACGACGCCGTACAGGGCTGCGTGCGCGGCTGAAAGCGCCTGGTTGATCGGATCCGACGCCTCGAAGTCATCAGGCCGGTAGTCGCGTCGGGTCCAGGGAACCCCAGTGCGCCTAGAATTCTCGCGGTAAACTTCGCGAACCCGAGCTCCTTCCCGGCCTCTGAGCTGCTGCATGGTGAGCCCGTCAACACCTTCGCCGCTGAAGCGCATGCAGTACATCTCGCGCGCCACCCGCAGTCGCTTCTGGGGAGAGGAGACCCTGGCCGCTTGCTCCACTAGCAGACGGGTGGATGTCGCCAGCGATCGGCCATGCGCGTAGTAGCGCACGCCGCGTTCACCGACCCAGACCGCCGTCGTCCCGCACTCGCCCAGCAGGCTCATCGCCTGGTGACTGACCGACGTTCCCGGACCAAGGAAGACCGCCACCAGAGAGGCGGCAGGGACATGGATAGTGCCCTGATCGTTGCGCGCGGTCAGGGCACCATCCTCCCGGTGCACCACGCAGTGCTCCAAGTAAAGAAAGGACATCCGGTCCTGGACACGGGGCAGCGCCGTCACCGGAACCGGCAGCATTCTGACCATCGTCAGTCCTGTCTCACCCGGGCGAGCGTCATGAGCCCACAACCGTAGGCCTTGGACCGGCCGATCCCGGCGATGAGCGCACGGCGCAGGGGCTCAGGATCAGTGACACGCAGAACGCCTTCGTAAACGGTGCGGTTGATGGTCACGCGGTCGTATCCTTCACCTCCTGGTCGTCGCCGGTTGAAAACGGGACGCTCCCGGTACGCGACCAAAACGGCCTCGTCAGTCCCCTCACCATCAGTATGGTCCACAGGCATGAACTCGAAGCCGAACCGTGGGACGCGGTCAATGAGCCACTGTCGCTGCTGTTCAACGGTGACGTGTCCGTAGCGTTGCCCGCGCACTCCTGGGCCCCGAGAAGCCGAGTAGGACGGGTTCGCCGCGAGGCGGAAGGCCCACAGCTGCCCATCATCCAGCGAGGCGAGGAATGGGGAGTAATCCAGGGTTCGCGCCTGGGTGCCTGCCGCCCCCGCCTCCGTGACGAGCTGAGAGCAGTCAGGCTCTACCGGTGAGAGTATGTACAGGGCCGTCGTCATGCCTCGGTCGACCCGCCACAAGACTCGTCCCGGACCGACACCGACATGACCTCCGGTGGCACTCATGACGACGGCATGCATGGCCTGAGGCGAACCCAGATACTTGCGCGCGAGGCGGCGCTCCGGGGCCAGATCGATCTTCGTCAGAAACACTGGTTCGCCTCCTCCAACGCAAGCATGGGATCATGTGCGTCCACTTTAGGCACACCGACCTGCACCATGACCCGTTCAACCTGGCGGAAGTCATAGTCACGACGTCGCGGATCGAAGGAAACCGGTACATCGCGACTGCCACGGGCCGCGCCCCGCTCCCCTACGGGTACGGCCTCCTGGTCGAGAAGCAGCTCCGCGTCAAAGACATGGCTGCGGTGCCGCCTCTGGAACCAGAGTGAGGCAAGCCAGGGCTCAGCCCGAAGCGCATCGAGCAGCGCCGCCTCCCGAAGGCCCAGGGACACGGGTGGCGTCGGCGGGCATGAGCGCCTGCCGAGATACAGAGGGAAGGCCGGATGGTGGAGCGCCTCGTCAATGCCCTCCAGGAGGGGGCGATCACCTTCGATACCTGCGAGGAAAACGGCATCGGAGAGGTAGTACCGGTTCGACAAAGGCATGGAGTCCTTGCCGTCAAGCGTGCGTGCCGTGTGGAAGTCCCTGATGACTCGACCGGGCTGATCCTTACGCACCCCAAAACGCAGGGACAGGAGATCCTCGATCGGGTCTGTCCGGCGACGGCCGACAGCGGCCGCCAACATGCCGATGATGCCGCTCCTGGTCGGCTCGAGCTCAGTGGAACGAACGGTGAAGCGAGATTTCACCCCCCAGGCCTGTAACGGTCCTGCAAGTCGCAGGAGGAGGACGGTCATCAGGCTCGCTCCTCACGGCTCACTCGGGGATCCACAACCTGACGGACCCGGTCAGGTAGGTCGGTGAAGGACACACGCTCACCAAACGAGGAGACGGCATCTGAGTCCTTGAGAGCGACGACGAAGCTGCTCAGCGGCCTCAACCCGTAGTTCTTCTCGATCGTCTCGGTGTACTGAGCAAGCGCCCCCACCGAACGGTCGACGTAACCGCGGCCGGAGGACTCCGGTACCGGCTCCTCGAAGGCACCCACGAGGGAAACAGGTTGGTCGTCACGGATAGAAACAACGATGGCTTCCGGAAGGGTCCGGTTGGCGAACGTGTTCTGCTTGCCGGTGGGCATGGATAGGCAGAAACCCTTAATGAAGACCTCCAGCGCTCGCAGTGCCGCGTCGCCGTCCCCGAGGTTCTCGACCAGCATGTCGAGATTGACGGTGGCATAGCGGTACATGGTGGCCGAGGAGAACTCGACCGTACCCATCATGCCAGCGCCGGCATCCTCCTCCTCTGATCGGTTCTTCTCATCGTCGACGGCGGTGAAGAAGTCGTACTCGTTCTCAGCGGCGTGTGTGGAGATGGCGTGGGCCACTTGGCAGGCGGCATCGACATTGAGATCGGTGTCTTCAGCAACCATGCGTCCGAAGAGCGCGATGTCGACGGCGTGCTCCTCCTTGAAGGTTTTCTTGACCATCTTGGCATCGAGTGCCTCACCGCTGCGGGCCGAGGCGATGGCCAGCTCGGCCAGGCGCGCGATCTGGCTGGTGGACAGGAACAAGAGGTATCCGGATTCAGGAGTCCCGTCTTTCTTGCCGCGCGGAGATGAGAGCTTGATCTTGGCCGCCTTGAACACTCCCTCGGCGAGCGTGGTGGCGTTCTCCGCGAACTCAGGTGCACCCTTCGCAATTGCCGTGGCCAGCACCTCGACGACTCGCTTCGTACGTACGCCGACGTCATCGGCGTCCAGCAGATCATTGAAGTACAGACGCGTTGCTCGTTTCCAGGACTGGCTAGAGACCCGCAGACGGCGGACACCGCCGTAAACAGCAGATTTGGGTGAGCCCGAGTCGTCTCGGTTGACGCAGGAGGGCGGAAGGTTCTGGATGATGTGAATATCGATGTAGGTGCTCATTGTCAGTTCTCCGGGGTTGGCGCGGTTATCGTCGAGTTGGTTGCAGATGCCGGGGTGGCGTCGTCGGAAGAGGCTGGGGATTCGGCAGATAGGAACTGGTACTCCCGTGACCAGGTCAGGCGAACCTTTCTGGCTCTGCCCGGTTGCTGGAAGTGAAGGATGTCGTCTGCGAGCATGGCGTGATCCAAGGTGATGCTCCGGGCTCGGAGCAGCGAGATGAAGCCCCGCAGGTGGTGGCGCAGCTCGGTAACGGTCGTCGAGGTAACCAGGGCGTTGAAGCGCGCCCGGGCCGAAGGGTTCTCATCGTCCGGTGGACCGATCAGACTGCGGGCGGCATGGCCGAGCCCTCTTCCGGGCACGAACATGGGTTCGGTCCGTGACTGCTGGTGCACGGCATAGAGCGTCATGGCGGTATGGACGGCGGTCTCTTCCCACGTAGGGGCGTCGCCTGCATAGTCGGGAACGTGGACGCTCGTGAGCTCCCAGATCTCGGGGAGCTCTCCGGGAGGCCTGTTCGCGCCCTTGCGCAGAGCGGCCAGCTCACCGCGTGCTCGAGCCTCATTGCGCCGATAGCGGGCTTGCAGGCCCTCCTGCCTCTTCGTTCCGCCAATGCGCTGGTCGACGAGGCGGCCGGCATTCTCCTCCAGCCGCGGGCGGTAGGGCCGCTGGTGCGCTCCGGGCGGTACTGCATCCGCGGGGTTGGCGTGTGTATTGGTATCCGACACAGTCATGCCGGTGTCCTTTCTTCATTCTTATTGTTCTCAGCGCTGCTGTCTTGCTGTGCAGGTGCTGGTACGGCCACGTTCAGAGCACGGCGGAAGAAGAACAACGCCTTGCCGACGTCCATCCGCCCCTTTCCCTCTCCACGCCCGGCGAAGGCGGTATCAGGCACGGCGGATGCCAGCGCTTCCTGCTGTGTCCATGCCTCGGAGCGCAGCAGCCTGCGCCACTGGTCGCGAGCCCTGATCGGGTCCGCTTCGTCCAGGGAGGCGAGCCATCGGGGGAAACGCTCATCAATGACCTGGTAGAAGGCGGCACCGGCGTGCTCGCGCGCAGCCGACGCCGTATCCGGGCTCCCACCGCGAGCGCGGTCCAGGTTCCCGGCCAGGTTCCGCAGTGCGGAGGCGGCCTGTTCCGTCTCCTCCATGGCATCGCGCACAACGGCGAGCAGTCGCGTGTTCTCGGGGTCGAGTAGACCGGCGGGCAGGGAGAGGACGTCGTCGATGAGTTCGACTACGTTCGTTTTCTTGTCAGGAGGATCATACGAAATACCTACTGCATGAACGGGAATTATGCCAACCCTAGGGACTAACTGACGCCGCATAAGCTCCTGATAAAACGCAATGATCGTAGGAGGAATTGTGTCCGAAACATTGAGTTGCGGAATTAGAGACGGAAGACTCCTCCAGAATGCCACATCACTTTTATGTCCCACGGGCATAAACACCGAGGGGAGACGAAGCTTTTTCTCTTGCGCAGACGACCTCCTCCACGAGCTCATCGTTTCGACAGCTTGAAGGTTTTGTGGAGATGTTTTTGTCCCATTCCCAAGAAATAGACCAGTAACATGAACGTCATCACCAATCAGAAGCACCCGACGCGACTGCCAAGTCAAGCAATAAACCGGCCCAGTTGGATTGCTTGAAGTTTCGCTGCACCGCGAAGTCGGGGTAGCTAACTCCCAGGGCGCCAAATCTGTTTCAGTATCTACAATCGAAGCGGACAGAAAAGACGCGGGAACCACATTCAATAGCATAGTCTTCAACAGATTGTTCGACGTGACATATGTAGTTCCGAGCTGCCCAGCCCATCCAGGTCCATTCGGCGGAGTCGTGCCGTTCGGATTTCTTCTCGGATCACCCAGAGCCCCGCTTCGAAGTCCCGCAGGGTCGAAGGCGTGAACATGAATTAGCCACCGCGCCGCCTCAGACCAAGAAAGAGACTCCAATCCATCGCCAATTCTAGTTGTAAATAAAGGCCTTTTGAGGTCTTTAGGAGTATCGATGATCATTTTTGATATGGGAGATACCGTTCCCTGTATATCCGCAACCTGGAAGAAGGGACGGTCCGGGTCGCGCAGGTCGAAGCGCTCCCGGTAGCGCTCGAGATAGTCGATGACGTCCCGCCCCAGGCGCTCGGGCTCCTCCCAGTACTCCCTCCAGGTATCCAGGTCCTCCGGCCCATCCATGGCGCGGTGGCAGATGGCCAGCAGCAGGCGCAGGATGGCCACGTCCTGGCTGGCGATCTCGCCGTGGATCCCGGTGATGTCCGTCGCCTCCCGGAACAGGGTGAGGAGGGAGACCTCATCGGGGGCGCCGTCGAGCCTGGTTACCCGGATCCAGGGCTCGTCAAGAAGATTGAAACGCTGCGTCATTCTGATTGGACCTCCTTGAGCCCGGTGGATGGGGAGTACTCGAGTACGGTGTCGGCCAGCTGCGCCCGGCCTTCCTCCAGAAGAAGGAACAACTGTCCTCGGAGCTGCGGATCATCCTGCCAAGCGGGTACAACGCATTTCTCCAGCTCATCGATGACCTGGTCGATCCGGTGCGGATTGCTCAGGCGCGGAGGCAACCTCACGGCGGACAGGGCCATGGCGCGGGCGATCTTCTTGTCCGGAGCGCGGTCTGTGGGGATCATGGCTCCTGGAGCCTCCGGTGCGGATGGCAGGGTGCGCAGCTCCTCCTGGCCGCCTACCCGGCACAGGTCCAGGAGGATGACCTCCAGGGAGTCCTCGCCGTCGCGGACCTGGGCGCGTCCCCCCTCCTCGTTGTCGGAGGCCGTCACGTGCAGCCAGCCGATCAGGGAGGCACTCTTCCCTCTCCGCTCGGGCTCATTCAGAAGGAATCCCTGAGCGGCCTCATGCTTCGCACGGTTGCTCGTCGCGTATGTCTCCCGAGCTCGGTCGACGGCTTCCTTCCACGACGGCGGCACTGGGGCATCGGGACCGTAGACGGCCTCGATGAGGTCGTGGACATCGTCGGGAACCGTGACGACGCCGGGGCCGTCGATCACCCGGTCCAGTGCGGCCGCGCTCATGAGCATGTCCTGCTCGCCGTAGATCGCCTTGGCCCCCGGTTCCAACGAGGGCTCGGGGGACGACGTCGACGGCAGCCAGTCGATGTAGCAGGCGGGCTCGGCAAGTCGGGGCGGTCGCCGCCGCTGGTGACGGTGCAGGCGTCCCATGCGCTGGAGGACCAGGTCGATGGGAGCGAGGTCAGTGACGAGCAGGTCGAAGTCGACGTCGAGGGACTGCTCGACGACCTGGGTGGCGACGACGATGGCTCTGCACGGGCGCTTTCCAGCCTTGCGTGGAGGGCCGAAGCGGTTGAGAAGATCCTTGTCCTTGGCGAGCCGGTCGCCGATCGTGAACCGGGCGTGGTTGAGACTGACGTCCTCGCCGAAGTGCTCGCGCAGCTGCTCATAGGTCTCCTGGGCGCGCCGCACCGTATTGCGGACCACCAGCGCGCAGCCGCCGTCGACGAGGGCCTCCTCCAAGAGCGGGATCAGAGCATCCTTCGTAAGCCGTCTGATCCGGACTGTGCTGCGTCGTCCCGACGCGGTCGGGACGACCTCGGTGCGATCCTCACCAGCAGCGACCAGGCAGGGGAAGGGAGTGTGTACGTTCTCGGGGGCGGGACACCGGCGGACGCGCTTACCCGCTGCCAGGCGCAGGCCCCGTCGGTAGGCGTCGACCATGGCCGAGCAGCGGGCCTCGGACAGTGTGGCCGACAGGAGCACCACCGGCACCCCGTAGGCTGCGAGCCAGGTCAGGACCCGGTCCAGGTAGACGTTCATGTACGTGGAGTAGGAGTGCACCTCGTCGACGATGACGACCTTGCGGGACAGTCCCAGGTGTCGCATGGCCAGGTGCGGGGAACGCATTGCCCCGAACAGCAGGTGGTCCACGGTGGTGACGACGAAGTCCGACAGCATCGACTTCTTGCGCCCACTGAACCAGGCCAGGATCGCCAGGTCGGCTCTGCGGCCGTCCTCGGAGTCTGCGGCACGGCCCGTTCGAGCCTCTTCCTCATCCCATCCGATCCCGATAGGGCGCGGGGTCTCGCCGGTCGAGTCGTCAAGCGATCCAAGGAGCCGGTCGCGGATCTCGTAACCGCGGCGTCGCAGAAGCTGCGCCTCCTTGTTGAGTCGGGACCGTCCGTGCAGGAGCTGAGCGGCGAACTCCGACGGCGCCCCCTCGTCGGTGTAGGCCTTCTCAATGTTCTCCAGCCAGTCGAGCTCGCGGGAGAACATGGCGTCCGTCGTCGCCTGGGTGGGTAGAGCGAAGAGGATTCCGGAGCGGCGGGTGCGGGCGGCGAGCACCTCGGCGGCCATGAGGGCCGCCTCGGTCTTCCCTCCTCCCGTGGACTCCTGAACGATGAGCATTCCCGGCAGGTCCATGGTGCGGGCAGCCTGCAGTGCGCGCACCTGGACATCGGTGGCGCGGGCATCGTCGGGCAGGTTGAAACGGCTGGTGAGCAGGCAGTCGGGAGCGGTGCCCTCGTCGCGGGGACGCCATGGCGCGGGGATCTCCAGACGCGACAGGCCGGTGGCCGCACGAAGGGTATGGGCGTCGGGCGCGAGCAGGCGCGCACCATCGTCCTCAAGGGACAGCAGCGGGAAATAGGCTTCGGTCGAGGCGATCCAGTCCGAGACGATGAGCAGCCCCGAGAGCTCCACGAGGAAGGGCTGGGACCATCGGTGACGCGCCCAGCGAGGGAGAAGAGCCGCGGCACCGGTGCGTCGTGTGACGAGTTCGAGGAGCTCGTGGCGGGTCGCGCTCCACGCCTCATCCTCACCGAGGAGGTGCTCATGCCCGTAGTAGTCCTGGCCGAGAGCCGCCGCCGTGGGCGGGATACCGTGATGGGCGCCGACGACGGAGGCGAGGGCCTCGGCGGGTTCAAGGTCCCAACCGTGCCCGTCCATGAGCCAGTTCTCCAGGATCAAGTGCCCAGCCAGGGCGTGCGGTACCTTGCGCCGTTCGAGAGGATCTACCGGTTCGTGGATCAGCCCTGCCTCCTTCATGCGGTCGTCCAGTCCCGGGACCTGGACGGAGAAGGCCGGGGTGCACTTGCCAATGTCGTGGACGCCGGCGACCCAAGAGGCGAGCAGGCAGAACTCCTCCACCGGGGTCAGCCCAGACTCGGAGCCCGCGAACTCGCGCTCGATGAGCTCACGAGTGGTAGGTGCCAGCCAGCGTCTGGCGAGGTGCTCGGCCACCGCAGCGGCGTCGAGCAGATGCAGCCAGAGCGGCAGCCAATGATGACTCTCAGGGTCGTAGCCGAATTTGGCCCACACGGATCGGACTTGCGCCGAGAGCGTCACAGGGATCTCCTTCGTTGGAGGGTGAAGCCGAATGGACCTCGACACTGAGGTTCGTCCGCAGGGGAATTTGGAGTGCTTCAGCGGAAACCGCGGCTGCCGCACAATAGCGACAGCCCACCCCTAAGACATTCGGATCATTCAACCAAAGGAGCATCAGGGGCCGAGTTTCCACGGACGATAGTAGCACGCACACCACTCGCCATAAAAACTGCGACGCAGCGGAACATCTGACACTCAAGACCCTCGGTAGGCGATCGACGAAGCGATTTTAACCGGTTCGGTTAATTTTCTACCGCACTGTCTCTGGCGATGTATTTCGATGCACGTCAAGAAATCTGGTGACTAGACGTACGAGTGGGGCTGGCGGCCCGATTCGCTCGGGCCGCCAGCCCCAATCGTAGTCAGGTTCGGGTCCCGATCAGGCCTCGCTCGTCTCCACGGTCGTCTCCGTCGCCATCTCGACGACCTTCTCAACCGTGGCAGTGGGCTCCTTCGCGGCCGGGTCGGCCACAACGGAGGCGTCCACGCAGCCGACCTCCCGCTTGATGAGGTCCAGGTGGGCACCGGTCCAGGCGTCCTTGTCCTGCGGGACCCGCAGCTCCAGGCGGATCCGGTCCCCCACGTGCAGTCCGGCGGCCTTGCGCTCGTCCTGGACCAGACGCACCAGGTCGCGGGCCCAGCCTTCGGCCTCCAGGGCGTCGTCGAGGGCGGTGTCCAGGACCACGAAGGCCCCCGAGGGCAGCATGGTGGCGGCCAGGGAGTCGTCGTCGACCTCGATGCGGGTGGTCAGGGTGAAGGCGGAGTCCTCCGCCTCCAGGACCACGGGGGCGCCATCGAGCAGGACGTCTTTGAAGCGCACGTCCCCGTCCTCGGTGAGCTCCCACTGGCCCGCCTTGACGGCGGCGAAGAGCTTGGAGGTGAGCTTGCGGACCTCGGGGCTGAAGGCGCGCGGGTTGAGGGCCAGGTCCGTTCGGGCCTCGTAGCCGGCGGACTCGGCGTCCAGGACCCGTACCTCCTTGACGTTGACCTCCTCGGCCACGAGCTCGCGGAAGGGGGCCAGCCCGGCCGGGTCAGCGGTGGCGACGGTCAGGCTGCGAAGCGGCTGGCGCACGCGCAGCTTCTCGGCCTTGCGCAGGCTCAGGGCGGCCGAGACCGCGGCTCGGGCCTCATCCATGGCCGCCACGAGCTCGGCATTGGCGACATGCCCGGGCAGCGAGGGCCAGTCGGTCAGGTGCACGGAGCGCCCACCGGTCAGGCCCCGCCAGATCTCCTCGCTCACCAGCGGCGCCAGCGGCGCCATGACCTCGGTGAGCACCCGCAGCACGGTGGCCAGGGTGTCGAAGGCGGTCGTCTCGCCGTCGGTGAAGCGCTGGCGCGAGGTGCGCAGGTACCAGTTGGTGAGCACGTCGAGGAAGTCGCGGATCGTGGCGCAGGCCCCGGTGATGTCGTAGCCGTCCATCTGGGCGGCCACCGTCTCGGTCAGGTCCTTGGTGCGGGCCAGGACGTAGCGGTCCATGACGTGCAGGCCGCCGTGCTTGGCGAACAGGCTCGCGTCGTCCAGGTCGACGCCGCTCGTGACGTAGCCGGACTGACCCACCTGGCCCGCGTAGAGGGCGAAGAAGTACCAGGTGTTCCACAGCGGCAGCACCACCTGGCGCACGGTGTCGCGGATGGCCTTGTCGGTGACCACGAGGTTGCCTCCGCGCATGACCGGCGCCGAGAGCAGGAACCAGCGCATGGCGTCGGCCCCGTCGCGGTCGAAGACCATGGAGACGTCCGGGTAGTTGCGCAGCGACTTGCTCATCTTGGCCCCGTCGTTACCCAGGAGGATGCCGTGGGAGACGCAGGAGGTGAAGGCGGGCCGGTCGAACAGGGCGGTGGCCAGGACGTGGAGGGTGTAGAACCAGCCGCGGGTCTGGCCGATGTACTCCACGATGAAGTCGCCCGGATAGTGCGACTCGAACCACTCGACGTTCTCGAAGGGGTAGTGCACCTGGGCGAAGGGCATGGAGCCGGACTCGAACCAGCAGTCCAGGACGTCGGGGATGCGGCGCATCATGGACTTACCCGTGGGGTCATCGGGGTTGGGCCGCACGAGGGTGTCGATGAAGGGGCGGTGCAGGTCGGTGACCTTGACACCGAAGTCGCGCTCCAGCTCGGCGTAGGAGCCGTAGACGTCAGTGCGCGGATAGTCGGGGTTATCGCTGACCCACACCGGGATGGGCGCGCCCCAGAAACGGTTGCGGGAGATCGACCAGTCGCGCGCGTTCGCCAGCCACTTGCCGAAGATGCCGTCCTTGATGTGGCCGGGGTACCAGTCGATGTCCTGGTTGAGCTCGACCATGCGGTCTCGGATCGCCGAGACGCGCACGAACCAGGAGGAAACGGCCTTGTAGATGAGCGGCTTGCGGCAGCGCCAGCAGTGCGGGTACGAGTGCACGTAGGAGGCCTGGCGCACCAGGACGGCGCGCCGGCTCTCGTCGCGGCGGGCCAGGGGGCCGGTGCCGTCGCGCAGGTCGGCAACGATGGGCTTGTTGGCCTCGAAGACCTGCAGCCCGGCGTAGTCACTCACCTCCTCGGTCAGGCAGCCACCGTCGTCGACGGGCACGACCGTCTCGATGCCGGCCTCGGTGCAGGCGATCATGTCGTCCTCACCGAAGGCCGAGGCCATGTGCACCAGGCCGGTTCCGTCGGAGGTGGTCACGAAGTCGGCGGCGATGATCGTCCAGGCATTCGGCCCGGGGGCGGCGCCCTCGGCCCGGTGGGCGGCGTCGTCGAAGTAGTCGAAGATCGGGTGGTAGCGCCGCCCCACCAGGTCGGCCCCGGTGCAGGTGGCCAGCACCTGCGGGTCCTCGCCGAGCTCGCGGGCGTAGGAGCCCAGGAGGTCCTTCGCGATGACGACGTCCTGACCGGCCACCGGCGAGTCGAGGTCCTCGTCGACGTGGACGGTCACGTACTCGACGTCGGGCCCCACGGCGATGGCCACGTTGGAGGGCAGTGTCCAGGGGGTGGTGGTCCAGATGAGGACCAGCTCGGGGCGCTCGGCGCCCTGGCGCAGCGGCTCCTCCAGGCGCAGGCCCACCGTGACCGTGTTGTCCTGGCGGTCCTGGTAGACGTCGTCGTCCATCTTGAGCTCGTGGTTGCTCAAGGGGGTGCGGTCGTGCCAGCAGTAGGGCAGGACGCGGTAGCCCTGGTAGGCCAGTCCCTTGTCCCACAGCTGCTTGAAGGCCCACAGCACCGACTCCATGTAGTCGGGGTCGAGGGTCTTGTAGTCGTTGTCGAAGTCGACCCAGCGGGCCTGGCGGGTGACGTAGTCCTCCCACTCCTTGGTGTAGCGCAGGACGGAGCTGCGGCACTCCTCGTTGAACTTCTCGATGCCGATGCCGCCGGGGCGGGTGATCTCGGTGACGTCGTCGATGCCGAGCAGGCGCTGGGCCTCGAGCTCGGCGGGCAGGCCGTGGGTGTCCCAGCCGAAGCGGCGCTCGACGCGCTTGCCGCGCTGGGTCTGGTAGCGCCCGACGGCGTCCTTGACGTAGCCGGTCAGCAGGTGGCCGTAGTGGGGCAGGCCGTTGGCGAAGGGCGGGCCGTCGTAGAAGACGAACTCGTCGCAGGGCTCGCCGCGGTTGTCGATGGAGGCCTGGAAGGTGCCGTCGGCCTTCCAGTAGGCCAGGACGTCCTCCTCAATGGCGGGGAAGGAGGGCGAGGGGTCGATCTGCTCCCCCGGGCGGTGCAGGGGGTAGAAGGCGGCGCCGGTCGGCTCGCTGCCGTCGGCGGTGGTGCTGTCAGCCATCTTCTCAGCCATCGCGGTGTGCTCTCGTCTCACTCGTTCCTGCCGCCTCGGGCGGGTGCCCGGGGCCTGACGAGGACGACGTCGGCTCCCGACCGGGCCTGGTGCCCGGCTGGTGCCGCACCGCGGTACCACCTCGCTTGCCGTGCTGCCCGCCCAGAGACGGTGTGCACGACCGCTTCGTTTCCAGCTGTGACGGGCTGTCCCGTCCGGTTCTACTGAGGGCCGACGGCGCTGGTGCGCCGGGGTCCGGTTCTTCCGGAGGCTCGCCGGTGATGGCCGGGTCACTGCCTTTGCTCCGGGGAGTGTAGTGGGGGGCGTGCCGCCGGGGCCAGTTCACGCCGCGGCTTGGCGGCGTCATCCTCCCCACACCCGGCGGTGGAATAGCCGCGGGCACCACCTTCCCTAGCCCAGACCCGACCCCAGCGCCAGCGCCAGCGACAGAATCTGCACACACCGACAAGAACTTCAAAGGCGACACGAATACGCGTCGCCTTTGAAGAAAATGTTGATCTGTGGGCAGTGGCCCTGCCGGTCGCCGGCTCGGAGCCGCTCGGTTTAGCCGTACCTCTAGCCGGCTGCGTTGAGCTCCTCGACGGCCTCCTGAGGGAGGCTGAAGCGCGTGGCCTCGATGGCGTCAGTGAGCTGGGCGACACTGCTGACGCCCACGATCGGGGTGATCGTCGGCTGCTGGGCGTTGAGAAGGGCCAGGACTACCTGGCTCGGCTTCAAGGCAAGACGCTCCGACCACGTGCGCAGCGCTGTCAGCCGCTTGTCAGTCCCCGGGTGCCTGTATGCCTCAGGCAGCGGGCGTTCTGGGTGCTCGTAGGCGCCGGTCAGCAGCGGCGTGTAGGCCCACAGGTCCAGCCCGCAGCGCTCGGCGAGGTCCTTGCTCTCGCTGGTCATCATCCCGTGGGGGTGGTCCTCGCCCTCTACCGGGGTATCCGGCCTCGGGTGGAGGTACGACTCCCGCAGCTGCAGGGCGCTGAAGCCGGCTGAGCCCCGCTGCTGGGCGTGCACGTTGGCTGCGGCGGCATACCAGGCCGGGTGGTTGGACAGCCCGATGCGTGCGGTCAGCCCTTGGTCAACCAGGACGCCGAAGGTCTCCGCGACATCCGCGACCGACTGCTCCCGGTCCTCCATATGGGCCCAGTACATGTCGACGCGCTCCGTCTGCAGGCGCTGCAGACTGTCCCGAATGGCCTGGTTGACGGTCTCCCTGCCGAGACCTTCCACGGCGCCCGGAAAGCCGTGGGGGCGGGTCGGCTCCGCACCGACCTTGGTGCTGATCCGCACCTGGTCGCGCACGCCGCGATCAGCGAGCCACTGGCCGATGACGGTCTCGCTCTGGCCCCCGAGGCCGGACTCGGCTCCCCAGAAGGCGTAGCAGTTCGCGGTGTCAATCCACTGGCCGCCCAGATCCAGGTAGGCGTCGAGGATTTCACGGGACTGGGTGGCAGGCAGGCGGGTTCCGAAGTGCATGGTGCCCAACGCCATGCGGGGGTGTACGTCAGTCATCGGGTTCCTCTCCTCCGTGTCATCGCGGTGAGCGCTGCGAGGCGTGCCAGCGACCGTAACCGAATCTGCACACACCGACAAGAACTTCACAGGCGACACGAATACGCGTCGCCTGTGAAGAAAATGGTGATCTGTGGGCGGCGGCCGTGCCGGCGGCCTCAGCTCTGCGTGCTCGGAGAGGCGTCCTGCTGCTGGAGGACGCCCGAGGAGCCTGAGCCGCCCTTCTGGTTGCCATCACCCGAGCCGGAGCCCGACTGCTGGCCACCACTCGAGCCCGAGCCACTGGAGGCGTCCCCGTTGGGGGTGGTCCGGCCGGCTCCACCGGAGCCTCCTCCCGGACCTCCCTGGCCGTTCTGCCCGTTCTGGCCGCCGGGGCCTCCCTGGCCACCCTGTCCGCCGGGGCCGCCTCCGGGCATCTGCCCACCGGGCCCGCCCTGACCACCGGGGCCTCCCCCACCGGGACCTCCCTGGCCCCCTCCGGGCATGCCCTGACCGTTGCCGGCCCCCTGCTGCTGGGCCTGACCGTGCTGGGAGTGGGAGCTGAGGAGCTCGTTGGTCCCCCACCCAGCCCCGAAGGAGCCCGCCAGCAGCGCCACCCCGGCAGCGCCCACGACGGCGCGACGGCGGTACCAGGGCCCACGCGCCTTGGTCCGGGCCTTCTTGGCCGCCGCGGACGTGGAGGGCACGACGCCGATGGTCGCGGCGTTCTGAGCATCCGGGGAGACCCACGCCCCGCCCAGCCGGGTGTCGGCAGTGCTGCTGCCAGCAGCCGAGTGAGCCGCCCCAGAGCCCTTGGCGGTGTCCGGCGTGACGTCCTTGGAGAGAGCCTCGGTTCTCACCGCCTCTGAGCCAGCGCTACCCGCAGCCGCTTTGAGGTCCTTGCCGTCCGTGCTGCCGTCCGTATTGCCGGCAGTGTTGCCATCACTGCCGGGGCCGCCTACGGCGCCCTGCGGCAGGCGTTGCGCAGCAGCATCGGCGGCGGCGGATTCCCTGATGGGAAGACTCTCCGTGGCCGCGTCACGCGAGGAGGAAGTGGCCTCGCCACCGGAGGAGACGTGCTTGGTCATGGGTGTCCTTTCAGTGTGGTTCCCGGCCCGGCCGGGGCTGGAAGAGACGTTAGGAACCCGCGCTGTGCCCGGGGCAGGTCGAGCCTGTGGGCCACCTATGTGCGACGACGCCGCTCCCCTACTGATCCCTGGCCACCAGGGTGTTGGAGGCCTGGGCCCGCGGTCGCACCACCATGGAGTCGATGTTGACGTGGGCGGGCAGCTCCAGTGTCCAGACGATGCAGGCGGCGACGTCGTCGGCGCTGAGCGGCTCGGCGACACCGGCATAGACCTTCGCGGCGGCCTCGGCGTCCCCGTGGAGACGGTTGAGGGAGAACTCCTCGGTGGCCACCATGCCGGGGGCGATCTCAATGACGCGCACCGGTTCCCCCACCAGCTCCAGGCGCAGCGTGTTGGCGATGATCCGCTCGGCGTGCTTGGCCGCCACGTATCCGCCCCCACCGGGGTAGGTGTCGTGGGCCGCCGTGGAGGTGAGGAAGACCAGGTCCCCGCCCCGCTCCCGAAGCCCGGGCAGGAAGGCCTGGCTCACGCGCAGGGCCGCGAGCGCGTTGCGCTCATACATGGTGGCCCACTCCTGGGCGCTGCCCTCGGCGACCGGGTCGACCCCCAGCGCGCCACCGGCATTGTTGACGACGGCGTCGACAGCTCCGCCGGCCAGCACCTCACCGGCCAGGCGCTCGACGTCGCCGGGCTCCTGGAGGTCGGCGGCCACCCACGTGCAGCCGGTCTCGGCCGCCAGCGCCTCAAGGCGCTCCACCCGCCGGGCGGTGGCAACGACCTCCCACCCGTGGGAGCGCAGGAGTCGAACGGTGGCGGCACCGATACCGGTGGAGGCACCTGTGACGAGGGCACGGCGGGCAGGCACGGAGACGGCGGAGTCGACGGTGACGTTCTTTCGGTTCTCGCTCATCGGTCCACGATACGTCCCCGTCACGCTCGCCTGGCACAATCGGCCTCGATTCGCACGGGTTCACCCAGGCCCGCTCGCGAAGCCCCGCACAGCCGGCCCCCATCGGAAGGCCCCTATGAACGCCATCATCCTCGCCGTCCTGGTCATGCTCATCCTGGCGATGCTGCGCGTCCATGTGGTCCTGTCACTGTTCGTCGGCGCTCTCGCGGGCGGGCTGAGCGCCGGCCTGGGCGTCAGCCGCACCATGGTCGCCTTCCAGAATGGGCTGGCCGACGGCGCCCAGATAGCCCTGTCCTACGCGCTGCTGGGGGCCTTCGCCATGGCGGTGGCGCACTCAGGGCTGCCCCAGCTGCTGGCGAACTGGCTTATCGGCCGCATCGAGAACGACGACGAGTCCGTTTCTCGGAAAGCCGTGCGCACCACCACCATGCTGGTGCTGGGAGGCCTGACCACCATGGCGATCATGAGCGAGAGCCTCATCCCGGTTCACATCGCCTTCATCCCTCTCGTGGTCCCACCGCTGCTCATCGTCATGAGCCGCCTGCAGCTGGACCGCCGCGCCGTGGCCTGCGCCATCACCTTCGGGCTGGTCACCACCTACATGTTCCTGCCCCTGGGCTTCGGGCGGGTCTTCCTTTACAACACCCTCTACCGCAACATCAAGGAAGCGGGTCTGGACGTCTCACAGGTCTCTGCCACCCAGGCCATGGGAATCCCGGCGCTGGGCATGGTCGCGGGGCTGCTCATCGCCGTGTTCGTCACTTACCGCAAGCCCCGCGTCTACCAGGTCGACGCCGGCAGCGGCGTGGGCTCGGGCGAGGAGGTCTCCGGCCCGGTCGAGGTGGACCGCCGCAAGATCCGGGTCGCGCTGGTCGCCGTCGTTGCCTGCTTCGCGGTCCAGGCCTTCCTGACCTGGACGAAGTCCGAGGCCGACCCGCTCCTGGTCGGGGCGCTCACGGGTCTGCTGCTGTTCATGGCCACCCGGGTCGTCACCATCGCCGAGGCCGACGACGTCTTCACCGGAGGCATGCGGATGATGGCCCTCATCGGGCTCATCATGATCACGGCGCAGGGCTTCGCCAAGGTCCTCAAGGAGACCAAGCAGATCGAGCCGCTGGTGACGTCGGCGACCTCCTTGTTCGCGGGTTCCAAGCCCGCCGCCGCCTTCGTCATGCTGCTCGTGGGCCTCATCGTGACCATGGGCATCGGCTCGTCCTTCTCCACCCTGCCGATCATCTCCGCGATCTACGTGCCGTTGTGCGTCTCCCTGGGCTTCTCGCCGGTCGCCACGGTCTCCCTCATCGGGACCGCCGGGGCCCTGGGGGACGCCGGCTCACCGGCGTCGGACTCCACGCTGGGGCCCACGGCCGGGCTCAACGCCGACGGGCAGCACGACCACATGCGCGACTCGGTCATCCCGACCTTCCTGCACTTCAACATCCCCCTGCTCATCGCCGGGTGGATCGCCGCACTGGTGCTCTGAAGGCCGACCGGCGCCCCGGAAGTCGCACCGCCCGGCGCGCCGCCGCGGTACGGTGATGGCCTCATGTCGCTCACGAGCAGGAGGCCTTCATGCGTATCGGGTTCATCGGCGCCGGCAACATGGTCAGCGCCATTGTGCGAGGGGCCGTGGCCGCGGGAACACCGGCCGGGCACCTGCTCCTGACCAGCAAGCACGGTTCCGCGGAGCGCCTGGCCGGGCAGGTCGGGGCCGTCCACGTGCCCGACGCCGCCGAGCTGGTGTCACGCAGTGACGTCCTCATCGTG
This sequence comes from Actinomyces sp. SKVG-SVH-4(1), assembly GCF_048514265.1. Taxonomy (NCBI): domain Bacteria; kingdom Bacillati; phylum Actinomycetota; class Actinomycetes; order Actinomycetales; family Actinomycetaceae; genus Actinomyces; species Actinomyces sp. SKVG-SVH-4(1). The sequence goes on along the minus strand of NZ_JBGEVE010000001.1, from coordinate 231,609 downwards.
GGCCTCAAGCCCTACGTCATCCCCGATGTCCTGCCCCGGCTGTCGGAGGCCATCGCCGCCAGCCACCCCCTGGTGGTCTCCATCGCGGCCGGAGTGACCCTGGAGCGTCTGGAGTCGATGCTGCCGGACGGTACCCGGGTGGTGCGCACCATGCCGAACATGGCCGCCTCCGTGGGCGAGTCGATGACGGCACTGGCCCCTGGCAGCAGTGCGAGTCCTCAGGACCTGGAGACAGTGCGCACCCTCATGGAGGCCATCGGTCGCACCGTGGTCCTGGAGGAGAAGGACTTCTCCTCCTTCATCGGTCTGGCGGGCTCCTCCCCCGCCCTGGTGTGCGCCTTCATCGACGCCTTGGCGCGCGCCGGCGTCATGGGCGGCATCCCCAAGGACCAGGCCGTCCAGATCGTCGCGCAGGCGGTGCTGGGGACCGCCCGCACCGTGCAGACCGAGGCTCAGCGCACCGCCGAGGGAGGTCACGGCCGCACCCCGGCCGACCTCATCGACGCGGTCTGCTCCCCCGGCGGGACAACAGTGGCGGGCATGGTGGCCCTGGAGCGGGCCGGTTTCTCCGACGCCGTCGTGCGCGCCTTCGAGGCCATCGCCGAGAGGGACCGGGAGCTGGGCGCCTGATCGCAGTCCCAGGCCCAAGGACCCATTTCCCGCCTACCCGCTGCCGCAGACCACCACCGGTGCCGTGTGCGGCAGTGCGATCTTATTCCGCGTCCTGACGGGTTAAAGTGCACCCCCAACGCCCCTGCCGTGACTCGAAGCACAGATCATTCCTGCTTGTCGCCAGGTAAATGCATGGTTACTGTTTCGGCCATGACCTTCTCTCACGCAGCACTCTTCAGCGGCACCTATCCCGCTGATCTTCTGCGTGCCCATGCGGTCATGTGTTGTCGGGCCTGACCAGCGCCTGACACCACGGGGACTTCCCCCGCAACGAGGTATCCGGCGCAATGAAGCGTCCGGAAGGCCCCGTTGAGACGGCTGACGCCAACCGAACGGCCCTGCAGGCTCTGCACGCAGCAGCACACCAGGCCGCCCCCGGACGCTCCTCAAACGCCAATGACACGCCACCGTCATGGAGGAGCAATGACCACCACCGTCACGCCACCCGCCCGCACCCTGCGCCCACCGCGCAAGGCCCGCTCCAACGGCCAGTGGGCCCTCGACGGGCGCAAGCCGCTCAACGACAACGAGGCCTTCAAGCAGGACGGGGACCCGCTGGCGGTACGCGACCGGATCGTGAACATCTACGGCCCCGGCGGCTACGAGAGCATCGCACCCGATGACCTCAACGGCCGTTTCCGCTGGTGGGGCCTGTACACCCAGCGCAAGCAGGGAATCGACGGCGGCCGCACCGCCCAGCTGGAGGCCTCGGAGCTGTCCGACCGCTACTTCCTGCAGCGGGTGCGTCTGGACGGAGGCAGCCTGAGCCGCGAGCAGCTGCGGGTGCTCGGCTCGGTCTCCAACGACTTCGCCCGCGGCACCGCCGACATCACCGACCGCCAGAACATCCAGCTGCACTGGGTGGAGATCGACAACGTCCCAGAGCTGTGGCAGCGCCTGGAGTCGGTGGGACTGACCACGATTGAGGGCTGCGGGGACACGCCTCGAGGCTTCCTGGTCTCCCCGGTGGCCGGCATCGCCAAGGACGAGGTCATCGATCCGACCCCGCTGGCCCGTGCCATCAAGGACACCTACCTGGGTGACCCCGAGCTGGCCAATCTGCCCCGCAAGTTCAAGACGGCCATCACCGGCTCCCCCAGCCTCGACATCCTCCATGAGATCAACGACATCTCCTTCGTGGGCGTCAACCACCCCGAGCTCGGTCCCGGCTACGACCTGTGGGTGGCCGGCGCCCTGTCCACCGCCCCGCGTCTGGGTCAGCGGCTGGGGGCCTTCGTCACCCCTGAGGACGCCCTGGACGTCTGGTACGGCGTCATCCGAATCTTCCGCGACTACGGCTACCGTCGCCTGCGCAACAAGGCCCGGTTGAAGTTCCTCATGGCCGAGTGGGGGCCGGAGAAGTTCCGACAGGTCCTCCAGGACGACTACCTGGGGCGTGCCCTGCCCGACGGCCCGGCGCCTGAGGAGCCGAGCGGGGACTCCGACCACATCGGCGTCCACGAGCAGAAGGACGGCCGCTTCTGGGTGGGGGCCAAGCCGCCCGTCGGCCGGTTGAGCGGGGACGTCCTGCTGGGCCTGGCGGACCTGGCCGAGCGGGTCGGCTCCAACCGGGTGCGCACCACCCCGCTGCAGAACCTGCTGCTCCTGGACGTGCCCGCCGAGAAGGTCGACGACGCCGTCGCCGGCCTGCGCGAGCTGGGGCTCGATCCCGATCCGGGCGCCTTCACCCGCTCAACCCTGGCCTGCACCGGGCTGGAGTTCTGCAAGTTCGCGATCGTGGAGACCAAGAAGCTGGCGGCGCGCGTCTCGGCCGAGCTCGACGCGCGCCTGGCCGACACCGACCTGGAGCGGCGCATCACCCTGACCGTCAACGGCTGCCCGAACTCCTGCGCCCGCATTCAGATCGCGGACATCGGCCTCAAGGGCCAGATCATCACGGTCGACGGCGAGCAGATGCCCGGCTTCCAGGTGCACCTGGGCGGCGGCCTGGCCACCGACGGACGCGCCGAGGCCGGCCTGGGCCGCACGGTGCGGGGCCTGAAGGTCCCCGCCTCCGGCCTGACCGACTACGTCGAACGCCTAGTGCGCCGCTACCTGGACCAGCGCCTCCCTGAGGAGACCTTCGCCCAGTGGGCGCACCGAGCCGATGAGGAGGCCGTGCAGTGAGCGCCACAACCACTGACCGCACCCAGGCATCCCTGAACGCGGCGCACCGTGCTCCTGCCGCCTCGAGGTCACGGGGAGCCGGCTCGGCCCCGCTGCGGTCCACCGAGGAGCTGCGCGCCCTGGCCGAGGCCGGTGCGCGCGAGCTCGGTGACGATGCCCCGGCCCTCGACGTCGCCCAGTGGGCGGCCCAGAACTTCCCCGACACGCTGGCCGTGGCCTGCTCCATGGCCGACGCCGTCCTGCCGCACGTGGTCTCCCGGGTCCTGCCCGGCGTCGACGTCCTCTTCCTGGACACCGGCTACCACTTCACCGAGACCGTGGGCACCCGCGACGCCGTGGCCGCCACCATGGACGTCACCGTCGTCGACGTGACTCCTGAGCTGAGCCTGGCCGAGCAGGACGAGCGCTACGGGCCGGATCTGTGGTCGCGGGACCCGGCCGCCTGCTGCCGTCTGCGCAAGGTCGAGCCGCTGGCGAGGGCCCTGAGCGGCTACGAGGCCTGGGCCACCGGGGTGCGCCGCGAGGACGCCCCCACCCGCACCCACACACCGCTGATCGGATGGGACGCCACCCACGAGATCGTCAAGATCAATCCCCTGGCCGCCTGGAGCATGGAGGAGCTGACCGGCTACGCCGACCAGCACGGCGTGCTCATCAACCCCCTCCTGTACGACGGCTACCCCTCGATCGGCTGCGCCCCGTGCACAGCGCGAGTCAAGCCCGGAGACGACCCCCGTTCCGGCCGCTGGGCCGGATTCACCAAGACAGAATGCGGAATCCACCTATGAGCATCACCCTGACCCACACCCGTCCGGCCCCAGCCCCCTCCCCCGCCCCCCATCAGACGCCGGAGCTCGAACCGGCCGGCCTGGCCGACCTCTCCCGGGCCCCCGCCACCACTGAGGCCCTGGACATCCTTGACGTCCTGGAGGCCGAGGCCATCCTCGTCATCCGGGAGATCGCCGCCGAGTGCCGCCGCCCCGTGCTGCTGTTCTCCGGGGGCAAGGACTCCGTGGTCATGCTGCACCTGGCCCGCAAGGCCTTCTGGCCCGCTCCGATCCCCTTCCCCGTCCTGCACGTGGACACCGGCCACAACTTCCCCGAGTTGCTGGCCTACCGCGACCGGACGGTCGAGGAGCTCGGTCTGCGGCTCGTGGTGGCCCGCGTCCAGGACTACATCGACGACGGCCGTCTGCGCGAGCGCACCGACGGCACCCGTAACCCGCTCCAGACCATCCCGCTTCTCGACGCCATCGAGGAGGGCGGCTTCGACGGCGTCTTCGGCGGCGGGCGCCGCGACGAGGAGAAGGCCCGGGCCAAGGAGCGCATCGTCTCCCTGCGCGACGAGTTCGGCCAGTGGGACCCGCGCAACCAGCGCCCCGAGCTGTGGAACCTGCTCAACCCCCGCCACCGCCCCGGTGAGCACGTGCGGGTCTTCCCCTTGAGCAACTGGACCGAGCTGGACGTGTGGCGCTACATCGAGCGCGAGGACATCGCCCTGCCCGGCCTCTACTACGCCCACGAGCGCGAGGTCTTCCTGCGTGACGGGATGTGGCTGGCGGCCGGCGGCGTCAACCGGCTGCGCGACGGCGAGCAGGTGGTCACCCGCACCGTGCGCTACCGCACTGTGGGCGACATGTCCTGCACCGGCGCCGTCGAGTCCACCGCCGCCACCAACCACGACATCGTTCTGGAGGTCGCCGCCTCCACCCTGACCGAGCGGGGAGCCACCCGCGCCGATGACCGCCTGAGCGAGGCGGCCATGGAGGACCGCAAGAAGGAGGGCTACTTCTGATGAGCACCCCCACCCTCACCGACATCCCCGCCGAGGCCGAGGCACGCGCCGCCGCCACCGGCTCACTGCTGCGGCTGGCCACGGCCGGCAGCGTCGACGACGGCAAGTCCACGCTCGTGGGCCGCCTGCTTTTCGACTCCAAGTCCGTGCTGCGCGACCAGCTGGCCGCCGTCGAGCAGGTCAGCCTGGATCGGGGCCTGACCAGCGCCGACCTCGCCCTGCTGACCGACGGTCTGCGGGCCGAGCGGGAGCAGGGCATCACGATCGACGTCGCCTACCGCTACTTCGCCACCCCGCAGCGCTCCTTCATCCTGGCCGACTGCCCCGGGCACGTGCAGTACACCCGCAACACGGTCACCGGCTGCTCCACGGCCGACGTCGTCGTGCTGCTGGTGGACGCCCGCAACGGGGTCCTGGAGCAGACTCGCCGCCACCTGGCAGTCGCCGCCCTCCTGCGCGTCCCGCACGTCATCGTCGCGGTCAACAAGATCGACCTGGTGGACTTCTCCGCCGAGGTCTACGCAGGTATCGAGGCCGACATCCGTGCCGTGGCCGCCGAGCTGGGCGTGGCCGAGATCCATGTCCTGCCGACCTCCGCGCTCCTGGGGGACAACATCGTCGAGGCCTCGACCAGCACGCCCTTCTACGAGGGGCCGACCCTGCTGGGTCTCCTGGAGTCCCTGCCCACCGCCCGCGACGAGGGCGTCTTCCGCCTGCCGGTCCAGCTGGTCATCCGCCCCCAGGGGGCGGCGCCGAGGCCTGAGCTGCGCGACTACCGGGGCTACGCCGGGCGGATCGCCTCGGGCACGGTACGCGTCGGCGACCCCGTGGTGGTGCTGCCCTCGGGCAGGCACTCACGTGTGGCCGGCATCGACCTGGGCGAGCGCAGCCTGGAGGAGGCCGTCGAGGGCCAGTCGGTGACGGTTCGCCTGACCGACGATATCGATGTCGCCCGCGGTGACACCCTGGCCGCGGCGGGGGACGCGCCCCAGGTGCTCACCGAGGTCGACGCCCGCGTGTCCTGGCTGAGCGAGGAGCCCCTGCGCCCCCGGGCGCGAGTGCTGCTCAAGCACGGCGCCCAGACGGTCCAGGCGATCGTGCGCGCCATTGAGGGGCGCCTCGACCTGGATGACCTGACCACGGTGCCGGCTGACCGACTGGAGCTCAACGACATCGGCCTGGTTCGGCTGCGTCTGGCCTCACCGGTGCCCTTGGCCGACTACTCGGTCTCCCGGTCCGACGGCGCCTTCCTCCTCATCGACGCCCACGAGGGCGGAACACTCGGGGCGGGCATGGTGCAGCTGGCAGGCACAGGGCGCGGAGAACCGGCTGCGGCCACCTCCTCAGGCAGGGGCTGAGGCATGGCTCGCGAACTTTCTCCCCATGCACCCGCTGGCTCCACCGGCTCAGCGGGCGGCTGGGTGGCCCTGGTGGGCGGCGGCCCGGGCAGCAGCGGCCTCATCACCGCCCGCGGCCTGGAGCTGCTGGGCCGGGCGGACGTGGTCGTCGTCGACGCGCTGGCCCCCCGCGACCTCCTGGAGGACCTTGACCCCGGCACCGAGGTCATCGACGCCTCCAAGCGTCGCGGCCGGCACGTCATGAGCCAGGAGGAGATCGACGCGCTCCTGGTCGACCTGGCCCGCAGCGGCAAGGGGGTGGTCCGTCTCAAGGGCGGCGACCCCTACGTGCTCGGGCGCGGCGGGGAGGAGGCGGCCGCCTGCCGTGCAGCCGACGTGGCCGTCGAGGTCGTCCCGGGGATCACCAGCGCCATCGCCGTACCCGCGGCGGCGGGGATCCCCGTCACCCACCGGGGAATGTCGCGCGGCTTCTCGGTCATCACGGCTCATGCGGATCTGGGGGTGCTCCCCCAGCGCCGCGACCACACCCTCATCCTGCTCATGGGGGTCTCCCGGCTGAGGGACTCGGTCGCCTCCCTGCTGGAGGCCGGCAGCGATCCGGCCACTCCAGCGGCGATCATCGAGCGCGGCTACCACCGCGACCAGCGTGTGACCACCACCGAGCTGCGATGTCTGGCCGACGTCGCCGCCCGGTACGGCGTGACCGCCCCCGCGGTCATCGTCATCGGCGACGTCGTCACCCTGAGCCCGTACTGGGCTGACCGAGTCGTCGAAGAGGCCCGGCCGGCGAACCCGGCCGCGTGAGTCCTCCTCGGCGCATGCAGACTGAATGTCCCGGAGTCACTGATGCGCAAGCTTGTTCTTCTCGCCCTCGTCGGCCTGGCCGCCCAGCTGGTCGACGGTTCCCTCGGGATGGGGTACGGCATGACCTCCTCCTCCCTGCTGCTTCTGGCCGGGCTGAGCCCGGCACTGGCCTCGGCCTCCGTGCACCTGGCCGAGATCGGCACGACCCTGGCCTCGGGGGCCTCCCACTGGAGGCTGGGCAACACCGATCCTCGCCTGGTGGTCCGGCTGGGGCTGCCCGGCGCGGTGGGGGCCTTCAGCGGTGCCGCGGTTCTGTCTCACCTGTCGACCCGCGCGGCGACCCCGGTGACGGCGAGCCTGCTGATCCTGCTGGGGACCTATGTCCTGGGGCGCTTCGCACTGCGCCCGCCCAGCGGATCCGGTAGCCGGCGCTCGCCGCACGGCAGGCGGCTCCTGGTTCCCCTGGGACTGGTGGGCGGTTTCGTTGACGCCACCGGTGGTGGCGGCTGGGGACCGGTGGTGACGACGACGCTGCTCACGGGTGGTCGCACAGCGCCGCGCACCGTGGTCGGCTCGGTGGGGGCCTCGGAGTTCCTGGTGACGGTGGCGGCCTCGGCCGGTTTCCTCACCGGACTGGGCACCGCGGGCATCAGCCTCGGGATCGTCCTGACCCTGCTGGCCGGCGGGCTCGTGGCCGCGCCGATCTCTGCCTGGCTGGTCTCCCGCCTGCCCGGAGCGGTGCTGGGCACCGCCGTCGGCGGGCTGATCCTGGCCACGAACCTGCGGGTGCTACTGTCCTGGTCCGAGGCCTCGGCCCGAACCGGGGTCATGTTGTACGGCGCGCTCGGGGTGATCTGGGTGGCCTTCCTGACCCTGGCGGTCCGCAAGGCACGCGCCACCGCCACAGAGATTCGGGAGGAGACCGAACAGGTGCTTGAGGAGGTCCACCCCACTCATCAGCACGGCCACGCACCTGAGGCTGGTGTCCTGGAGGAGGCGATCACCGCCGGCGGCCCCGTCGGCCCGAGGCCGGTCGAGCCGGATCGTCCTCACACGCACGCGGTTCTGGTGGTGGAGCCGGCATGAGCACTCGTCCCCTGGTGCTGCTGGCCCACGGCTCGCGCCGGCCCGGGCCGTCCTCAGTCCTGTCCCGCACCGCTGAGCGCGTCGGCACGATCCTGCCGGGGGTGGAGGTGCGCACCGGCTACGTCGAGCTCCAGCCCCCGGACCCGGCCACGGCCCTGGAGGGGCTGGTGGATCCGGTAGTCCTGCCCTTCTTCCTCGCCCGCGGCTATCACGTCGTCCATGACGTACCGGCCGCAGTGGAACGGCACGGATCGGGGACGGTCACCGGGCACCTGGGGGTCGAGGAGCACTTGGTGGAGGCCGTCGAGCAGCGGCTCCGGGAGGCGTCCGCGCCCCTGGGCGGGCTCGCAGGACTCGACCACATCGTCCTGGGCGCAGCCGGGTCACGCCAGGCGGCGGCGCTGGAGGAGGTTGAGACCATCACTCGCCTGCTCGAGGCGCGCCTGGGGCGCGAGGTGACGACGGCCTACCTCTCGGCTGCGCGTCCCAGCGTCCGTGACGCGGTGAGCACGGCCCGGGCCCGAGGGGCCAGGCGGGTGGGTGTGGCCACCTACCTGCTGGCGGAGGGACGTTTCCACCGGGCACTGCACTCCACGGGAGCCGACGTCGTGGCCGCTCCCATCGGCGACCACCCGGCACTCGCCGAGCTGGTGGTCCACCGCTACCGGGAGCAGGTCGCCTGACCGCGAGGCCCTCCCTCCACCAAGAAGGACACTTTTCGCGGAAGGCAACCGTTTTCCGTACCTCTACACGAAACATGTCGCTCTCGGCGGAGAGGAATGTCAGTCACTGCCATCCTCAAGGAGTCGCTCGGACAGGCGCTGGATGATGGGTTCGACCTCCTGCGAGGTGGTGGCTGCGGCACTCACGCGGCCAAAGATGCCCACCGCCAGGAGCCCAAAGGCCGTCTCCTCATCCTGCTGGCTCGGCTCGCGGCGTCCGTGGGAACGGGCCACCAGGTGGGAGGTCTCTCTCAACCAGCGGCGCCAGCTGCCGGCCAGTCGATCCCGGGAGTCCTCATGACGAATCGCGTAGAGCCAGGTCTCTAGGTGCAGGACAACATCCTCCATGGGAAGCTCCTGGAGCTGCTCGCCCCACTGGTCGGGGCTCACCATCTGGCGAGCGGCCTCTTCCGAGCTCTCCTCACCACAGGTGACGACCTCCAGGAACAGGGCCTCCTTGGAGGGGAAGGAGGAGTAGAAGGCGCCCTTGGTGAATCCAGCCGCCGAGGCGATGTCACTGACCGACGCCCCCTCGTAGCCCTTGGCAGCGAAGACCTCCCTGGCAGCAGCAAGGATCCGCGCCCTGGTCTTCTCGCTCCGACGGCGTCCACCACCCCGACCCGGGGCGGCGCCGCTGACTGCAGTAGAGGCGGAGGCCAGCTTCCGGGAGGCAAGGTCCAGGGAGGCCGCTACCGCACTCTCACTGCTCCGGCGCGCTCCCTGACCGGCCGCCCCCACTGCACGGGAGAAGGCGGTGATCGCCTCATTGAGGGCGCGCGTCGCCTCCCTGATGTCATCAGAGGCGGAGGCCCCGGAGTCATCACTGTCACTGTTCGTCCCACGGGCGGAGCTCCTGGCGGTCATGCCCCCACTGTAGAGGAGGCCCCTCAGAAAGGGGTTCACGGCACTTCCCCCTCCACGTTCGTCACTCCCTCCACCGGTCTCCGACCATTCGGACATCCCGGCCGACTCAGGGCCGCCTTGCCAGGGCCCATGACGCTCCGGCGACGGCCACCAGGCACCATCCGCCCAGGAGGCCCCAGGAACGGGCGGGCATGCTGGCGTCGTGCGAGAACAGTCCCGCACGCACCACCTGAGCCATGGGCTCGAAGGGCAGCCAGCGGTGGATCTCCTGGGCCCAGTCGGGGAGCCTGTCGGCGGGGAAGCTGACGGGCGAGAACAGCATGATGCTGAAGGCGAGCACCTGGGAGAGGATCTGAGCCAGGGCCGGAGCCAGGAGCGTGGCGATGGCGTATCCGATGCAGGCCGCTGTCAGGGCGACCAGCACGGCGCCGGGCACCAGCCACCACTGCGGGGCGAGGTCGACGTCGAAGCGGGCGTTGGCGACGATGACGCCCACAACCAGGCCGGGCAGTGCAAGAGCGGTCCAGATCGCGAGGTCTGCCAGGAGGAAGGCGATCCTGGGGACGGGCAGGGTGCGCATCCAGTCCAGGCTGCCCTCAGTGCGGGACTGGGAGACCCACTGGGGCGTCATGATGAGTCCCAGCGAGATGAGCGCGATCGCCGGGCCGCCGCCGGCCAGGTAGAGACTCGCCTCGCGGCCTGGGTGGCCCGCAATGAGCCCGTATCCCAGGACCATGGAGACGGACAGCAGCGTCTGGACGATGATGAAGAGAGGGAGCACGGGCAGGCTGCGTCGGAACTGCCACTGAACAAGCAGGCCGAGCTGGTACCAGAGCGGAGTCACCCGAGGGCCGGCGCCACCGGCCTGGTCCGGATCAGCAGTTGTACTGGTTGGAGTAGACATCATGTTCTCCTTCATTTCCTGATTCTCTGGGGACGGGAGTCGCACCGCGCTTACGCGGCAGCACGGGGACGACGCGAATCATCGGGACGAATCCGGCCTTCCGCGGATTCACACGGTTCAGGCGGCATGACGGCTCACCTCCTCACCCGTGCTCCCGGTGAGGTGCACGTAGACGTCCTCCAGTGAGATCGGTGCCAGCTCGTATCGCTCGATCACTCCGTCCTTGAGGGCATGAGCGGCCCACTCCACGGCCTGGGTCGTACAGTGAGAGTCCACCGCCACGGATGCGCGCACGGCGTCGTGCTGCGTCAGGCTCATTCCCGCGGGCGGCTCGATCCGCCGGCCGGGAGTCCGGCTGACCTCCAGGACGAAGGACGATCCGTGGCCGGCCACGAGTGCTGCAGGGGTCCCCTCGGCGATGACGTGACCGTGGTCCAGGACGGTGAGCCGGTCGACCGCCCGCTCGGCCTCCCGCACGTTGTGGGTCACCAGGAGGACCGCCGCCCCGGCCTCGGCCAGAAGGCGGATCTGGTCCCACAGCAGGCGCCGGCGTACCGGGTCGACATCATTGGTGGGCTCATCGAGGATGACCAGGCGCCCGGGGACGACGGCGCACATGGCGAAGGCAGTCAGACGGGCAACACCGCCGGAGATCTTCTGCGCGGGAGTCCTCGCCCACTCCCCCAGGTCGAGGGCCTCGATGAGCTCCTCGGCGCGCCTGCGCGTCTGACGCGGACGCCCTCCTCGCATACGCCCCACGAGGTCGATCGCCATCAGGGGCGTGAGTCCTGTGATGGGCACATTGGCCTGAGCCTGGACATTGGTGAGGCGACGGGCGAGAGCGGGGTTGGCGACGGCATCAACCCCGTCGAGCCTGATGCTCCCGGAGGTCGGGCACAGCAGCCCCACCACCTGGTTGACCAGCGTGGTCTTGCCCGCGCCGTTGTGCCCGAGGAGCCCGACCACCTCGCCGGCACCCACCTGCATAGTGACGCCGGCGTTGGCTCTCACCGTGTGCGGCCCGCTTCCGAAGTGCTTGTGAAGGTCCTCAATGGCTAGTACATCGGCCATGAAGCCCCCCTCCTTTCGTTCAACTACCTGGATCCGAGCACCCGATCGACTACCAGGCCGATCCGTACCGGTTGGTATTAACGATACCATCCAGTACTACCGGGAGGTTTCATTGAGTCCTGAGACCTTTCATAGCAACAGAAACGCTGTCCCATACCAACCGGTACGGGACAGCGTCTGCCCACCCTGTCGTCTAACCTGAAGCGGCCCCGCCTCACCCCTGACGGATGTGCCAGCGCGAGGAGGCCGTGGAGGCCTCGATGAACTCGCGGAAGGGGCCGGGAACGGCCGCCAGCTCCTGGGGCGTACCACGCTGGGCCACGCGGGCGCCGGCCTGAGTCGGCTCGAGGAAGACGACCTCGTCGGCCTGGCGGACGGTGGACAGGCGGTGGGCCACCACGATGACGGTGCGCCCCTCGGAGAGCTCGCGCACCACCTCGGTGATGGCGGACTCGTTCTCCCCGTCCAGGGCCGAGGTGATCTCGTCGAGCAGCAGGATGGGGGCGTCCTTGACGAAGGCCCGAGCAATAGCGACGCGCTGGCGCTCCCCACCGGACAGGCTCAGCCCGCCGGGACCGACCTGCGTGTCCCACCCGTGCGGCAGCGCCTCGATGACGCGGTCCAGGCGGGCGCGCCGGGCGGCCTCGGCCAGCTCGGCGTCGGTGGCCTCGGGCCGGGCGATGCGCAGGTTCTCCCGGATCGTGGTGTCGAACAGGTAGACGTCCTGGAAGACCATGGAGGTCATACCCATGATCGTCGAGGCGCGCATGGAGCGAACCGGTGCGCTGCCAATGGTGACGGTCCCGTCGTCGACGTCCCAGAACCGGGCCGCCAGGCGCAGGATCGTGGACTTGCCCGCCCCTGACGGGCCCACCAGGGCGGTCACTCTCCCCTGCGGTGCGCTCAAGGAGACGCCCGCCAGGACGGGGCGGCCTGCGTCGTAGGAGAAGGAGACATCGTTCAGGGCGATTGTGGTCCCCCGGGGCTCGATCTCCTGACCGGGCTCGGGGTCGGACAGGGGACGCGCGTCGAGAATGTCCCCCACGGCCCGCAGGGCGACCTTCGCGTTGTCGGCCTCGGATCCGTACATGGCGGCCTTGGTCAGTGGCAGGAGCGTGCGCGCGGTGACGGCCATGATCGCCAGGTATGCGACGACGTCGAGCCGGTGCCCACTGACCCGTGCCAGCCCCATCGCCATGACCAGGGCGAAGGCGACGTTGACGATAAGGTTGAAGTACTGCCCGGGCCTGCCCTTGACCCGTAGGCCGTCCAGGGTGGAGGCGGAGTCGGCCTCCAGGGCGGCTTGCACCGGCGCCCAGCCCGTCTTGGTGGCACCGGTGGCGCGCAGCACGGGCTGGAGTCGGGCGAACTCCACGAGGCGTCCGGCCGCGGCGCTCGAGGTGCGGTCCTCCATCTCGTTGGCGCGAGTGGTCGCGGCGCCCATGAGCCGCCACGTCAGGACCAGCGGGACGATGGCGGCGGCCATGATGAGCGCCAGGGGCCATTCGACGACGGCGGTGGCCCCGAGCATGACCAGCGGGACGATGAAGGCGTTGCACAGGTTGGGGATCACCATGGAGGCCAGGTGGGAGAGGGTGTTGACCTCCTTGGAGGTGGCGTTGACGACGGCGGCCTCCCGCTCGGCGCTGAACCAGCCCAGCGGCAGGGTCAGGACATGATCGGCGACGCGGTCGATCATGGTGTCGCAGACCTCGAAGACACTGACCCGGTAGGAGCGGTGCATGGCGATGGTGTCGACGAGCGCGGCGCTCACCGCCATGACCACGACGGCGATCAGCCAGGCGGTCAGGAACTGCGAGCGGGAGTAGAGGGCGCGCAGGAAGGGGATCATGAGGGCCAGGGTGAGGCCCTGGAGGACGGCAGAGGCTACGAACCAGGCGATGATGGTGCGCATCTCGGCGGCGTTGACGACTCGCGTCAGCAGCTTCCACATGGTTACTTCTCCTCCTGCCCGGCGGATTCGGCTCTCAGCCGGTCGATCTGGGCGGTCAGTACGGCGGCGTCGGTCTCCTCACTCAGGTCCTGACTGCGCCACATGGCGGCATAGCGTCCGCCGGCGGCCAGCAGCTCCTCGTGCGTGCCGCGCTCGGTGATGCGTCCGGCGTCGACGACGAGGATCTGGTCTGCGTCGCGGATCGTGGACAGGCGGTGGGCGATGATGATGACGGTCCGCCCGGCGGCGAGCCGGGACAGGGCCTGGTGGATGTCGCGCTCGGAGGCCGGATCGGCCTGAGCGGTGGCCTCGTCCAGGACGAGGATGGGGGCGTCCTGGAGGTAGGCGCGCGCCAGAGTGACGCGCTGGCGCTCCCCTCCGGAGAGGAACCCGCCTTCCTCACCCAGGATCGTGTCGTAGCCATGGGGCAGACGTGCGATGCGCTCGTGGATGCAGGCCGCGCGGGCAGCTGCCTCAACCTGTTCCCGGGTGGCGTCGGGGCGTCCCAGGGCGATGTTGTCGTGGACGGACTCGTGGGCCAGGGCCACGTCCTGCAGCACGACCGCCACGCGCGAGAGCAGCCAGGGGAAAGTCGCCTCGCGCACGTCGACGCCGCTGATGCGCACGGCTCCGTCGTCGACGTCGTAGAAGCGGGCGATGAGGCGGGCCAGGGTCGATTTGCCCCCGCCGGAGGGGCCGACGAGCGCAGTGACGGTTCCGGGCTCGGCGGTGAAGGAGGCGCCGTGCAGGACCGGGGAGCCGGCCTCGTAGGAGAAGGTGACGTCCTCGACGTCGACGCGCCCGGGCGCACGTCCCTCGCCCTCGTCATGGGTTCCCTCGGGCATCGGTGGCAGGGAGAGCAGGTCCGCGGTGGCCTGGGCGGCCATCCTGGACTCGTACATGTGCTGCATGAGGCCGATGAGGGTCATGAGTCCCTCCGGCAGCCCGAGGGCCACCAGGAAGAACGGCAGGGTGGCCGACAGGGGCGTCCAGCCCTGGGAGGTGAACAGGACGGCCAGGAGCGCGACCGTGGCGAAGACCGTGGAGGGACGCAGGACGGCGGTCATGGCGCTGATGGCCTTCCCGGACCTGCTCACCCACTCGTAGGACAGGCTGGAGAACTCGGTGCGCGCCTGGCTGAAGCGGGTGCGGGAGGCGTCGGTGGCCTGGAAGCCCTTGATCTCCTTGATGCCCTCGAGCATCTCGACGGTCGCGGCGGCCAGCGCGGTCTGAGCGGCGCCGAAGCGCTCGGTGATGCCCGACAGGCCAGACATGGTCAGGAGCATCGCTCCCAGGGCGAGGACCCACAGCCCCACCAGCGCGCAGGCCAGGCGCCAGTCGGCCCACAGCAGGTAGGCCGTCCCCGCCGCCGCCATGACGACGGCGTTGGTGGCGTCCCCGGGAACGTGGGCGACGAGGGTGTGGATGGAGGTGGTGTCGTCGCAGACCATCTTGCGGATGGTGCCGTGCGGGATCTGCGCCACCCGCCCCAGGGGCAGGCCGCTGATGGCGTCGACGACCCGCTCACGCAGGTGGTGCCGCAGCCGGGCCTCGGCCAGGTGCGTGATCCCCAGGCCCGCCAGGTAGAGGGCCTGGGAGGCGAAGAGCGCCCCGACGGCGATGGCCGCCCAGATCCACAGACTGCCGCGCCAGCCTTGCGGTGAGGTCTCGCCCAGCCATATGGCCGCCATGTTGCGCAGGGCCTCGAAGGGGACGATGGACATCAACGCTCCGACGGCGGTCAGCAGCCCGGTGACGATCATGGCCGGGCGCGCCGGCCGGATGAGCTCGCCGACGGTGACGCCTGCGTCCTCCTGGTGACTTGTCCGGTGCATCGATTGCTTGGGCATGGTTGTCTCCTCAGCGGAGGGTGTTCCAGATGATGAGGGCCAGCGCCCAGGTGAGAACGACGACTCCCCAGTCGCGTCCTCTCCAGGGCTCGTCGGTCATCTCGGTGCGCCGTCGGTGGGCGCCGAAGGCGCGTGAGTCCATGGACAGGGCGACGCGCTCGGCGTGCTGGATGGCCAGGATCATCAGCGGCAGGATGGAGCCGATCCAGCGGACCACAGGCGCGAGCATCCCCCAGCGGCCGCCGACCCCGCGCAGCGCCCTGGCGGTGCGCAGGAGGACGAAGTCGCCGTGGAAGCGGGTGATGAAGGCGATGGCCGCGGTCCCCGCCGCCCCGAGGCGGTAGGGCATGTGGAAGGTAGTGGTCAGGGTGCGGATGAGGGCCTCGGGGTCGGTGGAGACGCCCGAGACGAGGACCAGTGCGATGAGCGCACCGATGCCGGTCCCTCCCGTCACCGCGTCACCCAGGTCGTAGAGGCGCGCAGCGGTCTCCTGGTGGTGGACCCCGCTGCTGAAGATCCAGATCATGAGCGCAGTGACCGCCCAAGGGGCGACCACCGAGGCCATGGTGCGTCTCAGGGAGGCGCGCGCGGCGACGATGAGGACCGAGGATGTCAGCAGGACGCCCAGGTTGAGGTGATGGTTGCGCAGAGCGAAGACCATCACCATGACCGGCAGGACCGACGCGAAGAGGGTGAGGGGGTTGAGCGAGGTGAACAGGCCTCGCCGTGGCTGGGGTCGGTGCGGTACCGGGGCGGGCTCGGGCAGACCGACGCGCGAGTCCGCTGCTCCGGTTCCGGCCGCCCCGGGCAGGGCGACGATGTGGGTGCAGTGCTCCAGGGCGAGCTCGAGGTCGTGGGTGGCCATGATGACCGTGCGGCCCTGGTGGCGCAGCTGGTCGATGAAGTCCATGAGCTCACAGGTGTTGTCCCAGTCCTGCCCGTAGGTGGGCTCGTCGAGGACGACGACGTCGCGCTCCTCGCTGACCATGGTGGCCACCGAGAGCCTGCGGGCCTGGCCGCCCGAGAGGGTCAGGGGATGGTGGTCCCGGTGGACGGCCAGGTGGAACTGCTCGAGGAGCTCACTGACCCGCTCCGGCGAGGTCCCTCCGACGGCGAGCTCTGCCCCGACGGTGGTGGCCACGAACTGGTGCTCGGGGTTCTGGAAGACGTATCCGACCAGGTGCCTGCCCTTGCCGACGTCCCGGCCACCGACCGTTGCCTTGTCGGCCCGCGAGCGGACGAGTCCGGCCAGGGCGGACAGGATCGAGGACTTGCCCGCGCCGTTGGGCCCGACCAGCGCCACGAGCTCGCCACCACCCAGACGCAGAGACACCCGGGGCGCGCGCCCCGGGACCTCGAGGTCGACCAGCTCGACACTGGTTCGAGCCTCGGGCCGGGGGCGGCCGGCGAGTACCTCGCGGGTGTCGATGGCCTCGACCTGCTGCCAGCTCTCAGCGGAGCCGGGCGCCTGTTTCTCCAGGTAGCGCACCTCGCCGTCCGCGCACAGATCAGCGAGCCGCGGCACTCGGATTCCGGCCTCGGCGCAGGTCAGGGCCGCCTCCGAGGCCTGCGTCCCCGCGGGGAGGTCGTCGCCGGCCTCACGCAGGGCTCGGGGCATCCACACTCCGGCATCGTTCAGCTCAAGGCGGTGGCTCATGAAGACCTCCCGCGGCGAGCCGACGGCGATGGTCCGCCCGTCGGCGTTGAGGGCCAGGACCTGATCGACGATGGGCAGTACCGGGTCGAGGTCGTGGTCGATGACGACGACCGCAGTCCCGGAGGTGGTCAGGGAGGAGATGAGGGTGTAGAACTCCTCCCGGCCGGTGGCATCGATAGTGCTGGTCGGCTCGTCGAGCACGAGGAGCTGTGGGCGCATGGCCAGGGCGACGGCCAGCGCGAGCCGTTGACGCTGCCCGCCCGAGAGCGTCCAGGGGTCGTCCCAGATGCGCTCGATGAGTCCCACCGCGCGCAGGGCCTGCTCGACCCGCGCGGTGATCTCCGGCCTGGTCAGGCACAGGTTCTGCAGCGGGAAGGCGACATCGTCGTGGACGGTGCGGGTGACGACGGCGGCGTCGGGGCTCTGGCCGACGTAGGCGACGGTCTGGGCCAGGTTCTGGACGGTGGCGTCGGCAACCTCGGTGCCGGCCAGTCTCAGGCTGCCGGCGTACTCCGAAGGCAGGCAGTGCGGGATGAGGCCGCACAGCGCACGCACGAGGGTGGTCTTGCCGCAGCCCGAGGGGCCGATGACGGCGGTGACCTGAGCGCGCAGGTGGGTCAGGTCGACGGCATCCAGGACCCAGCTCTCGCGTCCGAGGTAGTGGACGCTCAGGCCCTCGATGCTCACCAGTGCCGGATCGGCCGGCTCTCCCAGAGGCTGCCCCACCTCCGGAGCAGCCGGTGCGGCCGGCACTGTCTCAGGCACGGCCGGCCGTGCGGTGATCGATGCCGACGCCGGCGCGGTTGAGCAGTCGGGTCAGGACAATGGTGAGGCCGCCGCCAACCAGGGCCGAGACCACGGCGATGACGACGCCGGCGCTCGCCGAGGCCATACCCGCTGAGGCACCCATGACGGAGACGTACATGATGCCGTTGAGCAGGCCAAAGGTTGCCGCTGAGATGAGGAAGGACCACCAGGTCCACTTCCGGTAGAGCAGGATGGCCAGGGGCACCTCGACGAAGGCCCCGCCGATGAGGTTGCCGACGATGGCCGCGGGGCCGACCGGAGTGGTGAAGACGGACATGATGCCCATGAGAAGAGCCGCGATCATGACGGCGCCGGGGCGCCGCACGACGGTCGCCGGCAGCAGGTACGGCACGAGCCACAGCCCCATGATCGCGCAGCCCAGGAGCACAGCGTCTCGGGAGGCTCCCGCCGCCGGAGCCAGGTAGTTCAGCGGAACCAGGAGGATCATGGAGACGACCGCCAGTGCGGCGATCATCATGAGGTTGCGGGTTCCCAGGGCGGAGTCGGCCAGACCTGAGCGCGATGAGGTGTGAACCGAGGGCCTGTCCGGCTCAGTGGCGACCGGCGTGCGGTTGGTGGTGCTCATGCTTTCTCCTTGCGTGTTCTCACGGGTCACGGTGACCGCTCCGGCCTCGTGCCGGAGCCCGGGGCGCGCCTGGGCGGGCACGCCGGCGTGATGACCGCACATCTACCCCGCCACCAACTCGTTTTGCAAATCATTATCATTATTGACTTGCTCAGAGAAATGTCTGACCCGAGCCGCGCATCGACACGCCGAACGAACCAACCCAGAGACATCACCCCAAGAGGCGGCACACCTCGCGGCTTTGGTGAGGCACACCTAAGTGTCTACTCCTTCTCGGGACTTCACGCAAGGGTCGACCAGGCCCCGGGCCGTCAGGGAGCACCCGGGCCCGACCGTTGAAAAGACGGGAAAAACTAGTAGTGGACAGCACTCAAGGGCGACGGGGCCCAGGCCCCCAGGAGTCTCAGCCCGGCGCACCCAGGCCGCCGCGGCCCACGAGGTCGATGCGGTGCATCTCCTCGGGGCGCAGGTCCAGCACCCGCTGGGTCAGGGACTCGGCGGCCTCGTGGGCCGTCTCCAGCGGGTCCGGCAGGTCCACGGGCGCAGTGGGCGGTGAGTCCAGGCGCAGGCTCTCCCAGGAGACGGAGAAGTCGGCTCCCACCTCCAGGCAGGCCGCCACGAAGGCACCCCGGAGGGCGGCGCGCGTGGCCGGTGGCGTCTGGCGGGCGCGCTCGATCTCCTCCGGATCGCACAGATTCACGATGGCCCCCTGGGCGACCAGGCGCGGAACCAGTCCGGTCTCGGCGTTGAGGTCGTGGTAGGCCAGGTCCACCCGCGAGCGCAGGGTCTCCAGGGACTGGCCGCTCAGCTGGGGGTGGCGCTCACGCTGGGCGCGCATGAGGCGACGCTTGATGGCCCAGTCGATCTCGGTGTCGATGGCGCCGTCGTCGTGGCGGCGCAGCGCGGAGATGACGCGTGGCGCCAAGTCGGTGAGCAGATGCTCGGCACCGCACAGGAAGTCCGGCACTCCGGCGTCGTCCAGGTAGGAGGTCAGCCGCTCCAGGAAGGCCTCCTGGATGTCGACGGCGCTCAGGCACCGGCCCTGGACGGTGGTGGCGGGCACGTCCCCCCAGGGGCTCTCCCCCAGTGCGGACAGCGTGACCAGAGGGGCGGCCAGGGTCAGGTCGCTGAAGTCCCATCCCACCTCGAGGGCGTCCAGGAGCAACAGGGTCACGGCGCTGCGCAGGCCCGTCGTCGGCTCGGCCATGGTGGTGTCGGCGCAGGTGACGTGCAGGCGGCGCAGGCGGGTGGCGTCGGCGTGGGGCTCGTCGCGGGTGTTGACCAGGGCGCGCTGCCCGGTGGTGTCGGCCGAGGTCAGGGCCTGCAGGTGGGGAGCGCGCGGTGACAGACCCCAGGCGGCCTCCTCCCCCGCACCGCGGCTGCCGTCGTTCGGCTCCGTCGGGCCGCCTGCCAGTGGGCGCCCGGAGCCGACCAGGACGGGACGCGTGGCCAGGAAGGAGGTGAGGACCGCCATGGTGGTCTCGCTGCTGGCGGCCGATGCGTCGTCGGTGGCGTCGAGCAGGCTGCGGGGCACGGAGTAGCTCTCGTGGCAGCCGTAGGTGTGGCCGGCGGAGTCGGTGTTGTTGGCCAGGAGGTGGAAGCGGACTGCGGTCCCCTCCTGGGAGAGGCCCGCGGCGGCACGCGTGGCCATGTCGGCCAGGATCGCCCGGCCGGCCTGGTCCTGGGCGACGAGGTCGCGCACGCTCACGCACTCGGCGGTGGCGTACTCGGGGTGGGCACCGATGTCGAGGTAGAGGCGCCCGCCGTTGGGCAGGAAGAGGTTGGTGCTGCGGTAGCCGACCGGCCGGTGACGGAAGATGAGCGCCGCCGCCCGCTCGACATCCGGCAGGTCCTCCTTCGTCGCTTCCGACGGCCCCGCGGGGGCGCACAGGAGGCCGAACTCGGTCTCCAGGCCGGTGACGCGCGGCCCCGGGGCGCTGGCGCTCACTGGCCGCCCTTCTGGACGAAGCCGCGCACGAACTCCTGGGCGTCGACGGCCAGGACGTCGTCGATCATGTCCAGCACCGAGTCCAGGCCCTGGCCTCGGGCGGGGCCGGCGGGGGCGGGGGTCGGGTCGTCGTCGGGGGCGGGATCGTCCTGGCGGCTGCGGGACGGCTGGGCGAACTCACTCATGTCTGCTCTCCTGACAGGGTGGCGGATGTGGTCACTGCTTCGGCGGCTCGCCCCGGGTCGCCGGGGCGCTCGCCCGTGAGGCGCGCGAGGACCTCGACGACGTCGGCGGCGTCCTTGAGGACCGGCGCCGTGGCGGTGCGGGTGAAGGACAGGGGGTCGGTCAGGGGAAGGCGGCGCTGGGCCCTCTCACCGGTCTCCAGGACCATGGAGTGCCAACCGGCGGCGACCACCTGCCCGGGGAAGTCGCTCACGAGCCTACCCCTGAGCCAGGCCCGGGTCGTGGTGGGCGGCTGGCCGAGGGCCGCCTCCACCACCTCGTCGCTGAGCCCACCGCGTGCGTCGACGCCGGCGGGAACCCGCTCGGCCAGGCCCCTCCCGGCCGGGGAGAGCTCGGACCAGGCCAGGTCGACGGCGTGGAGGACGTCGTGTCCGCCGGCGCCGGGATGGCGGCGGGCGGTGGCGTCCAGGAGCTGCTTCTTGGCGACCCACTCCAGGTGCCCGGCCGCTCCTTGCGACTCCCCCGGCTCGTGGCCACCGGCGCACTGGGCCTGCAGCTCGCGCAGGGAGGCCAGTGAGGCCTCCCAGAAGGTGAGGATCGCGCCGGTCTCGGCGCCGTCGGTATCGGCGCCGTCGGCCAGCGCGGCCAGGTCCGGGCGCAGGGGGTCGCCTTGCGGCGCCGGCACGGGGCGGCCGTGGTCCTTCAGGTGGCTGCGCACCGCCTGCAGGTAGTGCTCCAGGATCTCCAGGGCGCTCAGGCGCCGCCCGTCGTCCAGCTCCAGCGTGCCTTGAAGGCGGGTGTCACGGGAGACGTCTCGGGCCTGGGTCACGGGGTCTGCCAGACGCAGGCGGCGCCAGGCGGCGGGGACGCCGTCGGCCAGCACCTGGAGGACGAGGGCGGTCATGCCGAGCTTGAGCCAGGCGATGGTGTCGAAGCAGTTGGCGTCACCGGCCACCAAGTGAAGACGGCGCCAGCGCTGAGGGTCGGCGTGGGGCTCGTCGCGGGTGTTGACCAGGGGGCGGTCCACTGTGGTGCCCAGGCCGACGATCCTCTCCAGGTAGTCGGCCCGCTGGCTGATCTGGAAGTCGGCGCCCTGGGCGATAGCGCCGGTGCCGACCCGGCCCGAGCCCACCAGGAGCGGGCGGACCACGAGCAGGGGGACCAGGGCCTGGACGAGGTCGTCGAAGTCGAGGGCGCGGGGCACGAGGTAGTTCTCGTGGGTGCCGTAGGTGGCGCCCTTGCCGTCGACGTTGTTCTTGAACAGCCGGGCCTTCACCCCGCGCCGGCGCAGCCGCTCGGCCCCGCTGGCCACCAGGAGGTCCCCCGCCCGGTCGGCCAGGACGGCCTGTGCGGCACCGGTGCACTCGGGTGTGGCGTACTCGGGGTGACCATGGTCCACGTAGAGGCGCCCGCCGGTGCCCACGCAGGTGGCGGTGCCGCGCTGCCAGGCCTCCTCCTGGGCGGTCAGGCGCACGACGGCGGTGGTGCGCACCCGTCCGGGGACGGGGGCCTGGACGGAGGCGGCTCCGGGGATGTCGGTGAGCATGGAGGGGTCGGCCGCTGCGCGGTCCATCTCGAAGCCACGGGCATCACGCAGGGGGTACTCCCCGGAGTAGTCCCAGCGCACGCCTCGGCTCCGCCCCGCCTCACCCTCGGCCTCCAGGCAGGCGGCCACGACGTCCTCGGGCTCGGCTCCGAGGATGCCGTACTCGGTCTCCAGGCCCATGACCGTGACCCCACGGCCGGGGCCCCGCTGGGTGCTCGCCGGCGCCACGGCACTCACTCCTCCCGCGAGCGCTGGAGCACGCTCATGGAGACCACCGGCGTACCGCGCCTCCCGCTGACGCGGGCCCAGTCATCGGGGTGGACGGTGGCGGGCAGGCCCTCGTTCTCCATGATCTCCTCGATGATGGCGCGGCGCAGGTGCTCGGACGTCAGGCCGCGCCTGCCCTTGGTGACCAGGTCCTTGACAGCTGCCTTCTTGGCGCGGTCGACGATGTTGGCGAGCATGGCGCCGCTGACGAGGTCGGCGACGTGGAGGATCTCGATCTCCCCGTCGGCGCGGGTGAGCTCGACCATCTCGGTGGCGCGGCGGCGGGTGTAGAGGGCCTCGATCACCTGCTCGATGAGGGCGTCCACCGCGCCCTGCGCGTCGCCGTGTGCCGCCAGGAGCTCCTCGCTGATGGGGAGGTCGGGGGTCAGGTATGTCGCCAGGATCTCGGCGGCGCCGCGCCGGTCCGGCCTGCCGATGCGGATCTTGACGTCGAGGCGGCCCGGCCGCAGGATCGCCGGGTCGATCATGTCCTCGCGGTTGGTAGCACCGATGACCACGACGTTGTCGAGCTCGTCGACGCCGTCGATCTCGGCGAGCATCTGCGGGACGACGGTGGTCTCCACGTCCGAGGAGCGCCCGGACCCGCGGGTGCGGAACAGGGAGTCCATCTCGTCGAAGAAGACGACGACGGGCACGCCGGTGGCCGCCTTCTCCCGGGCGCGGGCGAAGATGACGCGGATGCGCCGCTCGGTCTCCCCCACGTACTTGTCCAGCAGCTGGGGGCCCTTGATGTTGAGGAAGTAGGCCTCGCCGCGCCCGCCGGCCCCCAGGGAGGCGGCGACGGCCTTGGCGATGAGGGTCTTGCCGCATCCGGGCGGCCCGTAGAGCAGCACCCCGCGCGGCGGGGTGAGCCGGTGCTCGCGGTAGAGGTCGGGGTGGAGGAAGGGCAGCTCGACGGCGTCGCGGATGAGCTCGATCTGCTCGCCCAGTCCCCCGATGTCGCCGTACCCGACGTCGGGCACCTCCTCCAGGACGAGCTCCTCGACCTCGGAGCGCACCACGGGGCGCAGCGCCATGCGCACGGCCAAGTCGGCCACGAGGGCGTCACCGACCCGAGGGCGGTGGTCGCTCAGGGTCTCCGAGAGGCTGAGGACCTGCTCCTCGTCGTGACGGGCCAGGACCAGGACGGTGCCGTCGTCGTAGGTCTCCTTGACGGTGACGACCTCCCCGAAGCGCGGTGACGGGCAGGTGGCGGTGATGACAAGGTGCTCGTTGAGGACGACGTCGTCACCGGGGTGGAGGGAGGAGGACACGACGCCGGGTCCCACGCCCACCCGGTGGCGCCGCCCGGCGATGGAGACGTCGGCGGTGCGTGCGGTGGCGTCCACGGCCAGGACGGTGGCGTGCGCCAGGGGCGGGAGCTGGAGGGCCTTGACGTCCTCGTGGAGGGCTGCCAGCTCCTGGCGCGCCGCCCTGAGGGCGTTGGCCAGATGGGTGTTCTTGCGGCTGAGGACGCCGGCGTGCTCGCTGAGCTCCCGCAGGCGGTCGGTGACGTCCCCTCCGGACTGGCCGCCTACCTGCGCCGACGGCTCCTGGGAGACGCCCATCAGCGCCTGCGCCACCGGGTCCTTGTGCTCCGCAGGCTTCTCATCCATGCGCGTCCTCCTCGACTGCGGCCGGGGCCGCTGCGGTCCCCCTCGCTCCGTGTTGGTACAAGCGTACCAATCCGCGCCCGTTTCGTAACCCGCATCCATGTCTATTCCAGGTCTATTCCATGTCTGTGAGGAAGGCGCAGCGCCGCCGACGCCCGCCGACCTCACACCGCAGCCGGTCGAGGCCCCGGGGCCCGCCGTGACAGAATCGACCCATGTCTGAGATCCCCACGAGCCACACCGCTCCCCCATCATCGTCCAGCCGTCTGCTGCCCTCCGAGCCCCACAGCCCGCGAGTGCCGGCCAAGGTGTCGACCGACGGCCTGGAGACCACCTGGGGCGAGCGCTGGGAGTCCGAGGGGACCTACGCCTTCGACCGCAGCGCCGAGCGCGCCGAGGTCTTCTCCATCGACACCCCGCCGCCGACGGTCTCCGGCTCCCTGCACGTGGGGCACGTCTTCTCCTACACCCACACCGACACCGTGGCCCGCTTCCAGCGCATGCGCGGCAAGGCGGTGTTCTACCCCATGGGCTGGGACGACAACGGCCTGCCCACGGAGCGCCGCGTCCAGAACTACTTCGGGGTGCGCTGCGACCCCTCCCTGCCCTACGACCCGGACTTCACTCCCCCGCACACCGGCGGGGAGGGCAAGTCGATCAAGGCGCGCGACCAGGTGCCGGTCTCGCGTCGCAACTTCGTCGAGCTGTGCGAGCGCCTCACGGTGGAGGACGAGAAGCAGTTCGAGGCCCTGTGGCGCCGCCTGGGCCTGAGCGTGGACTGGTCGCACACCTACCAGACCATTGGCGAGCGGGCCCGCAAGGTCGCCCAGACCGCCTTCCTGCACAACCTCGAGCGCGGGGAGGCCTACCAGGCCGCGGCGCCCGGTCTGTGGGACGTCACCTTCCAGACGGCGGTGGCTCAGGCCGAGCTGGAGTCGCGCGAGTACCCCGGCTTCTACCACCGCCTGGCCTTCCACATCGTCGATGAGGCCGCCGCCGCCAAGGCCGAGGCCGCCGGCGCCCCGGTGGAGAACGGCGTCGACGTGTGCATCGAGACCACCCGCCCCGAGCTGCTGCCCGCGTGCGTGGCCCTGGTGGCCCACCCCGACGACGAGCGCTACCAGCCCCTGTTCGGCACCACCGTGTCCTCCCCCGTCTTCGGCGTCGAGGTGCCGGTCCTGCCGCACCCGGCCGCGGAGAAGGACAAGGGCGCCGGCATCGCCATGTGCTGCACCTTCGGTGACACCACGGACATCGACTGGTGGCGCGACCTGCAGCTGCCGCTGCGAGCGATCCTGCGCAAGGACGGGCGCATCGAGACCGAGACCCCCGAGTGGATCACCTCCCCGGCCGGCCGCGAGATGTACGAGGCCATGGCCGGCAAGACCACCTTCTCGGCCCGCGAGGCCCTCGTGGCCCGCCTGGCCCAGACCGGTGAGATGCGCGGCGAGCCCGTCAAGACGGTGCGTCAGACCAACTTCTTCGAGAAGGGCGACAAGCCCCTGGAGATCGTCACCTCCCGCCAGTGGTACATCCGCAACGGCGGCAAGGAGTGGACGAACCCGGCCTCCGGCGCAGACCTGCGCGAGGAGCTGCTCGCGCGCGGCCGCCAGCTGGAGTTCCACCCCGACTTCATGCGCGTGCGCTACGAGAACTGGGTGCGCGGCCTCAACAACGACTGGCTGGTCTCGCGTCAGCGCTTCTTCGGCGTCCCCTTCCCGCTGTGGTACCAGGTCGGGGCCGACGGCGAGGTCGACTACAACGCGATCCTGACGCCGGCCGAGTCCGAGCTGCCCGTGGACCCCTCCTCCGACGTCCCGGCCGGCTACACCGAGGACCAGCGCGGCGAGCCCGGTGGTTTCGTCGGTGAACTCGACATCATGGACACCTGGGCCACTTCCTCCCTCTCTCCCCAGCTGGCCTCGGGCTGGCTGAGCGACGAGGACCTCTTCGGCCGGGTCTACCCGATGGACCTGCGCCCGCAGGGGCAGGACATCATCCGCACCTGGCTGTTCACCACGGTGGTGCGCGCGAACCTGGAGTTCGCGGCCCTGCCGTGGACGAATGCCGGCCTGTCGGGCTGGATCCTGGACTCCGACCACAAGAAGATGTCCAAGTCGAAGGGCAATGTCGTCACCCCCATGGGCCTGCTGGAGCAGTACGGCTCCGACGCCGTGCGCTACTGGGCCAGCTCGGCCCGCCTGGGCCTGGACGCGGCCTTCGAGGAGACCCAGATCAAGATCGGCCGTCGCCTGGCCATCAAGGTCCTCAACGCCTCCAAGTTCGCCCTGTCCATGGGGCTCCCGTGGGACGCCGATGAGGCCACCGTGGCCGCGGCCCCCGCCCCCTGCCTGGACGCCTCGGTGGTCAGTGAGCCGATCGACCGTGCGGTCCTGGCGGCTCTGGCCGATGTCGTCGACGCCGCCACGGCGGCCTTCGAGGAGTTCGGTCACGCCCGGGCCCTGGAGGTCACCGAGTCCTTCTTCTGGACCTTCTGCGATGACTACATCGAGCTGGTCAAGGACCGGGCCAATGACTTCGACGGATCTCACGACGCGGCCGCCGTCCGCTCGGCGCGGGCGACGCTGGCGATCGCCGTGGACACCTTCGTGCGCCTGCTGGCCCCCTTCCTGCCCTTCGCGACCGAGGAGGTGTGGAGCTGGTACCGCACCGGCTCGGTGCACAGGGCCGCCTGGCCGCAGTCCGATGGTCTGCGGGAGGCCTCCGCCGGGGCCGACGCCGAGCTGGTGGCCCGGGCGGGAGTCGCCCTGGCGGCACTGCGCAAGGTGAAGTCGGAGGCCAAGACGAGTCAGAAGACGCCGATCCTCTCGGTGACGCTGGCCGTTGCTGCCGACCGGCCCGAGTACGCCGAGGCCATCGAGGCGGTGCGTGCGGACCTGACGGAGGCCGCCAAGGTGACTGGCACCTTCACTGTGGAGCAGGCCGCCCCGGCAGCCGACTCGGCTGAAGGCGCTTCCCCGGTGGCCGTGACCGCCGCCGAGCTCGGCGAGGCCCCGGCCAAGAAGAAGTGAGCCGCGAGCACCCGGTCCTGTGACGAACGGTGGCGCCGTCCCCCTTGGGCGGCGCCACCGTCGTCGTCGATCTGCTCAGCGCTCCCTGACGACGGTCTCATACACTCGTCTCGATGACGATCAGCCTGAAGCCCCTGGATGCCGCCGACCGCGAGTCCTTCATCGCCGACCTGCAGGAGGCCTTCGAGCACTTCGTGGGCGACGCACGAGACTCATTCATCGACACATCCCTGCTCGAGGACGGAACCGTCAACCCCGCCGCCCCTCCGATCCTTCCGCGAGAGGACATTGAGGAGTCACTCAGCAGGTCCGATGCCCAGGCTCTACGCATCATTGAGGACGGCACTGCGGTCGGCGGCGTTATCCTCACAGTGGAGGGAGATCGCGGAGAGGTCGAGATTATCGCGATCAATGCGAGCGCGCACGGGCGCGGCATCGGCGCACGCGCATGGACCGCCATCGAGGAGGCGTACCCCGATGTGCGGGAGTGGGAGCTGGTGACCCCTTACTTCGAGGTGCGCAACATCCACTTCTACGTCAACAAGTGCGGTTTTCATATCGTGGAGTTCTTCAACGAGCGCCATCCGGATCCCTCCGACCCCGACAAGGACAAAGAGCGTTCCTTCCGTTTCGTCAAGCATGTGGAGCGCCCGAAGTAGGGAGTAGGCAGACTCCATACCGGCTCCGGCTAAATCGAACAGCGCGCCGTGGAGCCGCGGTCGGTGAGGACGGCGGGCATGAGCCCTCGGTGCTGGGCCTGGTCCGGTTCTCCTCTGAGGCATCTGAGCAGGAGCGAGCCCGCCTCGACCCCCATGGCCTCCCGGTCTACGCTGAGCTCGCTGAAGGCCTCCCCGTGGCGGCCGCTGCCCTGGGTGATCCCGAGGGTGAGCACGGACAAGTCGGCGGGAACGGACAGCCCGTGAGCCTGCGCCGCGCAGGCCAGTCCCACCACGGCGGCGGGGTTGTTGGACAGGACGGCGCTGCACCCCTCGATGAGGCCGCCGGCTCCCACGATCTCGGCTCCGGCCAGCGCCGCTTCCGGCACCTGGCGCACCAGGACCTCCACCCCCAGCTCCTGGGCGGCGCGCAGGAGCTCGCGGGCCTGGTCCTGGCGGGCGTGAGCGTCATCGGAGGCGGTCTCCCGCATGAGCGCGACGATGCGACGGTGCCCGAGCTCGGACAGGTGCTCCACACCGGTTCGGGCCATCTGAGCGAAGTTCGCGTCAATGCCGGGCGCCCCACCGGCGCGATCCGAGGATCCGATGAGGACGGTGGGAACCTTCTCCTCCAGCAGCATCGCCTCGCGCTCATCGCCGTCGGCCACGTCCATGAGAACCACCCCGCCCAGGGCGCCGGAGCGCACGAGCGAGCGCAGTTCGATCAGCGGCGCCGAGGAGGTCATGACCGGGATGACGACCTGGATTCCGCTGGGCGTCAGTGCGCGACGCACACCATCGACGTAGTCCAGGTCGTTGGCGTCGATCGTGGAGCGCTGGCGCCGGAAGAGGACTCCCACGGTGCGCAGCACCCGCGAGGCCAGTGAGCGGGCAGCGGTGTTGGGGTGGTAGTCGAGCTCGCGCACGGCCCGCATGACCCGCTCCCGCGTGCTCGAGCTCGTCGAGCGCTGACCGCTCAGGACGTAGGTGACGGTCGAGGGCGACACCCCCGCCGCCCGGGCCACATCAGCGCGGGTCGCCGCCATCGGTTCCTCCGGCGGAGGCATCCAGCCAGCAGGCGCCGTTGGGTGGTAAGACGACGGCGCCCGCAGCCTCCACGGCATTCGCTGCAGTCGACCCGTCAGTCTCGCTCCGGCGCCAGGAGGTGATGAGGGTCCTGCCGGCCCCCTCGATCGTCACCGGCTGCTCGGTGGTGTTGAGAACGATCGCGGTGGTGCCGTTGCGCAGGTGCAGGACCCCGGGCTCGCTGTCCAGCCACTCCACTGACCCGCGCCCGAGTCGGAGCTCGCGGCGCAGGGCGATGGCCCGCCGGTACAGGGTGAGGGTGGAGTCCTCGTGCCCCTCCTGGGCCTGGGGCGAGTACTCTCCCCAGCCCTCGGGTTGGGGCAGCCAGGTGCGGCCGGTGGCGTTGTAGCCGTAGGAGGCCCCGTCCCGCGTCCAGGGCAGGGGGACCCGGCAGCCGTCGCGCCCCGGTACGAGGTGGTTGGTGCGCTCCCACAGGGGGTCCTGGCGGGCCTCGTCCTCCATGGTGGTGTGCTCGGGCAGTCCGAGCTCCTCGCCCTGGTAGAGGTAGGCGCTGCCGGGCAGCCCCAGCATGAACAGGGTGGCGGCGCGCGCTCGGGCCAGGCCGAGCTCGGCGTCGGGCTGGGGGTCCTTGGGGCCGATCCCGGGGTCGGTGTCCATGTCGGCGGGGTAGGCCAGGCGGGAGGCGTGGCGCACGACGTCGTGGTTGGACAGCACCCAGGTGGCGGGCGCCCCCACGGCGCCGTATTCGCTCAGGGAGACATCGATGACACGGCGCAGCGCGTCGGCGTCCCATCCGGCGCCCAGGAAGGGGAAGTTGAAGGCCTGGCTCATCTCGTCGGCGCGCACGTACTGGGCGGCATCAGCCTCCGTGGGCACCCAGGCCTCGGCGACCAGGAGGATGTCCTCGCCGACCTCGTCCAGGACACGGCGCCACTCACGGTAGATGTCGTGGACCCCGGGCTGGTTGAAGGCGGGTCCGACATCGGGCAGCTTCTCATGGGCCGCGTCCTCATCCGGGGAGCCGGCGACGTTCCACCGGTCGGGGCCGAGGTCGTCGTCGGGCAGGCCCTCGGCCTTGACCAGACCATGGGCGACGTCCACGCGGAAGCCTTCGATACCACGCTCCACCCAGAAGCGCAGGAAGGTGCGGAAGTGCTCGTGGACGTCCGCGTTGGACCAGTTGAAGTCGGGTTGCTCAGCTGCGAACAGGTGGAGGTAGTACCAGCCCCGGTCCTCACTGCGGCCGGTGAGTGGCTCCACCGGCTGCCAGGCCGGCCCGCCGAAGAGCGAGCCCCAGTTGTTCGGGGCGCCGTCGTCGCTGTGGCGGAAGATGTAGCGGTCGCGCTCGGGGGACCCCGGACCCGCCTCCAGGGCGGCGCGGAACCAGGCGTGCTGGTCGGAGGAGTGGTTGGGCACCAGGTCGACGATGACGCGGATGCCGGCCTCATGGAGGTCGGCGATGAGGGCGTCGAGATCCTGCAGGGACCCATACTCGGGAGCCAGGTCGAAGTAGTCCGAGACGTCGTAGCCGGCGTCGACCTGGGGCGAGGGGTAGAAGGGCGAGAGCCACACGGCGTCCACGCCGAGCGCCACCAGGTGGTCGACGTGCTCGCGGATCCCTTGGATATCACCGATACCGTCGCCGTTGGCGTCGGCGAAGGAGCGCGGGTAGATCTGGTAGATGACAGCATCGCGCCAC
The DNA here is from genome assembly GCF_048514265.1 of Actinomyces sp. SKVG-SVH-4(1). NCBI lineage: Bacteria > Bacillati > Actinomycetota > Actinomycetes > Actinomycetales > Actinomycetaceae > Actinomyces > Actinomyces sp. SKVG-SVH-4(1). The sequence continues at coordinate 201,361 of NZ_JBGEVE010000001.1, read as the reverse complement.
CAGGCGTCGGTGTCGGTGCGCGGCAGGAGGCCCTGCGGGCGGGCACTGGTCGAGGTCATGAACAGGTCCTATGTCAGGCCGCGGCGCTGCGGTCAGGTGGGTGAAGATGAGGGAGTAGGAGGTCGGAGGCAGCCGGCCTCGTCCCGAACGCCCTCTGCGGGGCGGCAGCACGGTGGTGCCGCCCCGCAGAGACGAACGGTTAATGGGATGGCTCTCCGGTGAGCCGGGCCCGGGCTTACAGCCGCCCTACTGCTTGAGACCTCCTGCGGCCAGTCCGGCCACGATCCGGCGCTGGAAGAGCAGCACCATGATGACCAGCGGCAGCGTCATGATGACTCCCGCCGCCATCTGTGAGCCGAAGGGCGTGTTGAACTGGGAGTCCCCGGTGAACTTCGACAGCAGCACCGTGGCCGGCTGCATGGAGGGGTTGATAATCATCGTGACGGCCACGAGGAACTCGTTCCAGGCGCCGATGAAGATGATGATGGCGGTGGTGAAGATTCCCGGCGCGGCCAGCGGGAGGATGACCTTGCGGAAGGCCTGGCCGGGGGTGCATCCGTCAACCATGGCGGACTGCTCGAGCTCCTGGGGCATCTGCCGGAAGAAGCTCGTCAGGTTCCACACCGCCAGCGGCAGAGAGAAGGACAGATCCGGGACGATCATCGCCTGATAGGTGTCCGTCCAGCCCCAGGCGGCGAAGTTCTTCAGCAGGGGCACAATGATGGCCACGAGCGGGAACATCGAGGTGGCGATGATGAGGAGCATCAACACACCCTTGCCCCGGAAGTCGAGGCGCGCCAGGGCGTAAGCGGTGAAAGTCGCCACCGCCAGCGCCACGATCGTCACGATGATCGAGACGACCAGGGAGTTGATGAGGCCGTTGGCGAAGTCGTTCTTCTCGGAGAAGACCGCCTTGTAGTTCTCGAAGGAGGGGTGGCGGGGCCACCAGCTGTTCTCGAAGATCTCACTGTCGGGGCGCAGGGAGGAGACCAGCATCCAGTAGAAGGGCGCCAGGCAGTAGATGACGATGAGGACGATGCCGACGGTGGAGAAGAGGCTTCCCCAGTCCCTCTTGGTCTTGCGGACCGGTGCGGCGGTGGAGGTGCTCATGCCTGCTGGCTCCTTTCAGTAGCCGTCTGGGAGGCCGGGGTGGAGGAGCCGGAGCGCTTGAAGAAGGCGCTGACCGGCAGCTTGCGCTCATTGCGCTTGCGTCGGGCCTCGTCGTTACCACTGATGTCGGTGTTGGTGATCTTCAAGAACGCGACGGCGAAGACGAAGACGTAGAGGAACAGGATGAGGGCGTAGGCCGCGGCGCTGCCGTAGCGGGAGTTGGAGCTCTCGTCCTGGACCAGCATGGAGAGGGTCTCCACGCTGCCCTTCCTGGGGCCGATGAGGATGTAGGGCAGGTCGAACATGCGCAGGGCGTCCAGGGCACGGAAGACCACGGCCACGACGAGCGCGGGCTTGACCAGCGGCAGGGTGATGGAGGTGAAGCGTTTCCAGGCGCTCGCGCCGTCGATCTTGGCGGCCTCGTAGACCTCATCGGGAATGAGCTGGAGCCCGGCCAGGGTGAGCAGCCCGATGTAGGGGGCCGTCTTCCACACGTCGGCGATGATGATGGCCGCCTTGGCGCTCAGGTCCCCCGAGGCCCACATGACGTGCCGGCCCAGGATGGCGTTGGCGACACCGTTCTGGTTGAAGATCCACCCCCACAGGATGGCGGAGACGGCGGTGGGGATCGCCCAGGGCACGAGGATGGAGGCGCGCACAATGCCGCGCCCCTTCATCGCCTTGTGCATGATGAGCGCCATGGCCACGCCCAGAACGGTCTCCAGGACCACGGTGACCACGCCGAAGAGGGTCGTGTTGTAGAAGGCCACCCAGAACCTCTCACCGGCGCTGGAGAAGATGTCGGTGTAGTTCTTCAGGCCCACAAAGGGCTCAGTGGTGGAGAAGAAGCCGTCGTCCTTCAGCCGGGGACGCCCGAAGAGCGACTGGTAGAGGGACTGAGCGATGGGGATGAGGATGACGATCGTCAGCACCAGCACCGTGGGCGAGATGAGCATCCAGGCCAGACGGGCCTGCGCCTTGGAGCTCTTGGACTGGTGATTGACGACTTGCTCGGAGTGCGTCGTGGTACTCATGACTGTCCTTTGACCGTCCTTGTTGACATGACCGATTTGTCTCAGGGAGCGCCGCCCGCGGCGGCGGCCGTTGCTGTGGCCTTACCCCTCCAGCTTCTTCAGGTTGCTGCTCAGGCCGGCGATGACGTCCTTGGAGGACCGGCTCCCCGGCTGCTGGATCGCGGGATAGATGTTGTCCTGGATCTTCGCGGTGACGTCGCCGTAGTAGACGGCCTGAGGACGGCTCTTGGCGTTCTCGAGGCTCTTCTTGAGGATCGGCAGGTAGGGGAACTCCTTGAGGAGCTCGGGATCCTCATAGAGGGATCCGAGGATTGGTGCGAGCGTCTGGGTCTTGAGCTGGTAGCGCTGGGACTCCTCGTTGATCCACCACTTGACGAACTTCAAGGCGGTCGCCTTGTTCTTGGAACCCTTGGTGATGGCGCAGTTGTGCCCACCCAGCGTGGAGACGAAGGACTTGCCGTCGATGCTCGGTAGCGGTGCGACGTCGAACTTCTCCGTTCCCAGGGACTCCTTGTTGTTGGCGTACTGGTAGGGCCACTGCCGGTAGAAGAGGAGGTCGCCCGACTCGAAGGCGTTACGTCCGTCCTCCTCCTTCCACTCCAGGGACTCCTTGGGGATGTAGCCCTTGGCGAAGCCGTCGATGAGCCACTGCAGACCGGTGGCCGACTCGGTGGAGTCAAGGATGACCTGGGCGTCTTCGTTGTAGAAGCCACCGCCGGCGGTGTGGATGAACTCCGAGGCGCAGCAGGTCAGGCCCTCATACTTGGCGAACTGACCGCCGAACCCTCCGATGTCCTTGTGGTCGGGCAGGGCCCGGACCTTGTCGATGGCGGCCTTGACCTCATCCCAGGTCTTGGGGACCGCCACACCGGCCTTCGCCAGGAAGTCCTTGCGGTAGTACATCATCGGAGCATCAGTGACGAAGGGGACCGCGAAGAGCTTGTCCTTGTACACGCCCGTCTTCCAGACGGGTTCCAGGATGTCGTCATTCTTGAGCTCGTCCTGGGGCAACTCGACCACCCACCGGTTGGCGGCGAACTCCGAGACCCAGACATTGTCCAGGGAGACGACGTCGTAGGCGTTGGAGTTGATTCTGGCGGCGTTGACGAGAGCGGTGCGCTGCTGGTCGGCCTCGGCGGAGAGCTCGATGAGCTTGACCTCCTCACCGGGATGAGCCTTGTTCCACTCATCGATCCTGGCCTGCACCTTGCCGCCCGAGTTGTCCTTGCCCTGGACCCAGGTGATCGGTCCGGTGCCTTCAAAAGTGACGGGGCCGTCGTCGTCTCCGTGGGAGGTGGCGCAGGCCCCGACGGAGGCCAGTGCCGCAGCCAGGGCCGAGCCCTGGATGAACTGACGACGGGGTAGGGGTGTCATGTGTGTTTCCTCCTTGAAACTGCTGCGGAGCCCACCGGCTCCGTTCCGGAAGGACCCACATCGTCGACGCGCGTCGACTTGGGCATGAGATGCACGTTACACATCTGCAACCGACCGGTCAAACCTAATTCGCGCTTGTCGTCTCAGAATCCTTGAGAGGAACCTCCGAACCGCAGGCTGCCTTCCCACCACCCGCACCCCGCGATCCCCACGAGACCACCGCGTACCGCCTGTGAAAACCTCCACAGCACCGCTCTCCTTCTCTCACCTCAACGGTGCGCCGCCCTGACCGTCGCCTGACACAATGAGGCCGTGAGCTCTCACCCCTCCTCGCCCCAGGCCACCAGCACCAGGCCGCCGCGCTATCCCGGCCACATGGCCGGCGGGGTCTCCAGCACCGAGATCCCCTTCCAGCCCGAGGCGCACTGGTCGGTGCCGTGGCTGCTCGCCGACCGCATCGCCCGCAGCGGCGACCGGCCACTGGTGGCCCGCAAGTCGCCCCTGTCGGGGGACTGGCAGGAGGTCTCGGCCCGAGCCTTCGGCGAGGAGGTGGCCCACGTGGCCGCGGGTCTCATCGGCATGGGGCTGGAAGCGGGCACCGCCGTCGGCATCATGGCGCACACCTCCTACGACTGGTTCCTCCTGGACATGGCCATCGCCCGCGCGGGCCTCATCTCCGTGCCCATCTACGAGACGAGCTCGGCCGAGCAGGTCGAGTGGATCGTCACCGACGCCGACGTGCGTGTGGTCATCACCGAGAGCGGCACGCTGGCCGAGCTCGTGCGCGGCGCCGTCGCCGGTATCGAGCAGCCGGTGAGGGTCCTCGCCCTGGACGCGGACGCGATCACCACCATCGTCCAGGCGGGCTCGGGCGTCAGCCCCTCCCAGGTCGACCAGCGCTCCAACGCCCTCACGGTCGACGACGTCTACTCCATCATCTACACCTCCGGTACCACGGGCCGCCCCAAGGGCGTCGAGCTCACCCACCGCAACGCCGTCGGCATCCCGTATCACGGGGTGCGCTACCTGCCCGGAGTCCTGTGGGGCACCAACGTGCGCCTGCTGCTGTTCCTGCCGCTGGCACACGTCTACGCCCGCTGCCTCCAGCTGCTGTCCCTGGCCGGCGAGGGCGTGCTGGGCCACACCCCCGACGCCAAGACCCTCCTGCCCGACCTGCAGTCCTTCGCTCCCTCCTACATCCTGGCCGTCCCGCGCGTCCTGGAGAAGATCTACAACGCCGCCGATGCCAAGGCCGGCAGCGGCGCCAAGCTCAAGCTGTTCCGTTGGGCCGCCAAGGTCGCCATCGCCTACTCCCGCGCTCTGGACACCCCTCAGGGCCCCTCCCGCGGCCTGCGTCGGGCGCACGCCATGGCCGACCGTCTCGTCTTCCGCAAGATCCGGGGACTCATGGGACCCAATGCCCGTTTCATCATCTCCGGCGGAGGGCCGCTGGGGCAGCGCCTGGGGCACTTCTACCGCGGCCTGGGCCTGGCCATCCTGGAGGGCTACGGCCTGACCGAGACCATCGGCCCGGTCAGCGTCAACACCGACTGGCTCAACAAGATCGGCACCGTCGGCCCGCCCGTCTGCGGCAACGAGATCCGCATCGGTGAGGATGAGGAGATCCAGGTCCGCGGTATCGGAGTCTTCTCCACCTACCACAACAACCCCTCGGCCACCGCCGAGGCCTTCACCGCCGACGGCTGGTTCCGCACCGGTGACATCGGTGCCCTCGACGAGGACGGCTACCTGCGCATCACCGGACGCAAGAAGGAGCTCATCGTCACCGCCGGAGGCAAGAACGTCGCCCCCGCCCAGCTCGAGGACCGCCTGCGCGGTCACCCGCTCATCAGCCAGGTGCTCGTCATCGGGGACGGGGAGCCCTTCATCTCCGCGCTCATCACCCTGGACAAGGAGATGCTCCCCCAGTGGCTGCGCAACCACGGGCTGGCGGCGATGGACGTGGTTGAGGCCTCCTCCCACCCGCAGGTGCTCGCCGCCCTGGACCGGGCCGTGGCGCGCACGAACCGCGCAGTCTCCCGGGCCGAGTCGATCCGTACCTTCCGGGTGCTGGCCACCGACTTCACCGAGGCCAACGGCCTGCTCACCCCGTCGCTGAAGGTCAAGCGCGGCCCGGTCATGGAGGCCCACGCCGACGTCATCGCGGACATCTACAGCTCCACGCGCAAAGGGCCGCAGGAGTAAACGGGAGCAAACCTCGCCGGCGGCCTCGGGCGGGCATACTTGCCATCATGACCGACGCCTCAGTCCGACCGGCCGACCCCAGCCCCTCCGTCTCCTCCGAGGAGCACGCCACCGAGCTCCTGGTCCCGGTTCACGACGGCATGACGACGCCCTGGGCGCTGGCCGAGCGCGTGCGCCGCAGTCCCGACGGCGGGCTCATCGCCCGCAAGTCCCCCTTGGGGCGGCGCTGGCGAGAGATGAGCGCCAGCGCCTTCCGCACCCAGGTGCGTGAGGTGGCCGCGGGTCTGGTGGCCCGAGGTCTTCAGCCCGGAGACGCCATCGGCATCATGTCGCACACGTCGTACGAGTGGACGCTTCTGGACTTCGCCGCCTGGGAGGCGGGCCTCGTCGTCGTCCCCGTCTACGAGACCTCCTCAGCCGAGCAGGCCCAGTGGATCCTCACCGACGCCGGCGTCAGGCTCATCGTCGTGGAGAACGAGGCCATGGCCTCCATGGTCGGCGCACTGACCTCCACCGTGCCCGAGCTCGAGAGCCTGCAGGTGCTGTGCATCGAGCGCGAGGACGTCCTGGGGCTCATCAAGGCCGGTCGAGGCGTGGATGCCGGCGAGCTCGACCGGCGCGCCGCGGCCCTGACCTCACAGTCCCTGGCCACCATCGTCTACACCTCCGGCACGACCGGCCGCCCCAAGGGTGTCGAGCTCAGCCACGGCAACCTCGTGCACCTGTGCGTCAACGTCTGCCCGCACGTGCCCGAGGTCCTGGGCGGGGCCGAGGTCCGTTTCCTGCTGTTCCTGCCCCTGGCCCACGTTCTCGGCCGGTTCGTGGAGATCGCGGTCGTCTGCTCGCGCGCGGGCGTACTGGGGCACGTGCCCGACGTGCGTAATCTCCTCAACGACCTGGGCTCCTTCCGGCCCACCGCGGTCCTGGCCGTCCCCCGGGTGTTCGAGAAGATCTATAACGCCGCCGATGCCAAGGCGACCGGCGCCAAGCAGAAGGTCTTCCGGCTGGCGGCCAAGACCGCGATCGCGTACTCCCGGGCCCTGGACACCCCGCAGGGCCCGTCGCGCCGGCTCAAGGCTCAGCGCGCCGCCTTCGACAAGCTCGTCTTCGCCACCCTGCGCTCCGTGCTGGGTGGGCAGGTCACGCACGTGGTCTCCGGGGGCGGGCCTTTGGGCGAGCGCCTGGGGCACTTCTACCGCGGCGCCGGAGTCACCGTCCTGGAGGGCTATGGCCTGACCGAGACGATGGGTCCGTGCAGCGTCAACCTGCCCCAGGCCACCCGGATCGGGACTGTCGGCACCCCACTGCCCGGCTGCTCGCTCCGCCTGGCCGACGACGGGGAGATCCTGGTCCGGGGCATCGGCACCTTCACGGGCTACCACAACAACCCCGAGGCCACGGCCGAGGCCTTCACCGACGACGGCTGGCTGCGAACCGGGGACATCGGCTCCTTCGAAGGCGCCGAGGGCTTCCTGCGGATCACGGGGCGCAAGAAGGAGCTCATTGTCACCGCCGGTGGGAAGAACGTCGCCCCGGCCCCTCTGGAGGACCGCCTGCGGGGTCACCCACTGGTCAGCCAGGTACTCGTCGTCGGGGAGAACCGTCCCTGCATCGGTGCGCTCCTCACCCTGGATGCGGAGATGCTGCCTCTGTGGCTGTCCTCCCACGGGCTGGAGGAGATGACGGTGGTCGACGCCGCCCGGGACCCGCGGGTGCGCGCCGCCCTGGAGAAGGCGGTGGCCCGGACCAACGAGGCGGTCTCACGGGCGGAGTCGATCCGCACCTTCGAGGTGCTGCCCACGGACTTCACCGTGGCCAACGGCTTGCTGACTCCCTCGCTCAAGGTACGCCGCGCCGAGGCGGAGAAGCGCTTCTGGGCCGAGATCGAGGCTCTCTACACGCGTACCCCGCTCATTCCCGGCACCACCGTCTCACCGTCGCAGGGCTGAAGGCCGCCGCGAGAGCCCACTGGGCTCGGCCCGCCGGCTGCTCCAGGACCGCGCTTCTGGCTCGCCCGACCTGGACGGCTCTTGTCGCTGCGAGTCACCGGTAGGTCACCTGACCGGACGCCTCCGGCGGTTCCTACAGTTCGGTCTGCTTGGCCCGCTCGGCCTCGTGGTCGTCGCGGATCTCCTCGTGGTGCTGGATGACCTCGGCGACGATGAAGGTGAAGAACTTCTCGGCGAAGATCGGGTCCAGGCCGGACTCCTCGGCCAGGGACCGCAGACGCGCCACCTGCTGCCGCTCGCGCCCGGGGTCGGCCGGCGGCAGGTCCAGTTGGGCCTTGAGCAGGCCCACTTGCTGAGTGCAGCGGAAGCGCTCAGCCAGGAGATGGACAAGGGCGGCGTCGAGATTGTCGATGGTGGCCCGATAGACGGCCAGCTGAGGGGGGACGCCGCCCTGCTCCTCGCTCATGCGGTCCGGCTCCGCTCCCCCATCTTGCTCGTCGAGCGCAGCGTTCCCGAACCGGACTGGTAGCTGGGCTTGCCGGTACCCCTGACGGCATCGGCGTCGACGACGACGCGCCCGACCTCGGGCAGGGAGGGAACCTCGAACATGGCCTGTCCCAGGACCTCCTCGACGATGGAGGTCAGTCCCCGGGCGCCGGTCTTGCGCTCCAGGGCGAGGGAGGCCACCGCTTCAATGGCGGCATCGGTCAGCTCGAGTTCGACGCCGTCGAGACTGAAGAGGTACTGGTATTGGGAGACCAGAGCGTTCTTGGGCTCGGTCATGACACGCACGAGCTCACGCACCCCCAGGTCCTGAACCGTGGCGATGACGGGCAGGCGGCCGATGAACTCGGGGATGAGGCCGAACTTGTGAAGGTCCTCGGGGCGCACCGGTGAGGTGAAGACGTCCTGCGATCCCGTGCTGCCGGTCAGCTGCGCCCCGAAGCCCACCATCTGGGCCCCGGACTCCTTGCGCTGACGCTGGCGCACGATCTCCTCAATACCGGCGAAAGCGCCCGCGGCGATGAAGAGAATGTTGGTGGTGTCGATCTCCAGGAACTCCTGGTGCGGGTGCTTGCGCCCACCGCCGGGCGGCACGGAGGCCGTCGTTCCCTCGATGATCTTGAGCAGTGCCTGCTGGACACCCTCACCCGAGACGTCGCGGGTGATCGACGGGTTCTCCGCCTTGCGACCGATCTTGTCGATCTCGTCGATGTAGATGATGCCCTTCTCAGCACGCTTGACGTCGCCGTCAGCGGCCTGGATGAGCTTGAGGAGGATGTTCTCCACGTCCTCGCCGACATACCCCGCCTCGGTCAGAGCCGTGGCATCGACGATGGCGAAGGGGACGTCGAGGAGGCGGGCCAGGGTTCGGGCCAGGTGAGTCTTACCGGTTCCGGTGGGACCCAGCAGAAGGATGTTGGACTTACCCAGCTCCAGGCCGTCCCCCTCGGCCACGGAGCGCTCCTTGACCTGGACGCGCTTGTAGTGGTTGTAGACCGCCACGCTCATGGCGCGCTTGGCAGCCTCCTGTCCGATGACGTACTGGTTGAGGAAGTCGAAGATCTCCTGGGGCTTGGGCAACTCGAGAGGAACTCCGGCGCCTGAGTCGCTCAGCTCCTCGTCGACGATCTCATTGCACAGCTCGATGCACTCGTCGCAGATGTAGACACCGGGCCCGGCGATGAGCTTCTTGACCTGCTTCTGGCTCTTGCCGCAGAAGGAGCACTTGAGCAGATCCACACTCTCGGCGTTACGTGCCACAGTTTCCTCCAGGTTCGTCATCGGCCCCCGCGCCCGGGCGGCCCTACGTCAGCCTACGGGCTCAGACGGCAGGTGCGCCGAGTGCATGGCGGCGTGTCCAGTCCGCAATATGCCACGTTGGGCGCCATGCTGCCAGGGTTTACTGGACTTATTTCCACCGGCTGCGTGTGCGGCGCCCCCACCGGTCATGAGAGGGAGCGCCACACACGGCCTCAGCACGGCGCCGACGGCCCGGCCTGCATCCCGGCACCCCTCAGGAGGAGTGCGGAGAGGCCGGGGCCTTGCGAGAAGTGAGCACCTGGTCCACGATCCCGTACTCCTTGGCGGCGGCAGCCGTGAGAATCTTGTCGCGCTCGAGGTCGGCGTGGATCTTCTCGCGGTCCCGTCCGGTGTGCGCGGCCAGGGTGTCCTCCAACCAGGAGCGCATGCGGTCGATCTCATTGGCGACGATCTCGATGTCGCTGGCCTGGCCCTGCATCCCCTCCATGGCGGGCTGGTGGATGAGGACGCGCGCGTTGGGCAGAGCCAGACGCTTGCCCTCGCTGCCGGCAGCCAGGAGCACGGCGGCTGCGGAGGCCGCCTGCCCCAGGCAGACGGTCTGCACCTGCGGCTTGATGTACTGCATGGTGTCGTAGATGGCCGTCAGCGCCGTGAAGGATCCGCCGGGACTGTTGATGTACATGGTGATGAGACCGTCTGGGTCCTGGGACTCCAGGACCAGGAGCTGGGCCATGATGTCGTCGGCAGAGGCGTCGTCGACCTGAACGCCCATGAAGACGATGCGGTCCTCGAAGAGCTTGGCGTAGGGGTCCTGACGCTTGAAGCCGTAGGCGGTGCGCTCCTCGAACTGGGGCAGCACGTAACGGGCCTGCGGCATGGCACCGGCCTGGCGGGCGATGGCCTCGAAGTAGGGACGGGTCGAGGACATGTCAGTTGTCTCCGTTCTGCTTGCCGATCTCCCGGCTGGAGCGCACGATGTGGTCGACGAATCCGTACTCCAGGGCCTCCTGGGCCGAGAACCAGTGGTCACGGTCGGAGTCGGCGATGATCTCCTCCACCGTGTGCCCGGTGTTGGCCGCGGTGATCTCCGCGAGCTCCTGCTTCATCTTGATGATGAGGTCGGCGTTGATGCGGATGTCGGTGGCCGAGCCCCCGGCACCACCGGAGGGCTGGTGCATGAGCACGCGGGCGTGGGGGGTGAGGTAGCGCTTGCCCTTGGCGCCGGCCGACAGCAGGTGCTGCCCCATGGAGGCGGCCAGCCCCGTGGCCACGGTGGCGACGTCGGGCTGGACGTACTGCATGGTGTCGTAGATGGCCATGCCGGCGGTCACCGAGCCGCCGGGGCTGTTGATGTAGAGGTAGATGTCCCGCTCGGGATCCTCGGCGGCCAGCAGCAGCATCTGGGCGCAGATGGCGTTGGCGTTGTCGTCACGCACCTCGGAGCCGAGCCAGATGATGCGCTCCTTGAGGAGGCGGTTGTAGATGGAGTCGGTCAACCCCAGACCCGCGCCTGCGGCGTCGGCTGCCTGGGGAGGGGCGACCGCAGCGGGTGTGTAGAGCTCGCTCACGTCAGTCCTCTCATGGTCGGTGTCGCAACGCTAACGCGATGCCCCCGGCCACCATGCCCGCCATCGCACCCTTTTCGCCCACGGCGCAGGTGTGACGACCACGGGGCGCATCTCCTCAAGCCTCCTCGCGATCACGGCACCATCCCCGACGGTCAGCACCTCAGCAGATCGCGCCCCTCAGTCTTGTCACCAGTACTGTCTGCCATAACAGCATCATCCGACGCCCGGCACGCCGCCACCTCGGGACGCGCTCGGCCCAGCCCTCACAGCCCCACAACCCTCGCAGTCCTGTCCACCCAACACCGTAGGAGAACACATGTCCCCCTCATCCAGCACCCCCTCCACCGAGTCCCTGTTCCGACTCGGCCTCAACGCCGCCCTGCCCATCTCCGAGGAGGCGACCACCTCACGGGTCGTCGTCAACAACGAGATTCTGCGCACCGTCGTCTTCACCTTCGACGCCGGTCAGGTCCTCACCGAGCACTCCTCCCCCAGGGCGGTGATCGTCACGCTCCTGGAGGGCGAGATGGACTTCTCCATCGGCGAGCGCACCGAGCGGATGGGCGCCGGGGACGTCATCTACCTGGCACCCGGTGACCGTCACGCGCTGACGGCCGTGACGCCGTGCCGCATGCAGCTGGTGATGGTCGACGTCGACAAGGCCGCAGCAGCGAACGAGAAGTAGCCCGGGAGCGGGCAACCGCCTACCGATCGGGAGCCGTCCGACTGACGGCCACCACCGCGCGGGGTGGGGGCGAAGCGCCGAGCCTTCGCCCCCATCCCGTTTCCTTGTGAGTTCCACTAAGTCGAGCACCTCATCCGGCCGCAGTACAGACGCCGGACGACCAGGCACCACCCGACGTATCGCGCCCGGTGTCGCGGATCACTCGCTCCCACAGGCGCGAGACGACGGTAAGCCAACTCACCCTTCCTTGTAGGAAAACTAAACCTTCCATCAGATAGGTTGTAGGCGCCCGAGATCTTGACGTGACCCGCTTCCCACACCGTGGCATCGGTGAGGGCGGCGTGGCACCATCGAATTTATCCGACCGATCGCATTGGAGTGTCCGCCTGCCTGACGACACCAAAGCCCTTCGACTCAGGCTTCACTCCGACGCCAGTCAGCCACATTCTTTCACGATTCAATAATCCCGTCCCTGCTCGAACAACACGTCTTTTCCGCTTGCCGCACCACCCAGTAAGGGGCTACTCGTGTTCAGCACGTTCGCACAATTCCATGCATCAGAGAGGACCACTGCATGATCGTCATTACCCTGCTGGTGGGAATCCTGTTCTGGATCGGAATTGACATCTGGGCCGGCATCACCTCGAAGTGGTATAAAGCCGTGGAGCTGAATCCGAACATCACCTCGGACGACTTCAGCGTCCTGGTACCGATCTACGGCAACGTCAAGTACTTGCAGAACGCGGATTATCTGCGCCCTTATGGAGATCGAGTAGTCCTGTGCACCACATCTGGTGAGTCCGAGGAGTTCTACCGCGACCTGGAGGACATCGCCATTCGCTACGGGTTCAGAATCTTCCGCAGCAACTACGTCCCACGGAAGGTAGGGCGCAAGCGGAGCACCTCGGGAATCACCCGGGACACGGTTGTCCGCGACGCACTGCTGGCCGCCCCCCTCAACTCCTACATCGTCTGCCTTGACGCCGATACTACGGCGCAGGAGCCGCTGACCCACATCATCGGCGCCCTGGTGGCCAATAAGGCCGACTTCGCCTCGGTCACCATCGTGCCTCAGAAGAAGGGGCCCTTCATCGTCCAGATGCAGCGCCACGAGTACGTGGTCTCGATGCGCGCACGCAGAATCATGCCGTGGCTGCTCAGCGGCGCCCTTCACATCGGCAAGACAGACGTCATGCGCCAGATCATGGCCCGCCACTCACTGTTCTTCCAGGGCAATGACATCGAGTCCGGGATTATCGGAGACGCACTGGGATACAAGGCCGTTCACATTCTTGCCCACGTCAACACCAACGCGCCCGACACCCTGTACTCCTGGTGGCGCCAGCGAATCGCCTGGAGCGGCGGTTCCTTCAGACTTTTCATCATCAACTTCAGATTCGTCTTCCAGCACCCCTTCCTGTGGCTGTACAGCGGCATCGTGGTCATCAGCATGTTTGTGCTCAGATGGATAGCCGTTGTCAATCCCGGATGGACACTTCTGCTGGCACTGTTCATCTACTACGCCGCTATCGTGTGGCTTCACTGGGACCACGGCAACAAGTGGCTGATCTTCCAGCCCTTCTACTGCCTCTTCGTCAGTCTCATCGTGGTTCCCATCGGGGTCGCCTACTATTTCAAGATGGCGATTCCTGAACGCAATTTCGGAGTCATTCGCCCCAAGCGCAAGGACCTCGTCACAGCGGGCTGATCCTCATCCGGGACGCATCCCGGTCAACGCGGGAGAGGTCATCCCGACAACACTCCCCCGCACGGCAACGGGCCCACCTTCCAAAAGAAGAAGGTGGGCCCGTCTGTTCAGCTTGTGAGGCGTCCCGCATGAGCGGGGAACGCGCCTCAGCTCATACGCCGCCGTGGGCTCACTCGGCGTCCTCGCCCTCAGCGGCAACGGCTGCGGCCTGAGCTGCCGCGGCGGCGTCGTCCTCGTCGGAGCCGATGAAGGCGGACAGGTCCACGGTCTCGCCCTTGGAGTCAACCACAGCTGCCTGGCGCAGCGCCATGGCCAGAGACTTGTTGCGAGCGACCTCGGAGACGAAGGCGGGAATCTGCCCGGCCTGCTGAGCACCCTGGAGGAACTGGGCGGGCTCCATGCCGTACTGCTGGGCGGTCTGGAAGAGGAACTCCAGCAGCTCGTCCTGCGCCACACCGACCTTGAGGTCCTCAGCCAGGACATCGAGGATGATCTGGTCGCGCACACCGTTGACGATGTCCTCGCGGATCTCCTTGGCGTGCTCCTCGTCGCCGTCCTTGCCCTCGGCCCGCAGGTGCTGGGCGACCTCGGCCTCGACAACGGCCTCGGGGACGTCGAAGGCGACCTCGCTGCGCAGGTGCTCGAGGAGGGCGTCACGGGCGGCGACCGCCTGCTCGCCGGTCTTGCGCTCGGTGACCTGCTTGACGAGGTCCTCGCGCAGCTCCTCGACGGTGTCGAACTCGGAGGCGAGCTGGGCGAACTCGTCATCGACCTTGGGCAGCTCACGCTGCTTGACGGCAGTGGCGGTCACCGTGACCTCGGCCTGCTCACCGGCGTGCTCCCCGCCGGCCAGCTCGGTGGTGAAGGTGGCGGACTCGTCGGTCTTCAGGCCGCGCAGGGCGGTGTCCAGGCCCTTGAGCATGTTGCCCTTGCCGATCTCGTAGGAGACGCCCGAGATGGAGTCGACCTCCTCGCCGTCGATGACGGCCTTGAGGTCAATGGTGACGAAGTCACCGGTCTTGGCCTTGCGGCCCACGGACTTCAGGGAGCCGAAGCGGGCACGCAGGTTGTCCAGCTCGGTGTCGACGTCCTCATCGGTGACCTCGACGGCGTCCACGGTCAGCTTGGCCTTGCTCAGGTCCGGCAGCTCGATGACGGGGCGAACAGTGACCTCGGCGGTGAAGGCCAGCTGGCCGCCGTTCTCGCCGGTGGCGTTGGGCAGCTCGACGACGTCGACCTCGGGCTGGAGCATGGGGACCCGCTCGGCCTCGGTGATGGCGTCCCGGTAGAAGTCGGAGAGCTTGTTGTTGACGGCCTCCTGGATGACGGTCCCACGGCCGACGCGCTGGTCGATGACCCGGTTGGGGACGTGACCGCGACGGAAGCCGGGGACCTGGATCTGGGAGCCGATCTCCTTGTAGGCGGCATCCAGGCTGGGCTTGAGCTCCTCATAGGGGACCTCAACGGTCAGCTTGATGCGACTGGGGTCAAGATTCTCGACAGTGGTCTTCACGGGGGTTGCTCCCAAGGTCTGAGTTCTGCGGTAACACCGACGCGCTCGGAGGCGCTCGGCGGACGCGCGTCTGTGGCGTCAATCCGTGCCATCTTAGGGCAAACGGACAGTGGGATCGACGCTGCGTCCGCACCTGGCGCATGAGTCTGGACACAGGAGGTGGCACCGGGCACGGTCGTCCTGGCCGCGGGCCGCATCGGCATATTCACGGGCCATGCATCCGCCTCGACGCGCACCTGAATGCGGTCTGCGCACAGGCCGTCCGACCACGGGACGAGGAGTCGGGCTGGCGGGATTTGAACCCGCGGCCCCCTGCTCCCAAAGCAGGTGCGCTACCAAACTGCGCCACAGCCCGTGACGTGACGAAAGGGACCGCCGAGGAGCGGCCCCTTTCGGCTCACAGAGCGGGTGACGGGAATCGAACCCGCGCAATCTGCTTGGAAGGCAGAGGCTCTACCATTGAGCTACACCCGCATGGATGAAGGGTTTCACCCCTCCACCAGCAGCCTCACTGCTCGATGAGGCCCTCCTTGTAGGCCCGCGCCAGACGGCGAGGGACGGAGATCTCGCGGCCCTGGACGCGGATGGTGTTGAGCTCGGTGAGCTTGGCCTTCCACTGTGAGCGGCGGTTGCGGGTGTTGCTGCGGGACATCTTCCGCTTCGGCACTGCCATGGGCCCGCTCCTCTCTCGTGAACCTTGGGGATCGGATGACCCCTCGAAACTGGACCGAGGGACACCATAACGACATCGCCGGGACCGCTTCCAGTCCAGGAGCACCTCAAGGCGTGTGACATCGGTCCCGCGCCCGCCCCGTGCGAGGATCCTGCCATGGCCCCGCACGCCCCTCGCACACCATCGCACCAGCCGTCTCAGGAGCAGCCATTTCCCGGGCTCATCACCCTGGCCCGCGGCGAGCAGCCCGAGATCGACCTGGAGATCAAGAAGTCCCACTTCCTGGCACGCGCCTGCCGCACGGACTCCATGGACGAGGCCCGGGGCTTCATTGCGGACGTGCGCTCCACCTACCCCGACGCGCGCCACCACTGCTCGGCGCTGACACTTACCGATCTCTCCGACGGACACGCCCTGGCCGCTCCACCCACCGAGCGCTCCAACGACGACGGCGAGCCCTCCGGCACGGCCGGACAGCCCATGCTCGACGTCCTGAGGGGAACGGGACTGGCCAACACGACCGTCGTCGTCACCCGTTACTTCGGCGGAACGCTCCTAGGGACCGGCGGACTGGTGCGCGCCTACTCCGAGGCGACCGCTCAGGCGCTGCAGGCGGCTGCACGGGTCACCCTGACCCGGCTTCATCTGTGGGACCTGCGGGTTCCGGTGGCCCAGGCCGGCAGGATCGAGGCGGAGCTGCGCTCCCGCAATCCCACCACGGCATCGGGGCCGACGGCGGAGGGTGGGACGACCGCCCCGGCCCCGACCATTCACGTCGAGGAGACGATCTGGGGACCGACCCACGCGGTCCTCGTGCTGGCCACGTCCTGTGCCGATCCTGAGCTCCTGCACGCCCCGCTGGCGGCCCTGACCCGCGGCGAGGGGGCAGCAGAACCGGCCGGCAGCCGACTGGTGGAGGTCCCCGTGCCCCCGGCCTGAAGCCCAGGGCCGAGCTCCCCCGCTCCCCCGGATACGCTCACCCACACCCGCGGGCTCGGCCGTGCTCGCGACCACGATGCGAGCAGATACCGGACGGATGTGGCAATCACCATCGGGGGCGGGGTAGGGTTCAACCAACAGCCGGGGCACCACGCCCCGGATGAGCAGTTCACGCCCGGGTAGGCGCAGCCAGTCGCCCTGAGGAACTAAGGAGGACCCATGATGGTTAAGACCGTCATGCGCACCATGTCCTCGTCCTCCATGCCCATTGCGCCCGCGTGCTGCTGCTGCCGGTGTCGGTAGAGCGCCTGGCCACGACATCTGTGCGCGTACCGCTGCGCGCATGCCCGGCGCTCCCGGAGCAGGCGGCCATCCCTGCTGTTCGAGCCACTCCTCATGACGTGGCCCCTGACGGACGCGGACCGTCCCACTTCTTTTTCTCTCACGAGTCCTCATGGGCCCGACGTCGCCTCATCACGCGGCACCGCCGGTCGCCGTCACCACAGGACTCACCCAACCCACACTCGAAGGACATCACTATGACGTACGCACCCGACGCAACCGCCCTGGTCGGCAACACTCCCCTGGTCCGCATCAACCGCGTCACCGACGGCGCCCCCGCCACCGTCCTGGCCAAGGTGGAGGCCTTCGAGCCGGCCGCCTCGGTCAAGGACCGCATCGCCCTGTCCATCGTGCGCGCCGCGGAGGCCTCCGGTGACCTCAAGCCCGGTGGCACCATCGTGGAGGCGACCTCCGGGAACACCGGCGTTGGCCTGGCCATGGTGGGAGCGGCCCTGGGGTACAAGGTCATCATCACCATGCCCGAGACCATGTCCAAGGAGCGCCGGGCCATCATGCGCGCCTTCGGTGCGGAGCTGGTGCTGACCACCGAGGGCGGCGTGGCCGGCGCGGTCAAGCGGGCCGAGGAGATCCAGGCCGCCACCCCCAACTCGATCCTCGCCTCCCAGTTCACCAACCCGGCCAACCCCAAGATCCACCGCGAGACCACGGCTCGGGAGATCCTGGAGCAGACCGGGGGCGACATCGACGTCTTCGTGGCCGGTATCGGCACCGGGGGCACGCTGACCGGAGTGGGCCAGGTTCTGCGCCAGGAGAAGCCCGGGGTGAAGATCTACGGCGTCGAGCCCTCCGAGTCCCCGCTTCTGAGCGAGGGCCAGGCCGCTCCCCACAAGATCCAGGGCCTGGGGCCCAACGTGGTTCCCGAGATCCTTGACCAGGGCATCTGGGACGAGCTGCTCCACATCGAGTCCGACGTCGCCATCACCTACGCTCGCCGGGCCGCTGCGGAGGAGGGTCTCCTGGTGGGGATCTCCTCGGGCGCCGCTCTGGCCGCCGCCAGCGAGCTGGCCAGGCGCCCTGAGTTCGAGGGCAAGACCATCGTCACCGTCCTGCCTGACACCGGTGAGCGTTACCTGTCCACGCCCTTGTTCAAGGACTTCCTCGACTGACTCCCCCGACGGCGGCGAACCTGGGAACAGGTGAGCCGCCGTCGGTGTTGTCATCGGCGCAGCGGGCGAGGTGAAGGCTCACCAGCCGACCTGAGCCGCACCGTCACCCATCACAGGAGCACACCATGCACAACTCCCAGAGGTCCCTCCTGGACCTGGCCCGCGAGGACCTGGCCACGGCTCGCAAGCGCGACCCCGCCGCCCGCTCCAGCGTGGAGGTGGCCCTCCTCTACCCGGGTGTCCACGCCCTGTGGGCGCACCGGGCGGCTCACAAGCTGTGGCACAAGGGGTACCGATTCGCGGCACGCGCCCTGTCTCAAGCGGCCCGCAACTTCACCGGTATCGAGATCCACCCGGCCGCGACGATCGGTGAGCGCTTCTTCATTGACCATGGCATGGGCGTGGTCATCGGTGAGACCGCGGAGGTCGGCAACGACGTCCTGCTGTTCCACGGAGTGACTCTGGGCGGGGTGTCAATGAGTCCGGGCAAGCGCCACCCCACCATCGGCAACAACGTGCAGATCGGCGCGGGTGCCAAGGTCCTGGGACCGGTCACCGTCGAGGACGGGGCCAAGGTGGGGGCCAACGCGGTCCTGGTGAAGAACCTCCCGCAGGGTCATGTCGCCGTGGGCGTGCCCAGCCGGGCCCGCGACCCCCGCACCGACCCCGAGCTCATGATGGACCCGACCATCTACATCTGAGCCGCCTCACAGCATCCCAGCGGGCACCCGGGGGCCGCCTCACGCCCGTCCCTCGCGTGCTCCTCAAGCACCCGGCTGTGCCCTGGTGCGCCCGGTGGCGCACCGGGGCACAGCTGTCAGCGGGCGATCACCCCGGCGGCCAGGTCTCGCAGGCGCTTGAAGACCCGACCGCCGGAGGCGCGTGAGCCGTCATGCTCGTACTCGCTGGTGATCCAGGTGCGCAGGCCGGGGATGAGCGCGGCCGTCTCCAGGGAGGTGGTCATCGGCACGAACACGTCGCGAGCGTAGACGGCGGCCGCCCCGGGGGTCGTCGTGGCCTTGAGACGGGCCGGGTCGTAGAGCGCCGGCCACTCGTGCGCGGCCAGGAGGTCGGCCACCTCAAGCCAGGGGCGCAGACCGGCGTCCTCGACGAAGGCCTCACGGCGCACGTGCTCGCCTGTCAGCAGGGTGGGATCGTCGTCGAAGACCGCGGGGCGCACCCGCTGCGCGGCCCAGTCGGTGGTGCCGGCGTCGGCCCAGCAGGACTCGTGGATGACGGCGTAGAGCGGGAACCTGCCGCCGAAGGGCAGGCACTGCCCCAGGTCGTAGCGGAAGGCCCAGGAGTCGGGGTCGCGCTCCAGGAGGTAGTGGATCGTGTCCGCTCCCCCGGCCCCGCCCAGCAGGGCGCCGAGCGAGCGCAGGCGCTCGGGTCCTACGAAATCCCCTCCCGCCGTCCTCAGCTCGCCCCGACCGGCCTTCTCAACCAGGGACGCCATGCGGTCGCGGTCCTGGGGGAAGCGGGTGTAGTACTCCTCGCTCTTGAGGCGCATCGCCTCGTAGCTGAGGGCGTAGACCTCGTCGATGCTGTGCCCGACGGCGGGCAGGCCGCCGGTGATGTAGACCTTCTCCAGGCTCTGGGCGTGCTCGGAGAGGTACCGGGTGACGCAGAACCCTCCGAAGGACTGGCCCAGCAGGCTCCAGCGCTCCAGGCCCAGAGCGCGGCGCAGGTCCTCGCAGTCCTCGACGATCTCATCGGCGCGCAGGTGAGTGAGCAGCCGGGCGGTGTCTGCTGGGGTGCCGGCGGCATCGGGCCGGTCCACCGGGCTGGAGGCTCCGGTGCCGCGCTGGTCGACGAGGATGAGTCGGTGGTGCTCGAGGATCGCACCGATCCAGCCGAGCCCGGAGTCGGCACTGGGGCGGGGTGCCTCGCAGCCCGGCCCGCCCTGAAGGAAGACCAGTGGCGGCCGGGAGACCGGGTCGATGCCCACGGCTGAGATCTCACGGGCGTAGACGGTGATGGACTCCGTCCCGTCGGGGGCTGAGTCCCCCTGCCCGCTGCGGTCCAGGGGAACGGTCAGGTGGTGGTCGCGGGTCAGCAGGCCGGCGGTCGAGGAGGACCAGCTCGAGGAGTGCAGGGCGGGCGAGGCGTTCGACATGCCGCCACCTTAGTGGGACCCGGAGGGTCTCCAGCCGGTTTCAGCGGGCCTGGCAGGTCGGGCACCAGAAGAGCCGGCGGGAGGCGACCTCCCGCTCCGCCACCGGGGTCCCGCAGCGCAGGCAGGGACGGCCGGTGCGGTGGTACACGTACCACCGGCCGGCCTCGGGGTCGTCAGGTGGCAGTGGGGCGGGGACATCGTCGAGGTCGACGGTGGTGATGAAGCCGGTGGCCACCCCGTACTCCATGAGAGGACGCAGGTCCTCCCAGATGGCCCGCAGCCGCTCCTGGCTGATGCGGTTGCCCGCTCGGAAGGGCGAGACCCCGACCCGGAAGAGCGTCTCGGCCCGGTAGATGTTGCCGGCTCCGGAGATGACGGACTGGTCCATGAGCAGCTCCCCGATGCTCTTGCGCCGCGAGCGCGCCTTGGCCACGAAGGCCTCCACGTCGCCGTCAGCGCGCAGCGGGTCCGGGCCGAGGCGACGGCGGACAGCGGCCACGCCCTCGGCGTCCAGCAGCTCGCAGGCCGCCGGTCCGGTCAGGTCGGCCACCCCGTGCTCGCCGAGCAGCCGCAGCCGCACCGCGCCACGCGGCTCGGGAGGCTCCCACTCCTCGGGGGCGGGCCCGTGTGTGACTGTGCCCTGCCCCTCGGCTTCGAGGCTCCCGCCGTTCAGCCCGGTCAGGGCCGACCCTCCCCCACCTTTGAGGGCGTGCTCGCCACGCTCCCCGACGCGCCGACGCGGCGCCCCGATGGCGTGGGGCGCTGTGAACTCACGGTCGCCGTCGAAGGTCCATGCCCCGTAGAGGCCCAGGTGGATCCGCAGCCAGGTGACGGAGGCGTCGTCGAGAGACATGTCGGCGCGGGGGCCGAAAGGCAGGAAGAGGTGCTTGCCGTGGGCCTGGCTGCCCAGGAGGACCTGACCGTCAAGACGACTCGCCCCGTCGGCGAAGCGCCCCTGCGGCGAGCGCACGCGCAGGCTCTGACCGCCGTAGAGCTCGTCAAGGGCGGCGGCGAGCCGGTGGATGGTGTGCCCCTCCGGCATACTCAGGCCCCGGTGGGGGCGCCGGTGGGATCAGCCGCTGGAGCGGGGGCGTCATGAACGCGGCTCTCGTAGTCGGTGAGCTGGGCGATGCGACGCACGTGGCGCTCATCGCCGCTGAAGGGCTCGGCGAGAAAAGCATCGATGATCGCCAGGCCCGCCCCCAGATCGTGCATGCGACCGCCCAGCGCGACGACGTTGGCGTTGTTGTGCTGGCGGGCGAGCCTGGCGGTCTCGATCGACCAGGCCAGGGCGGCACGCACCCCGTCCACCTTGTTGGCGGCGATCTGCTCCCCGTTGCCACTGCCCCCGAGAACAATGCCCAGGCTCCCGGCGTCGGCCACGACGGCCTCCCCGCAAGCCAGGCAGAAGGCGGGGTAGTCGTCATCCGGGTCGTAGGAGTGGGCTCCATGGTCGATGACGGTGTGCCCCTGCTCCCTCAAGTGCGCGCTCACGGCGCTCTTGAGCTCATAACCGGCGTGGTCGGAGGCGATATGGATGCGCATGGGCAGAATTGTGCCTCACGCGAACAGCGCTTCGCACCATGAGGCAATGGGCGCCGTCGGGGCGCCTGAGAGCAGCGGAGCGGGTTAGCGTGTCCGCTATGACTGACGCCTGCGCGACCTCACCGACTCCCACCGGCCCTGCATCGGACTCACCGGCTCAGCGCTCCCAGCCGGCGAGCAGCTCCCCCGCCGCCGACGCGGTCCTCGCCGGCGTGCTGGAGACGGCGCACACCGACACCTCGGTGCGCCCCCAGGACGACCTGTTCCGTTTCGTCAACGGCCAGTGGCTTGCGACCGCCGAGATCCCGGCGGACCGTCCCAGCAGCGGCGCCTTCACCACCTTGCGCGACGAGTCCGAGGCCGCCTGCCGCCAGATCGTCGAGGAGCTTGCCGAGCAGTTCTCCTGCGTGGCGCCCGAGGGGGCCGCGGAGGTCCTGTCCACCAACCGGGGCCGGGTCGGCGCCCTCTACCAGGCCTTCATGGACGAGGCCCATCTGGAGGAGCTCGGGGCCGAGCCGCTGGCTGGGGAGCTGGCACCGGTGCTGGGCGCCTCCTCCAAGGAGGAGCTGGCCCGAGCGCTGGGAGAGATGACTCCCGTCGGCTTCATGGGCGTGGTCGGCGCGGATGTCGAGGTCGACATCAATGACCCGGAGCGCTATACGAGCTGGGTGGGGCAGTCGGGACTGGGGCTGCCGGACGAGTCCTACTACCGCGAGGAGGCTCAGGCCCCGCTGCGCCAGGCCTACGTGGAGCACGTGGCCAGGATGATGGCGCTGGCGGGCCTGACGGACTCCTTCGGCGCCTCGGGTGAGGACCTCGCCGAACGGGTCATGGCCGTGGAGACCGCCCTGGCCAAGGGCCACTGGGACCGCGTCACCTGCCGTGACGTGGAGAAGATGAACAACCCGATGTCCTGGCAGCAGATCGTGGACTCGGCCACAGGCCTGCCCTGGGACGAGTGGCGCGAGGGAATCCGTGCGGCCGCCCGGAGCGCCGGCATCGAGCAGACCTCCTTCCTCGAGGAGGCCATCGTCACCCAGCCCGACTACCTCCCCCACGCGGCAGGCGTCTGGCAGGAGACCGACCTGGAGGATCTCAAGGCCTGGGTTGCCTGGCACGTCGTTCACGGACGGGCCAGCCTGCTGTCGGGGGCCTTCGTGGAGGAGAGCTTCGACTTCTACGGCCGCACGCTCCAGGGGACCGACGAGCTGCGGCCCCGCTGGAAGCGCGGCGTCGGCCTGGTGGAGTCCTGCCTGGGTGAGGCACTGGGCGAGATCTACGTGGAGCGCCACTTCCCGCCGTCGCACAAGTCGGCGATGGAGGCCCTGGTGGGCAGGCTCATCGAGGCCTACCACCAGTCCATCTCCTCGCTGGAGTGGATGAGTCCAGCCACGCGGGAGCGGGCCCTGGAGAAGCTGGCGCTGTTCACCCCGAAGATCGGCTACCCGGTGCGCTGGCGCGACTACTCCGCCGTCGAGGTCGTCCCCGGGGACGTCCTGGCCTCGGTGCGCAGCGTGGAGCGGGCCGACATGGCCTACTCGCTGAACAAGCTGACCAAGCCGGTGGACCGCGACGAGTGGCACATGACCCCTCAGACGGTCAACGCCTACTACAACCCCACCATGAATGAGATCGTCTTCCCCGCGGCGATCCTTCAGCCTCCCTTCTTCGACCCGCAGGCCGACGACGCTGTGAACTACGCGGGGATCGGTGCTGTCATCGGTCACGAGATCGGCCACGGCTTCGATGACCAGGGCTCGACCTTCGACGGCACCGGAAAGGTCAGCGACTGGTGGACCCAGGAGGACCGGGAGGCCTTCACCGAGCGCACGAGCGCGCTCATCAGCCAGTACGACGCCTACACGCCCGAGGTCGTCGTCGCCAAGCACCGGGAGGCGGGCACGGCACAGGAGGAGATCCCGCACGTCAACGGCGCTTTAACCATCGGGGAGAACATTGGTGACCTGGGTGGCCTGGGCATCGCCCTCAAGGCCTACTCCCTGGCTCTGGCCGACGCCGGCATCCCCTCAGTGGATGAGGCTCCTGTCATCGACGGGCTCACCGGCCTGCAGCGCTTCTTCTACTCCTGGGCACGGATCTGGCGCTCCAAGAGCCGTCCGGACTACGCGGAGCTTCTCCTGACCGTCGACCCGCACTCGCCGGCGGAGTTCCGTTGTAACGGAATCGTGCGCAATGTGGATGCCTTCTACAAGGCCTTCGCGGTGGATTCCGACGACGCCTTGTGGTTGTCACCAAACGAGCGAGTCTCTATTTGGTAAACGGCCCGGTCGCTCGGATTCAAGCCCCAGGGTCCGAAACTCGTTGCCCTACTTAGAAGAATCCACAACTACTCCCGAATGAGGTCGATACCTCATTCACAAAAAACCGTAGAACCTCGCCCTGAGGAACGCTAGGGTGGGGACAACGCGGTGATACCCCGACTCACCGGTTGCCACCTATCCCCCTATATCTAGGAGTACTCATGCGTCTCGGACGCCCCCTGGCCGCCGCGAGCGTGATGGCCGCCGCCATCGGCGCCTCCCTTGCCGCCTCCCCCGCCCTGGCCGGCGACTCCCTCGCCTTCAAGTTCGCCGAGGACCAGCAGGTCATCGTCAACCCCTCGGACACCGCCTTCTCGGTGTCGGGCACCGGCTGCACCGGCAAGGACGCGGCTGTCGGCATCGCCCTCCACACCTCCAAGGGCCAGATGTCCACCATCGTGAAAGCCACCCCCGACGCCGAGGGCAACTGGTCCACCACGCTGAACATCCCCGAGCTGGTCAAGTCCACTGGCGCTGAGGCCAAGACGGACGGCTCGGACGACGGCTGGTCCCTCGTGGCCGGTTGCGTCTCCTACGGCGAGGAGAAGGGTCAGGACCAGCAGGGCATCGCCTTCGACGACACCGACGTGGACGGCACCTACAAGATCACCACCGACGAGAACGGCGCCCAGAAGATCACGGTGGACGTCAAGGGCTTCTCCCCCAAGGAGAAGGTCACCCTCACCCTGGTCAGCAAGACCGACTCCTCCAAGACCTACCCCGTCGGCACGCTGACGGCTGACGACAACGGCAACGTCACGGGCGAGCTTCCGGCCC
The DNA here is from genome assembly GCF_048514265.1 of Actinomyces sp. SKVG-SVH-4(1). Classification (NCBI taxonomy): domain Bacteria; kingdom Bacillati; phylum Actinomycetota; class Actinomycetes; order Actinomycetales; family Actinomycetaceae; genus Actinomyces; species Actinomyces sp. SKVG-SVH-4(1). The sequence goes on along the minus strand of NZ_JBGEVE010000001.1, from coordinate 176,611 downwards.
CCTCGAACGTGGAGGACGGCGAGTACACGCTGACCATCGAGGGCGACCGCTACGGCGAGGGCGGCAGCAGCACCAAGACCGTCGTCGCCAAGGGCGGCTCCCTCGACCTCGTGGAGAACGGTGACAACGGCATCACCGGCAACGGTGGCGCCACCGCCAACCCGACCGCTCCCGCCACCAACGGCAGCGTGAACGTCCCGGCCAGCACCGAGGCCACCCCGGCGGCCTCCTCCCCCACCTCGGGCAAGCCCCTGGCCCAGACCGGTGCCAACGGCCTGCTCTTCGGCGGCATTGCCGCGGCCCTCGTGGCCATCGGTGGCGGCGCCCTCGTTGTGCGTCGTCGTAAGGCCTGATCGCCTCCTCCCAGTCTGACTGGGAACACCTTCCCGCCGGGGAGACAGCACCGCACGTGCTGTCTCCCCGGCGGTCTCGTTCCATCCCGTCACCGCCACACGGCACGCGCGTCCCCGCCTGACGGCACAGCACTGCCCCGAAGCGGACACTGAGACCATGGACACCACCTCCCACGACGAGCACAGCGCAGCCCCTTCGGAGGCCTCAGACACCACCGGGGACCCCGCCGAGACCGCCTTCCACCAGCCTCTGCGAGGCCGTCGAGATCGGGGTGGCACAGGCATCAGGCGCTGGTCGAGGCGACGCAAGATCGTCGTCGGCCTGAGCGCTGCGGTCATGACGACCGCCCTGGCGCTGGGGGCGGATGTGGCTGTCCTGGTTCATCGCCCCGCACGCGTCGATATCGCCATGCCCTCAACCTCCTCCCCGACGGCCGGCGAGACCTGGCTGATCCTGGGAACCGACTCGCGCGCCACCGTGCCGGGAGACCAGAGCCGCTACGGAACCACTCAGGAGGTGGAAGGCTCCCGCGCCGACGTCATCGCCCTGGTACGCCCATCCCAGGACGGACTCACCGTCATCAACCTGCCCCGGGACCTGACCATCAACAGCAAGGGCATGGAGCTGGACCGCCTGGCCACCACCTACGTCCCGGGACCGCAGAACACGGTCAACGCCCTGTGCACCGGCCTGGGAATCCCCACCACGCATCTGGTAACCATCGACATGGCTCAGTTCGCCACCATCATCGATTCCCTGGGAGGCGTTGAGGTGGACATCCCCGAGCCGGTTCGAGACACCTACACCGGTCTGAACCTCACCTCCGCAGGCCGCCACCGGCTCAGTGGGATCGACGCCCTGGCCCTTGTCCGCTCACGGCACCCGGAGATCCTGCGCGACGGCAGCTGGGTGGCCATGAGCCAGGCCGACGGCGCCCAACGCCGCAGCCAGTCCACGGCCACCGTCATGCAGGCCGTACTGTCCGCCATCGGGCAGAGGGCCAGTAACCCCATCTCGCTCCATCAGCTGGCGCACACCGTGGCCGGGAACATCACCCTGGACTCAGGTACCGGGCTCGCAGACCTGGTCTCACTGGGACGTAGCGCCTCCAAAGCCGGACGGGCCGGAACCACGACGGTCATCGACCTTCCGACAGGACCTCGGGATGAGTCGATCATCGTCTCCCCCAACCAGGAGTCGCGCGATCTGCTGGCCGGCTACGGGTACACGCCCAAAACCTGTCGGCCAGCGGGCGCCTAGTCACTCATCGGAGAGACCCCGAGGGTTTCCCGCCACATCAGCCTTTCGTCGCCCTTCTCACACGACCACCCCACATTTTCACGTGAGGGAGGACACTCCCATATGTGGCTGGTATCACCTCAGAGACCCACGCCCTCGCCCTATTCATCGTTACGGTAGATAACGAGTCGACGAAGAATCGGATCGCCGGCAACCATCGTTCCCCCCGTCAGACCTAGGAGGACACATGCGTCTTGGACGCCCCTTGGCCGCAGCCAGCGCGGTGGCCGCAATGACCGGAGCCTCGCTCATTGCCTCCCCCGTTCTCGCCAACAGCTCCAACAGCAACAGCTCGAGCACCCCCAGCAGCACCGCCGAGGCCACCACGCCCCCCGGCAAACCTGCTCAGCCCAGCCCGGCTCCCAGCAAGACCGGCGAGGCCACTCCGGCCCCCGGCAAGACCGCCGCTGGCAGCAGCTTCAAGATCACTCAGGAGAAGACCTTCGCCTCCTCCAGCACCAACACGTCCTTCACCATCTCGGGAACCGGCTGCACCGGGAAGCAGGCCACCGTCGGCATCGCGCTGTACGCACCTGACGGCTCCGTTTCCGACGTTGTCAAGACCGAGGCGGCTGCGGACGGCAGCTGGACTTCCGACCTCGACCTGGCGGCGCTCATCAAGTCCATCGGCACAACCACCGCCACCACCACTGACGGGTGGACCATTGGCGCTGGCTGCATGACCTACGGTGACAAGACTGAGATGACCCAGGTCACCAAGCAGCAGCAGACACAGATCTACTTCGACGACACGCGTATCTCCGGCTCCTACGAGGTCTCCGCCCGCACGGAGAGCCAGTCCCAGACCTTCACCTTCCACGCCCAGGGCTTCTACGCCAGCGAGAAGGTCACGGTCCTCCTCAGGAGCAAGAGCGACTCCAGCGTCAGCTACACCCTTGGTGAGCTGACGGTTGACGCCAACGGCAACCTCACGGGCAACCTGCCCGCTCCCACTGACGCCCCCGACGGGGAGTACGTCTTGGTGCTGACCGGCTCTCACCACAGCGAGACGGCCACCAGCCAGACCGTCACCACGGTCTCCCAGCACACCTTCACCATCGCGAGCTCCGAGCGCTCTACCACCGAGACCGAGACCTCCGAGCAGAAGACCACCGAGAACAACGGTGGCGGTGACAAGACCACGGAGCAGAAGACCACCGAGAACAACGGTGGCGGTGACAAG